>JAZKAS010000028.1:0-21819 GCA_040389005.1 Pseudomonadota bacterium
CCTGAAAGCGATCAGATTTTTTTCAAGTTTTAGTGATATTGATTTTGAATATCTATCCGAAGAAAACGCGCTAGAAAGGTATTGTAAAGCAGTGCAAGAAAATATTCTTCTTTGTTCTGAATCAATAATGCGGCCGTTTCATGCAATCCAGCTTTTAAACGATAGTATTAATCGGTTTTCGAAAGAGCTTCGTGGATTTACAGACAGCCAAGAAATAAATCAAATATTTTCTAGCAAAGAGTTTTATCGATTACTAAGTGAAGCGGTTATTCGAGAAGATGTAGTGGTTATGACTAGAAGAGCAAAAAATAAATCATTAAACAAGTTGGTGGAAGTAATCATTAATCTTCAACTGTTTCATGTAAACCCTGATCTCGTGCTACAGGCTGAAAATAATAATTTTAAGAAGAGATTGATAGCTGACATTAAAAAAATTCCCAAATTTGGAGCAAAAAAAAGTTTTATTCTTTTGTTAGAGAGTGATTTTCCAACGCATTTTTCGCTTCGCTTTATTGGTGCGATTGCAGAAGGTAAGTGTGGCCGCACAATATTTAGAGAAAAAACTAAAGGCAGGGATCTTTATCATAAATTTCAATGTTTTTCTGGTATCAGGTCAGAGAGTAATGTTCAAGCAATTTTTGCAAAATATCGAAATAACACACAGGAAGCATTGGCTTATGAGAGCAGACAAGTTTTTTATTCAAGTGAGCCTTGTAATTTTCTATGCACAAAAGAGAAATTAAGCGAACTGGCAGAAAGTTTAGAAACGCTCCCTGACTGCAGATATTCTACTCAAGGCAAGGATACTTTTTTCGGTACTTTTCTGCTTCCTAAAATAGTAAAAGATTGGGTGAGTGAAGTTAAAGCTTCTTCATCAGGGTATTCTTTGCGGCAACTTTCGTTAAAAGCAGAAGAATTTTTGCAGTACTCTGAAAGCACAGATTATGATCGCGCGGTTCGAATGGCGGCACAAAGAATTCAAGCATTTATCGATGATCATTTGCAGCTATCAGAGTTGGCGCGTGCAAAGCAAGTCAAAGCTCAGACTCTCGTGTTAAGTGGTTCAAAATGAACACTTAGCTTTTTTCTCAAGAGGGTGTGGAGGTACGCAGTCTGTAAAAAAGTAAATATTCGCATTAGTGATAGTCTTTTCATATTCGTCTTTCACTTCATCAGAAGCTGCAGGAGTTTTTATCCAAGGAGCGCAATTTTTTTTAATAAAGTTTAATCGGTTTATACCCTCTGCTAGTCTTTTATAATATTTTTCTATGTCATTATCTGTATTGTCTTTGCTATTGTAGTGTTGCCAGCATAAGAAATAGCATCCAAACAATTGACTTAACAGATAGTTAACGATTTCTTCTTTTGATTTATCGGTGGTGAATCGCATAATTATTTTTAATGAAGCTTCGTGTTCATCACTTATTTCTTCTGCAGTCTTGTGGATGCTATGAGCAAGATGTTTTGTAACTTCTTCCATGGTTGAAAATAATTTTTCTTTTTCCTGTTTTTCAAGTTGAGTAGGGGCTGCAATAGTAAGATCAACAATGGTTTTTGATCTTGTCAGCTTCCATTGTTTAATTGTTTGTAATCGCAAGGCTTCGGGCTGTTGTAGCCTGTCTTCTGGACTTGCTATTTTATAGTTTTTAAATATAGCTTCAAGGATTAAGCATTCGCAAAGCGGGAGATTTTTTGTATTAAGAAAGCTCCATATTATTCGCAGAGGGTCCAGGGGTAGCTCTAGTAAAGCGGGGTGCAATCCACTTCGGCCAAGTAAGCTTGCATGTGAGGTGCTGGCAGTGGAGTCTAATTTTTTGGACCAACCCAAGAATGCGCGTTCTCTAGTGTAAGGAGTATTGTTTTCATTTGGAGCAAGGTCGGTTTTGTTTAGATTGACAAGCTCGATGCCGTCAACAGGACTCAAGTCCTCATTTGGGGGATTCTGGACGAGGAGTGATGGATGCACGGTATTCTCTTAATTTTTATTGTGTAAAAATTTTGCACTAGTATACTCCAAGGGGAGAAAATTGAAAGAGGTGTGGCGTAATATTGTATCTATTTTATTAAAAAAACAGTAAATTAGAGCAATTTATGGCCAATCTAGTTGGTGTGGCGGGCGCTGACATCACGCTTGCTGCTTTATATACTATACTGGATTAGTGTGATACATATGCCTTTGATTTGAAGTGCATTATAAGATAGAGATATAGGCCATGACATTTGATTTAAGCAAAGAAACAATAAAAAACAAACTTGAAGAAGTGCATCAGAAGGCTAAAGCTAACCAAGCTGATATAGCTTTTATTGATAATTTTTATAGTATCTGCCGTACAAAAAACATAACCGCCGCTGCTGATATTAAAGCTGAGTGGATTGAAGTAGTTGGTGGCCTGACTTCCAGCATAAGAAGAGGTCGATTGGGAATGTTAGTTGATGAGGTTGTTTGGGATATAACTCATCCGCATCGTCAAAATTATGTGTATTCAATTGAAAATATTAAAGCAGCTTTTCTTGAGGTGGCCAAGCAGAGTGAAGTTAAAAGCGATGAAGAAATAGACGCATTGCTGGAAAAATACATGCTACTGCTTCCTGAAGAATCACAAAAAAAAATAGAAGCACTTAAAGTAGACTGGAATGCGACTAAAACTAAAATTAAATATGACGCTTCACCCATTGTAGATGCAGTTGCATCTGATAAATATGGAAGAGTAGCAGAGATTCTTACAAGATTTTATAAAGAAAATGTTGACGCGATACGCCAGCTTGTTGAAACACTTGCACTCAATCCGCAAGAATATCGTGAGGGATTGCGCAATCTATTTAATGTTTTTATAAGTGCTCATCAAGATATGCATCAAGTATATTCTTCTGAGCTTAAAGTGTTTTTTGATCGTTGCCTTGATACTCCGCCTGTAAGGCTTCCTTTAGATTCTGGGCAAATTGAATTTATTTCTGCTGTAATTGATGTGAAAAAACCGTTATATGGCATAGATATAAAGCATAATAACAATCGAATTTTTGAGTCTGCAGGTGTTATCGACTTGGGCGATAACAATTGCCTTGTTTATTCTTGTGAAAATAACGATGCACATAGAGTTGCCTTTGATAGTTTATTGAGTAAAGCAAAACCAGCGGAGGATTGGAATGCTCTTTGCCAAGAAATGACAGCGGCTTGTAATACGTCAGTAACAACATTTAATGCAAGCCAGCTAGTTGCTTTATACCTAAAAATCATCGATCAACTTAAAAATGATCTCAGTGCAATCAAGCTTGCTGATATGACGTCGCAACAAATTTCGGATGTAGTATCAGTATTATTTTTTCGATATTTTGAAAGTCTTCAAGTTGAGCTTCGTATCGAGCAAGAGGTAGCGCTTAAACTTGAAGAACCTGATCGGACAATAGCATTAAAGCGTTTTAATGATCAGCAAACATTATTTGGTTTTATACGATCGCCATTGACGCGGCTGGCAGAAAATATTAAGGCAATGCCTCAAGAGAGCGTTCAATCTCCTGCTTTGCTTTGCGAATTACTCTGTAAGCAAGCTACGTTAGTAGTCAGGCAACCGCTTGAGGGTGAGCAGGCGTTTGGTAATTTATTTTTGGTGGCGCCTAATGAAGCGTATAGAAATCTTTTTGACATTGGTGCCACATTCACAACGGAAGAAATAAAAAGTAGTGGCATTTCCGATGAGCAATTTAGTGTTTCGCGAGAACAATATATTTTTCCTGATGATAGCTTTGAGGTTTCATCTGCACCAGATAGTCAATCAATATTAAAGAATTTTTTTGCAAAAAATTTATTTTATTTCAGTCAAATTCGAAAAGAATATGCTCTTAAAGCGGATGTTAAAACTTGCGGAGTTTGTGCACAAGCTTTGTGGGATGCATATGTAATCGACTCTCGATGTCCAAAATTGATAGCGGATAATCGTGATGCATTAAGAAGTATGCTGAAAGATGAGAACATTCAATTATTGTTGACAGATGTGCTATCAGATGAGAAAAAAGAAAATGCTGATTTTGTAGAAAAAGTAAAGAATGCGAATGAACAAAAAAGCGTAGATTCTGAGAGCAAGGTATATGTTGAAGCATTAAACGCGGTTGCTATTTTGTGGTTGCATCCAAAATTTTTAACTGAAAAATTTGGCGAAGCAAAAGCAGCTGAATTTAAAAATTGTTACAGAGTCAGTAATTCTGTAGCTGAAAATACGACATCTCTTAGGCGCTCATTGGCATGGGTGCTCAATAACCCAGAAGTTTTAGCGAGCGCTATTGCTTATTATAATGTAAATACAAATAAAACAGATAAAACAGATAAAACAGCTGTTGCCTCAAATACAATATCAAAAACGCCAACAGAGAAAGCCGGTGATTATATAGTATCAATTGAGCCTAGCACGCGCGCGGAGATAATGCCTGATTCTAACGATCGAGCAACGCTAAACCAAATGTTGTCTGGTTTCAAGACTGAGATCGAGAGAAAAGAAGTAACCGCTTGGTTGAGCGAGAAAAAGGACGCAGCATGGATTGAAAGAGTGAATCAGCATCGGTTGCTAGTCGAAGCAAAAAAAATGGTCGCAGCTTTAGCGCTTTATCCTTCGCTGTGGAAATCTATGCCTTCTTATGAAGCATTTCAAGATGAATATAGGTCGTTAAAGAATGATCAAGAAAGAGCAGAGTTTTTAATTTCAAAGAATATCTCTGAAGAGCTTATCGAGAGCCTTAATAATGCAGCAATGGAAAAAAACAAACAAAACGAAAATAGTATTACCTTAGAGAAAAATATTGATGCGCAAGGTGAGCTATTAACAACGAGAGCTTTTACGCCTCTTTGTATAAATTTAGTGGGCGTAGATCATTATCACCATTTGTCTAGAATGTTTAACAATGGGGGCATCGATTTAGATATTCTTGTGGCGCCGGATGGTTTGAAAAAAATTCTTAGTGGTATTAAAAAAGAAATAGAATCGAGTGACGATCTTGAAAGTTCACTTTTTTCCATAACTCAAAAAATACTGCTTTTTCTGGTGAATGATATTAGAAGATTGCATTCTAACCCTGCAGTGTTTGATTCGCTTACAGATCAATTCATAACGGATGCAGAAGGTTTGCCCAAAAACGACCCTAATCCTGTTGTTCGAAGAAATGCATTGTTGGCGCAGATAATTTCAGCTTCATTGGGTGCGTTTGTAGTTGAATATGGAAAAGACCTCACAGTTAATGGCGTGCTAATATCAAAAATTTTGCCGTGCATAGGTAATTTTTTTGGTTCATTGTCGCACGATACGTTATCTCAAAATGATTTTTACACAGCGCTTGAAAATGATGTTAAGCAATTTCTTGATCCTTATGTCGCTTTTGCTGAAAATAAAAAAGAAAATCCTGATTTATTATTTCCTGAAGTTCATCCAGCTATTGTTAGTAGATTGCTACTGCAAGAAAATACGACTTTTTCAGGATTCGTTTTTAAAGCGATTTCGGATTATCAAACAGTGGTGGAAGCTCCAGAAACATTTGGTGATTTATTGGCTTTTGATGAAAAAGTGCCAAAAATAGAGCTGGCGACAATCATAAGAAATATATGGATTAAGTTTGGAGTTAGCGAGCCTCAGTTAATTGAAGTTTTTCAGTGTAATGAAGAATTATTTAAAACGGTGCTTACAAGCGGTCAAAATCATATGGGAGTTTTTAGCGCTGAGGGTCTGCAGGGTTTGCAAGAGACGCTATCTGCCATCTTACCTTTTTCCGAAAATATTAGAAAAAATAATACGTTAATGAAGACAATGCTGCCATTTATTGGTAGTGGCTTGGCCAATCTGTCTGTGAAAGAAAGTGACTCTTTTTCTTTGGATTTTCTAAAGGGCTTGAGGGAAAAGCGTCAGTTCCTGATCTCTCAATTCGCCGATGAATTGGATCATGCGTCATTTGCAGACAATGTTTCTTTGCTTGAGGCGTGCGTAGAAGCACTTCCTAAAAAAGAATTAGCTGTTTCAAATAGTAATATGGAAGAACAGGTTAAAAATGATATTCTAAACATAAGCATTTCCCCAGTTTTCAAAAAAATTATAACGTCAATTTTCGATACCACCTTAGAGTTTCATGAAAAGCTGATTCTTGTTGGCGCGATTACTCAAGGAAAATATAATAAAATTGTGAGTAGCCCATTGACTAGCGTTGCAAGTAGCGCTTTTGGTCATCGCGCATCTTATGAGATTCTAAAAAACTTTAGAGGTATAGCGAGTAATGACGACGTCAATGGCGTTGTAGAAAAGTTTCGTGCATCACTCAAAAATTCTATTGCTCGAAGAAGGACGCCGATTATATCATCCATACTTCCTTGGCCAGTGATGCGACCTAATGTAAGCAAGTCTTTGGTTACAGATCAGTTTATTTCATGGATCGATAAATGCATTAAAGAAAAAGTCTTAACTTCATGCAATCTCACTTTTTCTAATCCAGAAGAAGTTCGAACTTGTTATGTTGCTATTCAAGAAAAATGTAAGAGGAATCGTTTTGGAGAAGATTTGCTTCAAAAAGGTTTTATTGAAGTCTTGAAAAAATCTTGTGAATCGAGCGGTATTGAATGGAAAGATATCGTTGCGCCGATAAAAGGCGCTTCGTTTTCTGCGCACTCATCAGAAGCATTGTTGGATGTCGTGCAGCGATCTAAATCATTTTCTGCGTCTGTGCATAATCCGTTAAATCAATCCGTTGTGTCACATTCAGCGTCTGTAAGCGGTCAATTGACTGCGAGGGATGCGATGATATCTGAGTATAACGTTTCTCAAGAAAAAAATACTAGTTTATCCGCTTTATTAGAAAACTATAAGACGTCACAAAATAAAGATGGCAAAAATGCACTTGCCTCTCAAATAGAGGTGTTAATGGGCTCAGAATGTCGGTACAAAAAAAATGGAGAAAATTATCGTACTACTGCCGCTGATTATTTGAAAATAACTTTGGAGCAATTTAGTGTTAATATGACGTCACGTTTTTTTTCATCCTCTTCCATCCCTAGAGGCATGTTAAAAATTGTCAAAATGATTGACGCCAATGAAAACATGGCGGATATTTTATTGAGCCTGAAAGAAATTGCCGCACAAAAAGTAGCGGAGTGCAATACTTTCTCAGCACGAGTAACGCGACAAGATGAAACTCTTGCGGCTTATACCGCAATTAATGATTTTTTCTTAAATCCACCCGCCCAAAAAAGTGGAGTCCTCATGGAGGGGTTATGTAAAGCAATACTTACTGCTCGGGAAGAGGTGTTGCAAAAGCGGCACGCCAATTTTACTGACGGTCAAGCTAAGGCTGATGCAATTGCTGAAAATATGTCATATAAATTTTAGCGGTTATTGAGTTGGGGTAATTAAATCTGTGTGATACGTTACTCCAAATCAAAAAATCTTTTAATCCCCTCTTGTCAAGGATAAATCATGATGTTATCTAGTTTTCGAAGGCGTGGATCATTCGAAAAACACACCGCTTCACAATGATCGAGTTCTTTTGAAAAATTGCGCAGATTAGCTAAATCGAGTTCTTTTACTTGTGTGCTACTTTTTCCAACTCTAATAAGCGTTTTTTCATGCCGTCTCCTCGGATAAAACTCCGAATTTACGCCGTAAATCCGGAATCAACTCCGAGCTAGCATAAGCCAGCCTATCCGCTTTTACAAGGGTCTAACAATAAAACTCTAGTATCAATTTTCGCGATAAACATACGCTTGATCTTCTAAGCTTCTAATCCACACAGGATATGCTTCATCGAGTTTACGCTTGAATAAGGCTTCGCGAATTTGGTCGTCGGTTAATGCTTGTTGATCGCCTTTGATGGCGACTAACTTAATCAACTGAATGCCATTACCGGCGCGAATGGGGCCAGCGACATCACCGGGTTGCATGGTGACAATGGCTTTTGCAAAAATTTCAGGGAGCTCTGCAATGGGGCGAAAGCCTAAATCGCCGCCTTTAAGATTCGATTGTCCAGAAGAATTTCGTACAGCGGCTTGATCAAAGGCGACTTTACCACTTTTGATTTCACTTAAAAGTGCTGCGGCTTTAGCGTTAGCGTCGCTGACTTGTTGTACGGTCGGTGACGCATTTAGTGGAATTAAAATATTTTCAACTTGATATTCTTTTCCGGCGGTATCATGCGCGAGTTGCGAATTTCGATAGAGCTCAACATCTTTAGGTGTGATATTAATTTTCGCTGCAATTGTGGTTTGAATGAGTTCATGAATGCGCATTTGATCTTGCAATTGTTCGCGATAACTATCGCGCGTGAAACCGTCTGCTGCTGCTTGTTGATAGAGTTCTGCAATCGTTATTTTTTGTTGATCGGCAATCTGTTGTAATTGAGCATTAACGCGCGCTTGCGGGATTTGAATGTGACGGCTATCGGCTAATTGCAATTGTAATTGTTCTTGAATGATTTGATTCAGTACTTGCGCTTTTAAAATATCTAAAGGCGGGGCAGGAATTTTTCGCATTTCAAGTTGTCGTTGCACCATGTTAACGCGTTGATCCAAGGTATCTTGCAAGATTGGTTCTTCATTGACAACGGCGACAATGGTATTCAGCTCGACGATATGTCCAGGCGCAACCTCATCCCCCACTGCATTAGCGGCGCTAAGCGTGAACGTTAATAACAGGCTCAATAAAATTTTTTTCATCACACTACCTCTAGTCTTTTTTAGAAAGCTTCTACAAAATTATTTTGATAATTTTCTATGTTTTGCGCAACGAGCGATGAAGAATCGCGGCTATTCACTTCACCTAATCCTTTCAATACAAATTGCACGTAGTACACGCGATCGTACTGATTTTGTCCATTATTGACCCCCGATAGCTCTTGGTTCACCATGAAGCTCACGCCCCAACAGCAGGCACTATATTCTGCACCAAACATGAACGAAACGCCATTGGTATAGCTCGTATCCCAATCCACACTTCCCAGAGTATTCCATTGCGCGACTAATGGCCAGGCATATGAGGCGTGAATTTGACTTAAATTCGCCAAATTAGTGTCGCCGTCGTATTGATCTGTATAGAGTTCTCCCTCGCCCACAAATGAATATCCTAAGTTCACGACGCGTCGCTCATCTTGTTTGTAATGTATGGTGGCGGAGGCATTTTGAAAATCTTGTTGTTCGGAGTCGTAAGCAGTATCGCCTGAAAACGACCAATGTTGGGAAAGAAAATAATTGGTTTGCGCAACAATTGGTGAAAATTCTTCAGTATCTTGTCGGTTGCAAGTTTCAGTATCACACAAACTCACTTGCCGATCTTGAAAATATAAAATTTCGCCCATGCTGAAATTCATTTTTTCTGTACCGGAAGTTTGATCAATAAATCGTGTCGTAGCGCCATAAGAAATTTGATTCGCATCGCCAACTCTATCGACACTACTAAAACGATTGTTTTGAAAAAGTTGATCGTAAGTGAGGGTGTATAATGTCGAATCAAAATCCGGTAAATTATTTTGATTTTCATAGGGCACGTAAAGATAGTAAAGACGTGGTTCTAATGTTTGCAAATATGATTTCCCCCAGATAGGTGTATCTTTATCAAAGTATAGTCCGCTGTCGATATCAAATAAGGGGAGGACGCGCGTAGGATCAGCGGGATCACCTTCTGAGGGATGTGAAAGTTGATAACTCGTGGAATCCACCTGTAATCCTGGTGTTAAATAACCATACGGCTTATTGTTCGGTAGATTTATGCCAGGTCGCATATTAACGCGATATCCTGTTGTAGGTATGGTGGTGACGTCGGGGTCTTGCGCAATGTAAAAATAATCGAATTGCGATGAAAGCCCATAATCAACGCCGGGAATTTGGTCAGGAATATCCGTGTTAAAATCTAATTCTGGTAATCGCGCATATTGATTATAAATTTGATCTTGATTAATAGGGTGTAGCGTTTGATAATTTTTCAATAAACCTTGGAATGTCCAATATTCGCCATAATAATTGACATTGCCTTGTTGTAAAAGTTGATCATCGGATTGTTTCATATTGCTTTGCGCAATATCTTCTAAAAAATAATCGTCACTGACATAGTTGTAATCAACATGCCCCGTCCAGTTGCTTGTCAATTGTGTGTTATCAAGCCAGTGAAAATTGGTCCGTGTATCGCTATTTTCTTCTAATGTTGTTAACTGATCACCGGGGGTATATTCTGTCAGCGCGTCTTTTTGAAATTGTTGAAATTTGCGATCGTCAGGCAAAACACCAACATCGACACTTCCAACACTACCTCTTGTTAAATAACGGAAATCTGAATTGAGGTAAGTGCCGCGTTCTTCATAAAAGTTTGGATATAGCGTTAAATCATAATTCGGTGCGAGATTAGCGTAGTAAGGAATAACAAAGGAGTATCCGCTATTGGAAGAGTTAGTAAAAGAGGGATATAAAAGTCCTGATTTTCGACGATCATCTAGCGGAAAACTAAAATACGGTAAATACATGACGGGTAAATGTCGTAGCCACAAGGTTGAGCCGTACGCAGTGCCGCGCCCCTCTGTTTTATCGAGATGTAAATCATTGGCCGTTAAATGCCATGCGCATGTTTTGTCGTCAGGTGGACACGTTGAATAGCTTGCATGGCGTAAATCCAGTTGATCGGCGGCCGTTTGCTCAACTTGTTTCGCGTATCCCCAGGCGACGAGTCCAGTTTCTTTTGTCGCTGGCTTATCTTTTGAGGTTGTGAGGACGTTTTCTAAAGGCTCAATTTGTAAGCGTTTTAAGGTGACGCGATAAATAACATCGTAAAGCGAAAAATGGCTGATAGCTTCATCTTTAATCGGCACGGTTGCGACATCGGCAATCAATAGTTTGCCCGGCTCTTGAAGGTGCACATTTCCAAGCATATTGATGTCTTTGAGATCACCGTTTGGGGCGCGATAGACATAGGCATTATCGGCAAGAATCTGTCTGTCGGGTTGCATCACGAGTACATTGCCCGAAAGAGTCGATTTTCCTTTGAAATAAAATTGACCCGATTCTGCGGTGATTTGAACCGGTACTTTTTCGATCGGTGTTTTGTCAGGAATCGTTGGCCCAGAATACAGCATGGGTTGCGCTAAATAGTATCCACCGCAGGTATTGGCCGAATCATCATTCACCCAGCCCAAATATTGGCCGATATTGATGTTGCCAAGGGTTGAAAAATTGCTCGGATCATCGAGTGTATCGGTATAAACCGGCGCTTGCTCAGGCAAAGCGGTTTCTTGCGCGCACGTCAATTTCCAGCAAAAACAAGCAGTTACAAGTAAAAATAGGGGGAGTAAACGTATTCGCATGGGAACAAACAAGGCCTAATTAAGCAGGTAAATATCAAGAAATCGCGTGATTTTACTTCAAATGAGGCTTTCAGGACAGATATTTTTCAGTGAATGAATGCTTGATTTCAAGGCATAAATGGAGAATCAAATCTGCATTTGCAGGTTTACTTCCCCAGATAGATATGCAAAAATGGAGAATCAAATCGACATTTGATGATTTAATTCTCCATTTTTATTGAGACCAGGTGAGTCATGCATACTTTTATAGGTCGACAAAGAGAGCTACGACGATTGCAAGAGTTACAAGCTAAAAAAACGGCTTCTTTTGTTCTCGTGAAAGGTCGACGACGAGTAGGAAAAAGTCGACTTATTCAAGAGTTTAGCCAATATTTTGATGTTTTCTATGTTTTTTCGGGGTTGCCTCCTGACAAAAAGACTCGAGCTCAACACCAGCTAGCAGAATTTTCAAGACAAATGGCGCGAGAATTTAAAACAGCACATGCACAATACAATGATTGGAGTGATATTTTTTGGGCTATTGGCGAACGGGTTCAAAAAGGAAAAATACTTTTATTATTCGATGAAATTTCCTGGATGGGGTCGAAAGACCCTACCTTTTTGGGAAAAATAAAAAATCTTTGGGATCTTCAGCTTAAAAATAACACTGAGCTTATGTTTGTTGTCTGCGGTTCTGCTTCTGCCTGGATTGAAAAAAACATCCTCAGTAATACGGGGTTTGTTGGCCGTATTTCCTATGCTCTCACATTAGAAGAACTTTTATTAGTCAGCTGTAAGGAGTTTTGGCCAAAAAACATTACCGCTTATGAGAAATTAAAAATATTGGCAGTGACAGGTGGCATTCCAAAATATTTAGAAGAGATCGACCCAAAAGCAGGTGCAGAAGAAAATATTAAAAAACTTTGTTTCTCAAAAGGTGGAATGTTGGTGAATGAGTTTGATCAGATGTTTTCAGATATTTTTCTTAGAAAATCTAAATTCTATCATAACATTCTTGAGTGCTTATCAAGCGGTGCTAAAGAGCAAACTCTTGTTGCAAAAGCACTGCAGTCTGACAGTCTTGGAAGAATTTCTGGGTATTTATGGGAATTAGAAGAAGCAGGTTTTATTAAGAGAGACTTCACTTGGGATATCAAAACAGGCAGTGACAATAAATCAAGTCGTTATCGCTTATCGGATAATTATGTTCGTTTTTATTTAAAATATATTGCAAAAAATCAAAGCAAAATAAAACGCAACGCTTTTGAATTTAAATCACTTACTTCATTGCCTGAATGGAACGCCATTATGGGGTTTTCGTTTGAAAATCTAGTGCTGAATAATCGAAAATTAATCTTTGATTATCTTAATCTTCTTCCAGAAGACGTTGTAAATGAAAATCCTTTTTTTCAGCATAAAACAACTCGAACGCGTGGTTGTCAAATTGATTATATGATTCAAACCAAGTTTGGAACGCTTTATATTTGTGAAGTAAAGTTTTCAAAAAATGAGATTGGAGCTTCTGTTATTGAAGAAGTGCAAGAAAAAATTACCGCACTTGCCTTTCCACGCGGATTTTCTTGTCGGCCTGTGTTAATTCACGTGAATGGCGTGACTCAAGAAGTGGTTGATAGTGATTATTTTGCAGCAATAATTGATTTTGGGAGGTTTTTAGAATAATGACGCGATCACTTACATCTCAACAGCAAGGTTGGATTTTTCAACATGTCCCAGTAACAAGTTATGATGCCCTTTGCGGTGATGCAGGATTTCGACGCTATTTTCGTTTGTATTTAGCGGATCAAAGCTTAATTTTTATGGATGCGAGTGAAGAGCCGGCCATTTACAATGCGTTTATTCAGCAAACGGCGCATTTAAGTTCAACTAATTTACCCATTCCAAAGCTCTTAGCTAAAGACGATGAGCAATCCTGGGCGATACTCGAAGATTTTGGGGATGATTTGTTGTGGCATTTATTTCAATCTTCGTCTGATTTAATGCAGGCAGATAATTTTTATAAAGAAGCGATTGATCATCTTGTTGTTTTACATCAACACCCTATTCAAGCGTATGGGCGTTTTAGCATTTTAGATGAGCGCGTGATTCTTGAAGAGTGTCATGGTTGGCGAGAATGGTGTTTGGAAGGGTTATTTCACCAAACGTCTTCTTCGGAGTTAGAAAGTTGTTTTCAATTAATTGCCGATATCGTGACACGGCAACCGTATGTATTTATGCATCGTGATTTTCATTCAAAAAATTTACTCAGAAAACAAGATGGCAAGATTGGTATTATTGATTATCAAGACGCCATGGCCGGTCCAATGACTTACGATATCGCCTCATTGTTGCGCGATTGTTATATCGATTGGCCAGAAGAAAAGGTGCTGGAATGGGCGTTGTATTATAAACAACAAGCACAAAAAAATGGTTTATTAGATAATATAGTGAGTGATGAAACGTTTTTAATTTGGTTTGATTGGACAAGTATTCAGCGTCATTTAAAAGCGTTATTTACGTTTTCACGAAAGTCGTTACGCGATCATAACGATAATTATTTGCAGTTTATTCCGCGAACGCTCAATTATTTAGAAACTATTTCTGCGCGATATGAAAAATTAAATGAATTGACTCGCGTTATCCAATTATTAAGAGAAAATAAAAATGATTAAAGCAATGATCTTCGCCGCAGGCAAAGGCGAACGCATGGGTGATTTAACGCGAACTTGTCCGAAGCCATTGTTGATGGTGCATGGACAATCGTTGATTGTCTATCATTTGAAAAAATTGGCAGCGATTGGCATAAAAGATTGCGTGATTAACGTGCGCTATTTGGGTGAAAAAATTCAGCAAGCGCTGGGCGACGGCCGTCAATTTGGAATCAATATTCATTATTCTATTGAAACAGAAGCGCTTGAAACCGCAGGTGGAATAATTCAGACATTAGATTTTTTTGACAATAAACCATTTATATTAATGAGCGCCGATGTTTTCACTGATTATCCTGTAGAAAAATTATTAGGCGCATTAACTGATAAAAAACAGTTGGCGCATTTAGTAATGGTTAATAATCCTGAGCATCATTGTCAGGGAGATTTTTCTTTAAACGCTGATGGTTTATTAGGATTAGACGGCGTAAAATTAAATTACGCCGGCTTGGGAATTTATCATCCAAAATTATTTGCAAATCATTCGCCGGGTTATCGTAAACTTGGTGACGTGCTTAAAGAAGTGATTTCAAAAAAACAAATCACCGGCGAACATTATTTTGGTCCTTGGTTAAATGTAGATACGCCAGAAAGATTGGCATTAGCGGCGACAACCACGACACCTATTTGAGAAATTCTGTTAAGAAGAGAATCCATCGTGTTGTTTTCTTTTGTATTGTTTTTAGAGAAAAAGCCATTAACTACGTGATAAACTTCAGAAACAAGTGAATCTATACTTGTGCTTGCTTTGATGTGTTGTGTTTTTTTCTTTAGCTCAAGTAAAATATAAAATGCACTGTATTTTTTGCCAGATATCATGTCGATTATTTCTTGTAAACTGGATGCGGTGTTTTGTGAGCCAAAGAATGCTTGGCCGGGCACAGAAAACTTTTTAAGTTGTGTCGCAAGGTTTTCAAGATTTTCTCGAGTGCATTTTTTGTTAATTGCAGAAACAATGTGCGCGATGTTTTTTTGATCTTGGAGAGATGGAAATGCACCTTCACTTTTAACTCTATTTGTTCTCTCTAGCTCATTTTCATATTGTGCTATTAAAATAGGCAGGGATTTTTTATCTATTTTTTTAGATTCATTTATTTCATTATATTTTTTAAGAATTGTTTGTAAATTATTGTAAGCTGTAAAAGTAGTTTCAGAGGCTTCTGAATTTTTGATACTTGCGCACGCAACAATAGACTCAAGTTTTTGACTATCTGACATCCTGCTGGCATTTATATTTAACATTGCTGCTGCAACTTGTTTGTTTATTCCTTGCATTAGCTTAATGATTTTATCTGCTGTCTCGGTTGTTTCATTTTCTTCATTTGAATCACAAGGTAGAGTCTTAGAAAGGGCAATCAATAATTGAGTTTTTCCATCTTTTGCTGTCTTGCTCAATAATTTGGAAAATGCATGTGCTACATTGCCATCAATATTATTTGGTCTGCATATTTCACTAATAACATTAATCACAACTAAAAACGCGGGGCTTTTTGTTAACACTATATTACGTTCTTTTATTTCGCTGGTGCATTGTTTACTGCCGATGAAAGATTGCCAGCAGTGCGTCATCGCCAAGTTAACAATATCTTTATTTTCCAATTCATCCAAGTTTCGTAGCAGTTCAATATTATCAAGAAAAAAGTGCATTAATAGGTCGTCGTCAGAAATTGATGATGGAAGTTCGGTGCATGCATAAGATACTTTATGTTCTCTTGGGGAAAAGTCTGTGTAATTTTGTTGATCAATCATGCCTAATGACTCTCTGCATGATCGTAAGTTCATATCATCGTCTTCACCCCGAGCCTTTAGAAGTTCTGTAATGCCTTTATATACGTAATTTTTTCGATCTTGCGTATCGACTAGCTTAGTTGATTGAGCAATAGAGTGGGTGCCAGCTTTAATATTTTGCATTGCATTGACTTCATATTGCCTAATGGGATTCACCTCTGCATCGGGATCAAAGAAAAATTTGTAATTTAGCTTAAATGCTACATCAGTATGACTATTAATCTGTGCTGTTTTTAACGCTTTGAGCTCTCTTTGTTCTTTGATGGATTCAGACTCGAACTCAGCTTCGGTTTCAATTTCTTCTTTTTCAGATAAAGAGGATGAGTATTTTTCTAAGGCATATGCTTGAATACAGTAAGCGTTTAACTCGTGAAGTATAGTTATCTGATCAGTAATAGAGATATCAGCGGCTTCTAGCGCCTTTTTAAGATCAGCATTTTCTAGTAATGGATAAATATTTTCTATAAAATATTTGACAGACTTCAGACTGTAAGCGCGAAAAGTTTCTATCGTGGATTTCTCCAAAGCATTAAAATATTCACTAAACGAGTTGAGTTGACTTGCTTCATTTAATTTTATTTCGCTCTGAATAGTAAATTTTACGAATGCGCTACGAGGTTGCATTCTTTCAGGGGTTAATAGGTAGGTCTGGTTATCTTGTTGTTTATAAGTATTATTGGCGTAACTGTCATAAGTGCTGGCTCTATCAGGCTGGTAGATATCAAGATGTTTAAGCATAAGCAGATCTGGAATAGCCAGCAAGAAAATAGCTTTTAACAGCTCTGGATACGTAAAATTTTCTGAAAGTGTTTGTGACTCATTGATGACGACATGAGATAATTTGCGGGCACGCTCTTTTAGGCTCTCTGTTGGAAGTGAATCTATATATTCACCCCAAAGACTTTTTAAATCTCGTGGTTTTGCAATGTCGTGATCAGGGTTTTTTTTGATCCATCTTTTAACTTTTGCATAAAAAACAATGATTATGTCTTTGTCTTGCTTAAGATTTTGAGTGTCTGATGATGCAGAGTTTAATGATAGACGACGGCTCATGCTAAACATTTTTTTTTCTCTATTATTTGTATGGGCAGTAGTATAGCACATAAATCGCACAATAAAGGTTCACTTTGCTTAAAATAGCTTGTTAATAAAACATGTATTTCCACATCTATCTGGTTATTATTTGATCAACATATTGGAGTAAGCGTTTCTATAAGGTTAATATTTGCACAATCGATACTTATTTGAGCCATGCTATTAAGAAGATCATCCATTGTTGCGCCTTGTTCTGTCTCTTTTGCAGAGAAAAAATGATGAATCACTTGATAAAGCTGGGCAATAGATTCAGTGGTCTTTGTGTCGCCTTGAACATGCTGCGCTGTTTGCTTTAATTCAAGTAAAATATCAAACGCACCAAGTTTTTTTTCAATCATATTAATAATGTGTTGTAAGTCAGAAGAAATGGTTTTGACATCGAAGAATTTTGGGCCGCTGTAAAGAATAGAAAATTTCTCAAGTTCTTTAGCGAGCGCTGCTAATTGTTTTTCAGTGCATTTATCTTCAATTGCTAAGATAATAGAAATAATATCTCTCGATGAGTTGTGTTGTTTGTGTAAGCTATATTCTTTAACTAAAGCAGGTAAGTTTTTTTTACGTGATTTTTCGAAGCTTACTTCTTTCCGAGCTTTTTCAAGAATTATTTGTAGATGATTATAAGCATTAACAAGCTCTTCGTTCTTATAATCTACTTCAATGTTTGCGCTTGCAATAATAAATTCAAGTTTTTGATTTTTTGGTATGCTACTGGCCTGTATATAAAGCATCGCTAGTGCGATTTTTACTTGCATAACATGCATATGTTCAATAATTATGTTTCCCGTCTCAGAAATTTCTTTTTCTTTATCTGGATCAGTGAATAAAGCTTTAGAGAGGGCGGTTAATAATGCAAATTTTTCATCTTTTGCGGCGTTGCTCAATAATTTAGAAAATGCAGATATTATATTGGAATCAACAAGGTTTGGTTTGCATATTTTGCTAATGATATTAATAATAGTGAAAACGGCGGCATTTTTTGATAATACAATATTACGATCTTTTATTTCTTTTGGGCATCGTCTGTTATTAATGAAAAATTGCCACCAACTCTCAATTGAAGATTGAACGGTCTCTCTTTCCTCTGATGCATGTAGATTTTTTAGTAGCGTAATATTATCAAGAAAGAAGTGCATTAAGAGGTCATTGTCAGAAGTTGATTCTGGAAGATTGGTGCATGTAAAAAATAATCTATTATTTTCAGGCATAAGAGCTTGCTTGTATCTGTGGGCCTGATCCGTATCATCGGCTGGATCTGTTGGCGATGAGTCGAGCATCTTGAGCATGATTTTCTTATATTTATTGGTATCAGCAGCAGTATAGCAGATTGTTCGTGCAACAAAAGCGCACTTTACTTAAGAAGACCCCTTCTTTATACTTCTTCACTTATTATTATAAAGTAATCCCATTGAATGACCGCTTGTTCTCCCGCCTCTCGCTCAAGTGTTTCGGCGCTCGCATTTCTTGCGTTGGGCGTTGTGTTTGGCGATATCGGTACTAGCCCACTCTATGCATTGAAAGAAACCTTTAATCCCAATTATGGCATTCCATTGACCGAAATGAGTATTCTCGGCGGTTGTTCAAGTATTTTTTGGGCACTTATGCTCGTTGTAATGTTGAAGTATATTACCGTGATTCTGCGCGCCACCAACAAAGGTGAGGGTGGCGTGATGGCGATGTTAGCTTTGGCGTCTTCAGTGGTGCGCCCAAATTCTCGCCGGCGAAGGGTTGTGATTGGATTGGGTTTGTTGGGCGCAGCGTTGTTTTATGGTGAGGCGGTCATTACGCCTGCGATGTCGGTGCTTTCGGCAATCGAAGGATTGGAAGTTAGTTCGCCTTCATTTAAATCCTATACAGTTTTAATTTCCGTTTTTATTATTATTGCTTTATTTTCTTTGCAGCGTCATGGCACGAGTTTTATCGGCCGCTATTTTGGCGTAGTGTGTTCCATTTGGTTTGCGGCTATTGCAGTTGTCGGTTTGATCAACATTATACATTTTCCAAAAGTGTTGATGGCGATGAATCCTTATTACGCTTTTGAATTTTTGACGACTCACGGCACCGCTTCTTTTTTAGTCTTGGGCTCTGTGATTTTAGCCTTTACTGGTGCTGAAGCATTGTATGCTGACGTTGGGCATTTTGGCCGAAAGGCGATTCGCATTGCCTGGTTTATGGTATTCCCAGCATTAATTTTAAATTACTTTGGTCAAGGTGCTTTATTAATGAGGACCCCTGAGGCGTTAGTGAATCCATTTTATTTGGCGTGTCCGACTTGGTCGCTTTATCCGATGATTGGATTGGCTGCATTCGCCACTATTATTGCATCACAAGCGGTTATTTCCGGCGCGTATTCGGTCACGTGGCAAGCTATTCAATTACATTATTTGCCGCGTATGCAAGTGCGTCATACGTCTGATAAAACGATGGGGCAAATTTATATTCCTGCGGTAAATTGGATTTTACTTCTAGCAGTGTTGGTGACGATGGTGACGTTTGGCACTTCTGCAAAATTAGCTGCCGCTTACGGAATTTCTGTGGCAGGAACAATGTTGGCATCGACTTTATTAGTTTCTTTTGTGATTCGTTATGATTGGAAATTCCCATTGTGGTGGACGCTTTGCATTGTGATTTTTTTTGCATTTATTGATAGTATGTTTTTTGCATCGAGTGCATTAAAAGTATTGCATGGTGCATGGTTTACGCTCGCATTAGGGCTGCTTTCTTTAATTGTAATGAAAACGTGGAACAGGGGGCGCGAAATTGTAGTGATGCGTCGACAAGAATATTGCTCTGAAAATTTGTCTGATTTTTTACGATTATTATTAAAATCATCTTTGCACCGTGTTCCTGGTACGGCTATTTTCTTTTGTCAATTTCAAGAAAACGTACCTGGCGCGCTGTCGCATAACTTAAAGCATAATAAAATATTGCATGAAAATGTGGTGTTTTTAACCTTATCAAAAGAAAGTGTTCCGTGTATTGCAGAGAAAAATCGGTGGACGATGAAGGTGTTAGAAAAAAGTTGTTACCAACTCATTGTGCGATTCGGTTTTAACGAAGAATTTAATGTGCCGAAAGTATTGGCGGATTGCGCAAAGCATGGATATGATTTTTTAAATGACCAGCTTTCTTATTTTTTAAACGATGAGCGATTGGTTATAAATGATCGTTCAAAAACTATGATGTTATGGCGAAAAATTCTATTCGTTATTTTAGTGGCCACGCAAAAAAATGCCGCAGAGCATTATCATCTACCCAGCAACCAAGTGATTCGATTGGCATCGCATATTGAGATTTAAAAATTCAGAAGTATATATAAAACTATTTGTATACCTTTAAGAGTTTCTTAATATACATCATCTATTCTGACTTTACTGTTGTAGAAAATCAAAGGCAAAAATGTTTAATCGTCGTAGTGAATCTCTTTCAAGTTATCATGTGCTACTGAGATTGTTTTCAGTGTACTTTATTTTAAATTTTGCGCGTGCTATGGCCACTTCACATTTAAGAGGCAGTTCAGTTGTTGGCATGGTGAAAGTTGAAAACACGGGCGTCAAATACAGTTACTCGCTGGTATCGGAATATCAATCTAATGCGTATTGTGCCACTGACTCGGGATCTGCCGGACAAAACTGTAAAACTGAACTAGCCTCTGGTGAGTTGCAAACGACCGATTTTTCAAATCAATATGGTTCTGCGACCTATACCTATCAGATCAATGGGGCTGCTTATAACGTTAAAGTAGCTATGGATGGTTCAGGTCTGCTGGATGCTGATAATAATATTGTGAGTACGTTTGGTGCATGCAAGGCCGTTGTTTCTTTTCCTTCAGGTTATACATTAGTGAGTTTGAATTGTGATGCGACGGTGGTTGTTGGCATAGTGAAAATTCTTAATGGCGGTGAGCAATATACCTTTCAAAATTGGGGAGTATATCAATCAAATGCTTTTTGTGCTGATGATGCTGGTGCTAATGAACAATCCTGTAAAGCTTCTCTGGCTTCTGGAGAAGAACAAACGACGGACATTTCAAATGCGGATGGTTCTGCAACCTATACCTACGGCATTAATAATGTTGCCTATAATGTTAAAGTATCGATGGCGGAATCAGGTTTGCTAGATAGCAATGACAAGGTTGTTGGCACTGTTGGTGCTTGTACAGCGACCAATTCATACCCTTCCGGTTACACACTCATTAGCATTAATTGTGATTCTGATCCTGTGCCGACTTATGACGCGACTGTTTATACAACAGGTGTTAAAAAGCGTGGTGTCAATTTATCAGGACAAGAATGGGCAAGTGGCACGTATTATCCTACCGTGGATGATGCCAATAAAATTAAAATGATCGGTATGAATGCGGCACGTTTTACTATTGATATTACCACGCTCTCTGATTCAAGTGGCGATATTGACTGGACGACTGGTAACGCTAAAAAAGTTGATGATAGTCTCAAAATGCTAATGAGTAATGGCCTGGAAGAAGTGATTTTGGATGCTCATAATCAGCTTGTTGGTCCTCAAGCCGCCAGCGATTGGACGTCAGGTAAAATCACAGGTGATCAGTTATTAAAATTTTGGCAACAAGCTGCATCACGCTATAATGGTTATAGTAATTTTGCGATTGGTGTTGTCAATGAGCCACGTAGTATCAGTACAAATCCAAGTGATGCGCAAACTGAAGCAGACGCGCTTTTTGCCATTTATGCATCTATTGTTAAATGGTTTTCAGAGAATGGTATTACCGCACGCTCTTATTGGGAACCCAGTGATTGGGGCGGCATTGCAAATTATGCGAATCCTGTTTGGCAGAACTTCTATAAGAATCTAGCCGCTCTATCTTCTTATCCAGAAACCATGTCGCCAGACGGTCATGCGTACGGAACAAACACCAACGGCCCAGGAGGTTCAGGTTATGGTGATTGCGATCCCGATGGCGTCAATCATAATT
>JAZKAS010000028.1:21829-25359 GCA_040389005.1 Pseudomonadota bacterium
GCAGACGGTAATTATACTTGTGCAATTACTGAATTTAACGGCGATCCTTCTTATGCGAACTGTATTTCCTATGTTGAAACGACTGTCGAATACATGAATGCGCATGCGCCTAGTGCAGCTGCAGGAGGATTTTCGGCGAACTATCTTTGGGGCTATTATCTTAGTGAAGGGTCCGGTGATTCGCTTGATATTAATAAAAATGGAAGTCCAGAAACAGATCCGCAGATTGTTGAAATGCAAGAGTATAAGGATCTGATTCCTGGGGGATTAGCCGGAGCGCCAACGGCAGCGCCAGTCACAATGAGTCCATCTGTGTCACCAACATTGTCAGTTGCGCCAACTGTGGCTCCAACGTTCAAGCCAACGCAGCAGCCAACAACGGCGGCTCCAAGTGTTGCTCCAACGTTCAAGCCGACAGCAGCGCCAACAACTATGGCTCCGAGTGTTGTGCCAACATCGGCTGTTCCAACAATTTATCCGACGGTCAATCCTACGTTTTCGCCAACGAATGCAACAAATTCAGATTCACATCATCACAATGCGGGAGCAGCTTTCGCAACTAGTCCGGTGGGTCTTGGCGTTATCGCTATGGCAACTGGGGTAGGATTGGGTCTGGTGGCTTTCGTTGCTGCTTGCTATGCCTATAGAAAAGATTCTAGGAAAATTTTTGGAGCACCAAATTGTTTCTATAGAAGTCATGAGCCGTTGATTGATCAAGACGTTAAACTTAAAAATAATTGGCGCTGAATCTCAGGGCGATCGATTGATTGATTGCCCTTGATTAGCCTTAACTAACTCTTTCTACGTTAAATCCATGAAGATGATATTCAATGTAACATCTTCATGGATTTTGAGCGCTATTTTGAATCAGAATTGCTAAACATCAACTTTGTTAAAACCGGCGCTGCAATCAGCAACACGGCAAAAGCTGCAAATCCAAAATTCGCAAAATGTTGAAACGCGTGCTTATAAATTTGCATTTGATCGGCAAGTGCTGTGATCGTTTCAGGTATATTGGAGTCTTGTGCAAGAAAGCCACTCAAAGCGCCACCATAACCCAGCGTAATAAACCAAACACCCATCATGAGCCCGACATATTTTGCCGGGCTTAGTGTCGTGATCATTGATAATCCGATAGGCGACAAGAATAATTCCGCCATGACGAATAGCGCGTAAAATAAAATCATCCACGCGACATTCACCGGCGTGCCGACGCCTGTGTGTTGAATGACCCAGGCGAGTAATTCAAATGCGATCGCAATAAATAACAAAGCATAAGCAAATTTATAGGGGGTTGTCATAAAACGCGTTTTAGGATTCATTCGCTGCCATACAAGTGCAAAGATGGGCCCCAAAATAATAATAAAGGTTGACTCAAGTCCGATAATCGCGGCCGTAGGAATAGTAAATGTCCCAATCGTTCGATTCACCGCGCGCTCTGTAAATAAGTTTACTGAGAAATACATTTCAAAAAACAATCCCCAGAAAACAACCGAAAATAATAACATGACAATGAGCGTTGCCATGTGTTTACGTTCAAGCGGATTTTGTTTGATGGCCAAAATAATGAGCCCCACTATTAAAATTCCGCCGATGATATTTAGTAAATTAGTGGTGATGGTTGGGAAGTTCATGAGCGTAAAAGTCGCTGCAATAATTGCAATTAATCCTAAGGAAATTTGCGGCTTAGAAATTAACAATTTAGGCAGTTTTTTGAAGGTGGGATAGCGCGGCGAAAAACCTTTATTTTGTAAATATCGGTAACTCATTCTAAAGGTAATAACGCCAATAATTAAGCCAATGCTAGCTACAGCAAAACAAGCATTCCATCCAAGCCATTGTTGAATAAAGCCGCCCAACAAAGGCGCGACCAACCCACCGATGTTAATGCCAATATAAAACAAGGTATAACCGCTATCCCTGCGAGGATCATTTTCATCATAGAATTGACCGAGAAAACTAGAGATATTCGGTTTGAATAAACCATTACCCATAATAATGAGCGATAAGCCGATGAGAATTGATTCTGAAAAGATGCCTAATAGCGCGTAGCCAACGCACAATAAAATACCGCCCAGCACAATGCTAAAGCGATACCCGAGAATGCGATCAGCAAGATAGCCACCCAATAACGGCATAATGTACGCTAATGCGGTAAATTCGCCGATGATTGTGTATGATTTGTTATCGGAAAAATTGAGTGCACTGACCATATAGAGAACAAGAAGTGTCTGAATAGTGTAGAAACCGAATCGTTCCCAGACTTCTGTGAGAAAGAAGTAGCGTAACACTTGCGGTTGTTTCATAAGCAAATATCTCATTGAGCAGGTTCCACATGATACCAGCTTATGCTGGGTGTGTCAGTTTTTCGAGTTCATTGCCTGATTTGTTGTGAATGAGAATCCTTTGTTAATTCACGTGAATGGCGTGACGCAAGAGGTGGTCGGTAGTGGTTGTTTTGCAGCGATGATTGATTTCGGAAGGTTTCTCGATTAATGTTTATTCATCTTTATGATGACGCGGACTTGTCGGCGAAGGCAGTAGTGCCCCCAGCCCTGTAATGCAAATTGCAATGCAGGGCTAGAAAAAATACTGTTATGTTTTATTATGATTGTTGCGAAGGCGCTGGTCTTGGTGTGGTGTTCACGCGTTCGTCTTCAGCGTTATCAGCTAAAGATGAGTTACTTTTTTCGCGTTGCATAGGGTACATTGCAGCTGGGCTGCTGATCGATGCGCTGCTGTGAACATTGCCTCTTTTTTGATTGTTGTTTCTTGCGCGGTCGGATTCTCTGCGTTTTTCTTTTTCAATCAATTTGCCGATGACATTGTTTGTGGTTACCTGCAGCATTGCAACGGCCAAGTCTACATTTTTGTCTGATAATGTAAGAGCTAGTTCCATGTTGCCCCGAAGCACTCCCATAATCGTTTTGATTTGAGCGGCGTTGCTTGAAGAATCGATGGCTTGCTGAAGTTGTGCCATTTGCTCCGGCGATAGTAGGGTTGTGGCAATCTCTGGCTCAATTTTGTTGCCTGTGTTTGCTGTCATCTCAAGGGTTTTTTTCGCCTGAGTGATGTCCGGAGTGCCAATATGCTTTTTGTTTTTGCTATTGGTGGGGGATTCGCGTGTTTCGAGATTTATGAATTTGAGCGTGTCTGATGAAATTTTGTTGAACAAGGTATCGATTGCTTTGTTTGTTGAGCTGCGATGATCAAAAACATGAAGAACATGACGATGAGCAAAAGGACCTAGTAGTAAAGGGTCAGCTTCATCCCAGGCTGTGTAGTGATATACTTCTTCTTTTAGGTAGCTTGTGCCCAGATTTAGTGCTTTATGCACATTAATAGTGACTACTTTTTCGTCTTGATTTGTCGTATCTGATGCGCTTGCCAATAAGCTATTAACAAAATTAAGAGCAACCCGATCCATATCCTGAGAAAGAAGGGTTTTTTTGTCATCGTATTTAGCATCAAGCTCAGCTTTAATCTCTTCGTACCTGGGGGTTTGCTCTGTTTCGACCCAGTGCATTACC
>JAZKAS010000029.1:0-3554 GCA_040389005.1 Pseudomonadota bacterium
GTCAGTATCATTTGAATCGAAATGGTTCATTATTAATAAAAGTCTTTCAAGGTGAAGGCTTTGACCCTTATTTATTAGCGCTTAGGCAATTATTCAGTAAAGTTTCTATACACAAACCCGATGCTTCGCGTGATCGATCAAGAGAAGTATATATACTCGGGTCCCATAAATGTTGATAGCGGCTGGGTTACACGTTATCATTCCAAGATACAGCAGGATAGGTAAAATAAATTGAATAATACGGTTAAGAATTTGTTTCTGTGGTTAGTTATCGCCATCATTCTTGTCTCAGTGTTTAATAGCTTTGGGCCAAAGCAATCGTCTGATCGACAAGTCAGTTATTCAAAATTTTTGAGTGAAGTGACTAGCGGAAATGTGAGCTCGGTCGCGATTGAAAGCAACAATATTACCGGTGAAATGAAAGGGAACGATAAGTTTTCAACGTATATTCCGGCCAGCAATCCTTATTTACTTGAGCAACTCGTCAAAAATAATGTTGAAGTGATTGGTAAACCGCCTGAGCAACGTGGGTTTTTCGCTGAATTATTTGTTTCTTGGTTCCCTATGTTTTTGTTTCTTGTCATTTGGATCTTTATTTTAAGACAACAAATGGGGGGTAAAGGCGGTGCGATGGGTTTTGGCCGCAGTCGTGCACGTTTACAAGGTGAAAATCAAGTTAAAATAACCTTCAAAGATGTTGCGGGTGTTGAAGAAGCTAAAGAAGAAGTTCAAGAGCTCGTTGAATACCTACGTGAACCGCAAAAATTTCAAAAATTGGGCGGAAAAATTCCGCGGGGTGTTTTATTAGTCGGTCCTCCGGGTACTGGCAAAACGTTACTCGCGAAAGCAGTTGCCGGTGAAGCGAAAGTACCTTTTTATACGATTTCAGGTTCTGATTTTGTTGAAATGTTTGTCGGTGTCGGCGCTTCGCGTGTTCGAGATATGTTTGAGCAAGCTAAAAAACACGCTCCTTGTATTATTTTCATCGATGAAATCGATGCGGTGGGTCGCCATCGCGGCGCAGGTTTAGGCGGTGGCCACGATGAGCGTGAGCAAACATTAAATCAGTTATTAGTCGAAATGGACGGCTTTTCCGGCAATGAAGGGATTATTATCATTGCGGCAACAAATCGCCCTGATGTTTTAGATCCAGCATTGTTACGTCCTGGTCGATTTGATCGACAAGTTATGGTGTCTTTACCGGATATTAATGGTCGAACTCAAATTCTAAAAGTGCACATGACTAATGTGCCCACAGCAAATGACGTCGATGCAGAAGTCATTGCGCGCGGAACCCCTGGTTTTTCGGGTGCGGATTTAGCTAACTTAGTCAATGAAGCAGCTTTAATTGCAGCGAAACAAAATCGCCATGTGGTTTCTATGGAGCACTTTGAAAAAGCTAAAGATAAAATCTTGATGGGTGCTGAAAGGCATTCAATGGTGATGAACGAAGCTGAAAAACGTTTAACCGCCTATCATGAAGCAGGGCACGCGATTGTCGGCTTAACCGTTCCTGATCATGATCCCGTGCATAAAGTGACGATTATTCCTCGTGGACGTGCTTTGGGCGTGACAATGTTTCTGCCGACAGAAGATCGTTACAGTTATAGCAAGCAACGTTTAGAAAGTCAGTTATCGAGTTTGTTTGGTGGTCGCATTGCAGAAATTCTTATTTTTGGCGAAGAAAGCGTTACAACCGGCGCTTCTAACGATATCAAACGCGCGACAGAGATTGCGCGAGGTATGGTGACAAAGTGGGGTTTATCGAGCCTTGGGCCAATTGCCTTTACCGATGATGGCGGTGAAGTCTTTTTAGGCAATAGCATGGCGAAACAGGCAAAAGAAATATCGGATTACACGGCTGAATGCATTGATAAAGAAGTGCGTTTAATTCTTGATCGTAATTATCAGCGAGCAAAAATGATTTTAGAAACTAAAATAGATAAGCTGCATGAAATGGCCGCTGAATTAATTAAAGTTGAAACCATTGATATGGCGCAGATTGCGAAAATTATGGGCAATAAGCAGATTCCTGAAGCTCCTCCTGCGCAATAGGGAATGCAAGTGTCAAATAAAAGAAGATATTTTGGAACCGATGGTATTCGTGGCGAAGTGGGCCAATATCCTATTACGCCTGAATTTGTGCTGAAACTTGGCTGGGCAATAGGTAAAGTTTTATCACATGGCGAACGCGGTAAAGTATTGATTGGCAAAGATACTCGAATCTCTGGGTATATGTTTGAATCTGCGTTAGAAGCAGGTTTAGCGGCTGCGGGTGTCGATATCAATCTATTAGGCCCTATGCCAACACCTGCTATCGCTTATCTCACCAAAACGCAACGTGCTTCAGCAGGCATTGTGATTAGTGCCTCGCATAATTTATATCAAGATAATGGCATTAAAATTTTTTCAGGCAAAGGCTATAAGCTTGATGATGATATCGAGCGACAAATCGAAGAGTTGCTCGATCAACCAATGGTCACAGTTAAATCAGAAGCGTTAGGTCGTGCCGTGCGCATTGATGATGCACCTGGGCGTTATATCGAATATTGTAAAAGCACAGTGCCGTCTAATATCAGTTTCGAAAATATGAAAATTGTGGTTGATTCTGCCAATGGTGCGACGTACCACATCGCGACAAATGTTTTTAAAGAACTAGGTGCAAAAGTCATTTCGATGGGATGTGAGCCTAATGGTTATAATATCAATTTAAATTGTGGCTCAACCAAACCAGAATTATTACAGAAAAAAGTCATCGAAGAAAAAGCCGATTTAGGCATTGCATTGGATGGTGACGGTGATCGTTTGCTCATGGTCGATCATAACGGTGAAATCCTCGATGGCGATGAATTGCTGTATATGATTGTGAAATTTCGTCAAGAAACACAAAATTTTAAAGGTGGCGTTGTTGGCACACTAATGACAAATCTTGGCTTAGAAAAAGCATTTGAGCAAGATAATATACCCTTTGAGCGCGCGCAAGTGGGGGATCGTTATGTCTTAGAAATTTTACTCAAAAATAATTGGACGTTAGGCGGCGAACAATCTGGGCATATTATTTGCTTAGATCATGCGACCACCGGGGATGGTATTATTTCTGCGTTACAAATTTTGTCGGCCATTAAATATCATCAAAAACCTCTAGCAGAACTTAAAACAGGCTTTTCTAAGTTCCCACAAAAATTAGTCAATATACGTTTTGAAAAAGAAAATGATCCGCTACAACATGCGCATGTACAAAAGCATATAGAAGATGCTAAAAAATCTTTAGGAAATCGAGGGCGAATTTTAGTTCGAAAATCAGGTACAGAGCCTTTGATTAGAATTATGGTTGAGGCGGATGATGAAGCGATAATGCATCAATTGACGGATAAATTGTTTTCAGTTATTTCAGAGTTTTCTGCGTAACAACTGAATTCAGATAAGCGATAACAATAACGACTGAAATCGCCCCCTTTGTAAAAGGGGGCAGCTCGCTTGCGAGCGGGGGATTTTGTATCGTATGAATATCGTTGGCCAAAACAATTTCAAGTCACAAAATCCCCCCGCCGAAC
>JAZKAS010000029.1:3564-11438 GCA_040389005.1 Pseudomonadota bacterium
TTGTTCGTCGGCCCCCTTTTGAAAAGGGGGCTTTCAGTCGCGATTGTCATAACGATGCTTCGTGTCAGCAATCAAATAGATGCGATTTTAATTCCTACACTGAATCCGCATCCGATCTTGGTGCACGATTTCCCGCATTGTTATTATTGTACGATCTTCTTTGACCACCCGCCGAACCACCGCGGTTATTGTTGTAAGAACGTCTGCCGTTGTTTGCCGCTGCATTACCCGTGCTGCCACCTGAGCGACGATTGTTATTATTGTTATAACGGCGATTATTTTGACCACCATTACGATTATTATGATAACTTCTACGTCCATCTTGAGCATTATTTTGTGTTGATGCGCGAGATTCTTTTTTCTCACCAAAGATTTTAGAGAGAATTGTTGCAATTAAGCCTTTCTTTTTTAAAGATGGTGATTGGTTTTGAGATACCGCTGAAACAGCAGCTGTTTCACGTGGTTTCTCAGGCAATGCCATGTGCTTAATGGCTGGCGCATGTTCTGCTGTGGGTGCGTTATCTTCAATTTCATGCTGTCCAGTTTTAACGGTGCTCTTGAATTCTAAAGCAAGTCGATAGCTAGGTTTGCTTAAACGTCCGCTTTGCGCTTGCAAACATTCAATTTCAAAATTGGGCGCATCTAAATGAACATGAGGAATAACAACCACTTGTGTTTTTTGTCTATGTTCAATGGCCTGAATTGCATTGCGTTGCTCATTTAATAAATAAGCGGCAACTTCAATAGGTACATGTACACGCACTTGTGACACGCCTTCTTTGCCAACACGCTCTTCAATGGCACGTAAAATTGTTAATGCAAGTGATGGAATGCTACGTTCAATGCCTTGTCCTTGGCAATGCGGGCAAACAATTTTACTTGTTTCAGAAAAAGCAGAACGTAAACGTTGTCGCGACATTTCCAATAATCCAAAGCGAGAAATTTTACCGGTTTGAATTTTAGCTCGATCATTATTAACGGCATCACGTAATCGATCTTCTACCGCTCGTTGATGTTGGCTTTGCATCATATCGATGAAGTCAATCACAATAAGTCCGCCGATATCACGTAGACGTAATTGTTTTGCAATTTCATCCGCTGCTTCAAGGTTGGTTTGTAATGCGGTTTCTTCAATATCGCCGCCTTTAGTTGCTTTGGAAGAGTTGATGTCTATCGATACCAATGCTTCAGTTTGATCAATTGCAAGAGAGCCGCCAGAAGGTAGGCGAATTTGTCGTTGATAAATGCCGGAAACTTGTTCTTCAATTTTATAGCGAGAGAGCAATGGTTCGGCTTCTTCATAAAACTTGATCTTTTCTACGAAATCAGGGCGAATGAGTTCAATATATTTTCTAGCTTCTGTATAGGCTTCAAGTTCATTGACAATAATTTCATCGATATCTTGACGTAAGTAATCTCGAAGCGCGCGAATCATCGCATTGCTTTCTTGATGAATTAAAATAGGTGCTGAATGTGTTGCAGCAATCTGTTTGATAGAGCCCCAAAGATGAACAAGAATATCTAAGTCCCATTGTAATTCGGCTAATGACCGGCCAACGCTTGCTGTACGAATGATAATACCCATTTCTTCAGGGGTGGTTAACTGTCGAAGAATATCGAGTAAGTCGCTTCTTTCGCTACCATCAATCCGTCTTGAAACCCCACCTGCTTTTGGCGTGTTAGGCATTAAAACTAGGAAAGACCCCGCGAGCGTGATGTAAGTAGTCAGTGCGGCGCCTTTTTTGCCACGTTCAATTTTTTCAACTTGTACAATCAGTTCTTGGCCTTCTTGCAATAAATCACGAATAGAAGGGCGTTCATCTTCGGCCACAGGGCGTGAAAAATATTCAGGAGATATATCTTTTAGAGGCAAGAAACCATGTCGCTCAGCGCCATAATCGACGAAACAGGCTTCAAGGCTTGGTTCTATGCGTGTGATTTTGCCTTTGTAGATATACGCTTTCGTTTGTTGTTTGGAAACGGCTTCGACGTCAAGATGTTCAACAATACCATTAACAGCGACAACAACGCGTAACTCTTGTTGGAGATAGGTTGCATCGACTAAAATTTGATTTGCCATAATTTACCTTAATAATGAGGTAGTTATGCGGCAAAACAGGCTTCGCAGCTAAATAATTCGCTAATAAAAGCGATACTAAAATTGAAAAATCGTGTCTTTAATCTAAAATTCTCAGAACCCGGTGCTGCCTGCTATGTTTGTGCGACAATAACTACTGGTTTTTATATAATGACCCCTCAGGGTCTCGTTTATTCGGCGCTTCTGCGCTCGTGTGTCAATATAGCAACATCTTGTGATAAGATCAACGAACTATTTTGATCTTGATCATTAAATTTTATTCACTTTTCAATAGGTTATTATGGAAAGCAAAGTCAGCTTCGTCACCGTTCCCGAAGATTATACCGATCAACGCATTGATAATTTTTTATTCGCTAGGTTTAGAAAAGTGCCAAAAAGTCACATCTATCGCGTGATTCGCAAGGGCGAGGTGCGGGTTAATAAAAAACGTGTGAAAGCTGAGTCGCGCATTCAACCAGGTGATGTGGTGCGGATTCCTCCTTTGCAGGTTGAAGAGCAAAAACAAGTTGATTTAAAACCCAGTCAAACTTGGCAGAAGGTCCTAGCCAGTGCGGTGATTTATGAAGATGCTGATATTCTGGCGATCAACAAACCGTCTGGTTTGCCCGTACATGGCGATAATGGCAGTTATGGCGTGATCGAAGTGCTGAAAATGCTCTATCCACAATATCCTCATTTGGAGTTAGCGCATCGTTTGGATAAAGAAACCTCCGGGTGCCTCTTGTTAGCAAAAAAACGCGGCATGCTGAAACGCCTTCATGAAGCTTTTCGCGAAGGGCGGGTACGCAAAACCTATTATGCTTTAACGTTAGGGCAATGGAAAAAATCTGATTTGCACGTTGATCTTCCGTTAACGCGACGCGAAAAAGCCACTCCCGAGTGTTGTGTCGTGGTCGATAAATTTCATGGTAAACCGTCTGTGACGCGCTTTGAAGTGGCAGACCAATTTAAAGGCGCGACGGGGGTATTAGCTTATCCTGAAACGGGCAGAACCCATCAAATTCGCGTACATGCCCAATACAAGGGTCATCCACTAGCGGGGGATAACCGTTATGGCAACGCTGAATTTAGCGCCCAAATGAAGTTGCTAGGGTTGAATAGGCTGTTTTTGCATGCGCTCAAGCTGAATGTATTGTTGCCTAACCATCAGCCCATTAAAATCCAAGCGCCAATGCCAGATGAATTGACCAAGATTCTAGAAAACTTGACGCGGATTACCTAAATATATAGAATTCGTCCCCTTATTTGCATTTGAGCTTAGGAAAGAGAAATGGCTGTTCAACAAAATCGTAAAACACGTTCTAAACGCGGTATGCGCCGATCACATGATTCATTGACCAATGCGACGCTTTCTGTCGATCAAACAACAGGTGAAACGCATCGCCGTCATCACGTGACTGCAGATGGTTTTTATCGTGGTCGTCAAGTGATTGAAGTGAATGCAAACGCTGTCGAGACAGAAGAGTAACGCGTTGAGTCGTTTTAAAACCATTGCGATTGACGCAATGGGAGGCGATCATGGTCCGAAAGTAACTCTTCCGGCCGCAGTTCAGGCTTTACATGAGTTTAATGACTTGCAAATCATACTTGTAGGTCAGCAGGCCGTGCTTGAGCCTTATCTTAAAAAACTTCTTCCAAAAGGCCATTCGCGTCTAACTATTCGTCATGCTTCTGAAACTGTTGCAATGGACGAGCTTCCTTCTCAAGCCTTGCGGGGCAAGAAAGATTCTTCAATGCGAGTGGCAATTAATCTCGTCAAATCGAAGGAAGCGGATGCTTGTGTTAGTGCTGGCAATACTGGCGCATTAATGGCCACTGCACGCTTTGTGCTTAAAACACTTCCTGGTATTGATAGGCCTGCGATCATGTCCGTGATGCCGCGAATTAATGGCGGCGTAACACGTATGTTAGATTTAGGCGCCAGCATTGATAATACGCCGGATCATTTAGTGCAATTTGCCATTATGGCATCGGTACTAAGTCAATCTTTAAGTATGATTGATCGCCCAAGAGTTGCTTTGTTAAATGTCGGCACAGAAGAAATTAAAGGCAATGAATTAATCAAAAAAACTGCTGAATTACTACAGGCGCACCCTGTAATAAATTATGTAGGCTATGCTGAAGGTGGCGATGCTTTAATAGGCGATTTTGATGTGGTGGTAACCGATGGCTTTACGGGAAATATTGCGCTTAAAGCGATGGAAGGTTCAGCAAAAACATTTAAACATTTTATGGTGCAAGGTTTTAAACGCAACCTTCTGACAAAGCTTGCATTTCTGATTATTTATCCTGTTATGAGATCCATCAAAAAAGATGTTGATCCCGATAATTATAATGGCGCAACGCTGCTTGGATTAAATGGCGTAGTGATTAAAAGCCATGGTGGAGCAAAAGTATTTGGTTTCTATCACGCTATTACTGAAGCTTATTATGAGCTCGATAAAGACGTGATTAATCTTCTGACGAATGAAATTTCAAAATTATTAATATCACCTACACTTAATGAAGGATGAGTATGTACTCTACAATATTGGGCACAGGGTCTTATTTACCTGAAAAAATTTTAACAAATCAAGATTTAGAAAAATTTATTGATACCACAGATGAATGGATTACTACTCGCACGGGTATTAAGCAAAGACATGTCGCTGCAGAGACAGATACAACTGCTGGTCTTGCAATACGAGCGTGTCAGAAAGCCATGGAAAGTGCGAATGTTTCTGCTGAAGAAATCGATATGGTGATTGTTGCTACGGCTACTTCGGACGATGCATTTCCAAGTACTGCGTCACGTGTTCAATATGGCTTAGGTCTTAGACACATTGTCGCTTTTGATGTGTCAGCTGCTTGCGCAGGTTTCAATCATGCGCTCAGTATTGCGGATCAATATATTAAAACGGGTTTTGCCAAAACAGTTATGATTGTCGGCTGTGAAATGCTAACGCGCGTAATTGATTGGACGGATCGTGCAACCTGTGTTCTTTTTGGTGATGGCGCAGGAGCCGTTATTCTGGGTGCTTCTGATAAACCAGGCGTGCTTTCAACACATTTACATTGTGATGGCTCCCAACACAGTATTCTTTTCGCCCCCAATACCTTAGTACAAAAAACAGCAGCGTCTTCTTTTGTGCAAATGGAAGGGCGCGAAGTATTTCGTCATGCAGTCACACGATTAGGCGAACTAGTGGATGAAACGTTAGCCGCCAATAATCTTACTAAAAATGATATCGATTGGCTGATTCCCCATCAAGCGAATATTCGCATTATCCAAGCAATGGCAAAAAAATTAGATATGTCAATGGATAAAGTGATTGTAACGGTAGATGATCAAGGCAACACATCTGCAGCGTCAATCCCTTTGGCATTAGATATTGCGGTGCGGGATGGACGTGTTAAGCGCGGCGATCTTGTTTTGCTCGAAAGTTTTGGTGGTGGTCTCGTTTGGGGTTCGGCCCTGATTAGATATTAACAGTTTTAGGTATGAGTGTTATGAATAATTATGCAGTAGTGTTTCCTGGGCAAGGCTCGCAATCACTCAATATGCTTGCGCCTTTTGCAGAATATCAGACAATTGTTGATGATTATTGTCAAAGAGCCTCTAACGTATTGGGTTATGATATTCAGGCACTTATTCAAAATGGTCCAGAAGAAAAACTCAATCAAACAGAATACACACAGCCAGCCTTATTAGTTGCAGGCGTGATTGCTTGGGAAATTTACAAAAAAAATAATGCACAAAAACCAGCTTTTTTTGCGGGACATAGTTTAGGGGAATATACTGCATTAACATGTGCGGGAAGTATTCGTTTTGAAGATGCCGTTGCGCTCGTTCAAGCCCGCGGACAATATATGCAATCAGCGGTGCCTGTCGGCGTAGGTGCAATGGCCGCAATTGTTGGTTTGGATGACGCCAAAATTCAAGAAGTATGTCAGTCAGTAGGGAGCATAGAAGATATTGCGCCTGCCAATTTTAACAGTATTGGTCAAGTGGTGATAGCAGGGAAGCGTGAAGCGATTGAAGCAGCGATTATTGAAGCTAAAAAAGTCGGCGCGAAAATAGCCGTATTATTACCCATGAGCGTGCCATCCCATTGTGATTTAATGCGACCAGCCGCAAATTTATTAAATGAAAAATTAAATAGCGTCACATTTAATCCGCCTGAAATTCCAGTGATTAATAATGTCGATGTTATTATTGAAACCTCGCCCGAGCAAATTAAAGCAGCATTAGTCAAACAACTGTATTCTCCTGTACGCTGGGTAGAAATCATTCAGCTCATGCGCGCGCAAGGTGTTACGACGATCATAGAATGCGGCCCTGGAAAAGTATTAGCTGGGCTAATTAAACGTATCGATAAAGAAATCATCCTACAACCATTACTTGAAAATAAGGGCTGATATGTCAAACAATAAAATCGCATTAGTAACAGGCGCAAGCCGAGGCATTGGAAAAGCTATTGCCTTAGCACTTGCAAAATCAGGTGCGACAGTCATTGGTACGGCCACCTCCGCTGCAGGTGCTGAAGAAATTTCAAATTATTTAAAAGAAATTCATGCACAAGGTGTTGGCATGCGTTTAGATATTAAAGATTTTGCCTCGATTCCCATTTTTATATCAGAAGTGACAGAAAAATTTGGCGCACCGACTATTTTAATTAATAATGCTGCAATCACACGGGATAATTTATTGATTCGCATGAAAGATGAAGAGTGGAATGATGTGATTAATGTCAATCTTTCGGCCGCTTACCAACTAAATAAAGCTTGTATTAAAGCAATGATGAAAGCACGCTGGGGCAGAATTGTAACCATCGGCTCTATCGTAGGCACCGCTGGCAATCCAGGACAAGCTAATTATTGCGCTGCAAAAGCAGGTGTTATCGGCATGACCAAATCGATTGCGCTAGAGCTTGCGAGCCGCGGTATTACCGCGAATGTCGTGTCACCAGGGTTTATTGATACGGACATGACCAGAAGCTTGAGCGAAGAGCAAAGAAGTGCATTGCTTAAACAAATTCCTATGGGTACCATTGGCAATCCAGACGATATTGCGCATGCAGTACTTTTTCTAGTTTCTGATCACGCAGGGTATATCACTGGTCAAACATTGCACGTCAATGGCGGATTGTATTTGGATTGAAAACTTGTGCATATTTGAATAAACTACGGGACCAATGAATATCATTGTGTAGATTTTAAATTTTAAACCAAAGAGGATGTAAGATGAGTACGATTCAAGAACGCGTAAAAAAGATTATCGTTGAGCAACTAGGTGTTAAAGAAGAAGCTGTGACTGAAAATGCCTCATTTGTTGACGATTTAGGCGCGGATTCTTTAGATACCGTTGAACTTGTAATGGCGCTTGAAGAAGAATTCGGCGTTGAAATTCCAGATAGCGAAGCTGAAAATATTCGTACAGTTAAGCAAGCATTTGAATATATCAATAAACATCAAAGCGCATAAATAACGCTGTAGGGGCGCCCCCTGTGGCTGCCCGCGCCCCCTGCCGCCCGGAGTTGTTAATTTATCCAAGAGGTTAAATATTTTGGAAAGAAGAAGAGTCGTAGTCACGGGGATGGGAATGCTTTCCCCTGTCGGCTTAAATGTTGCAGATACATGGAAAGCAGTTGTTGGCGGAAAGAGTGGCATTACAAAAATTCAACATTTTGATGCCGCTGCTTTTTCGACACAAATTTGCGGAACCGTAAATGGTTTTAATTGTGATCACATTATTCCATTGAAAGATCAGAAAAAAATGGACTTATTTATTCAGTAT
>JAZKAS010000029.1:11448-20181 GCA_040389005.1 Pseudomonadota bacterium
CGGTGCGTGATTCTGGTCTTGAAATTACTGAAAATAACGCCAATCGTATTGGTGTTTCAGTGGGTTCCGGCATTGGTGGCTTACCCTTGATTCAGAAAAACAATCGAGCGCTTTTAGAAGGCGGACCTCGAAAGATTTCTCCTTTTTTTATACCCTCCATCATTATTAATATGGCGTCTGGTCAAATATCCATGCAATTTGGCGTTAAAGGTCCTAATTTAGCGACCGTGACGGCTTGTACAACGGGGACGCATAATATTGGATTGGCAGGACGTACCATTCAATACGGTGATGCCGATGTGATGATCTGCGGTGGTGCAGAGATGGCTAGCTACGAGTTAGGTATTGGCGGTTTTGCAGCGATGCGAGCTCTGTCAACACGCAACGATGATCCTGAGCGTGCGAGTCGCCCTTGGGACAAAGATCGTGATGGGTTTGTATTGGCCGATGGGGCGGGTGTTCTCGTATTGGAAGAATATGAACACGCTAAAAAACGCGGCGCGAAAATTTATGCAGAGCTCATTGGTTTTGGCATGAGTGCTGACGCTTATCATATGACCACGCCGCAAGAAGATGGCGGTGGAGCGGCTTCTTGTATGTTAAATACACTGCAAGATGCTAAAATTAATGTAGAGCAAATTGATTATATCAATGCGCATGGTACGTCAACACCAGTGGGTGATGAAATTGAAATTCGCGGCATTAAAAAAGCGTTAGGTGCTTATGCTGATAAAGTCGCGGTGAGTTCAACCAAGTCAATGACGGGTCATTTATTGGGAGCATCTGGTGCTGTTGAAGCCATTTTCTCTATTTTAGCGATTCGTGATAATGTGGCGCCACCTACAATCAATCTTGATAATCCTAGCGAAGGATGTGACATCAATCTTGTGCCTCATCATGCTCAAGAAAGAAAAATTGATATTGCCCTTTCAAATTCGTTTGGCTTTGGTGGAACGAATGGTAGTTTGATCTTTTCAAGATTACGATAATGACCGCCAATGAATAAACCGAATACAGATTTATTACACGCAATAAGTCTGTATTTTCTTGCTATTTTGTCCGTTTTTATTATTTATCTTAATTTTCCTTTTATTTTTCAAAAAAATAACACCTGCATTTTTATTCACAAACAAGAAAGTTTTAATGAATTTACAAACGATGCCGTAAAAAACACACGCTATGTCACGCCTATTGTCATTAAAATTTATTCAAAATTTTCGCATTTAGATCGTCATTTAGAAGCGGGTGAATATTGTTTTTCTGATCACGATTCTATTATCTCGATGATGAAGAAAATTGGGCGTGCCGGCCGAGAAGTGCATAAATTTACGTTAGTCGATGGCTGGACGTATGAAGAAATGGTTCGACATTTAATGCTTGCACCGTCGTTAAGCGATATCGAAATACTTAACAATCAAAACGCAATTTCAGACATATTAAAATTATCTGAAAAAAATCTGGAAGGGCAGTTTTATCCGGATACTTATTATTATGCTTATCCTGATACTGCGCTTAAAATATTGCAACAAGCGCACAACCTGATGGAGCAAAGAGTTCAAGCACTTTATAAAGAACCACAAGCACATGGTTTTTATAAAAATTCGTATGAATTATTAATTGCTGCGTCAATTATTCAAAAAGAATCAAATGACCCTATGGATCAAATGTTCGTCGCCAGCGTTCTCGTTAATCGCATGAAACAACATATGAAATTACAAATGGATCCCACCGTTATTTACGGGCTTGCAGATCGCCATTTGTTATTAACGAAACAAGATTTAAAATTTAATTCACCATATAATACGTATTTAAATAAAGGGTTGCCGCCAACACCCATTTGCATGCCCGGTGAAACAGCCTTATTTGCCGCTGCACACCCCAAAGATTCAAGTTATATTTATTATGTTTCAAAGAAAAATGGTACGCATCAATTTTCAGAAACGCTTGCAGAACAAACAAAAGCGATTAATCAATACTTGTTGAATCAACGCACTGAGGAAAAGCCTGATGAACGCGATGACTAAGAAAGGCGTCTTTATTTCTATAGAAGGCGGCGAAGGCACTGGAAAATCGACACTTTGTCAGTTCATTAAACAATATCTAGCTTCTTATGAGATACCGGTTTTATTGACCCGAGAACCTGGCGGTACTCAATTTGCAGAAGATATTCGGCAGTTATTATTGAAACATCATAATGAACCGGTTTCTTCTAAAACTGAAACGCTGTTAATGTTTGCCAGTCGAATTCAACATGTCGAAAATAAAATTCTGCCTGCACTTCACGCAGGCGAATGGGTCATCTCAGATCGTTTTTTTGATGCGAGTTTTGCCTATCAAGCCGCGGGTCGTGGAATAGGTTATGACGATATTGATACAATTAGACAATGGAGTATCGGTGATTTTGAGCCTGATTGTACATTTTTATTAGATGCGCCGCTGGAAGTCAGTTCGCAGCGATTAAAGAGTCGCTCGCATCTTGATCGCATAGAAACAGAAGAAACACAATTTTTTGAGCGCGTTCGAGCGATGTATTTAGAACTTGCTAAAAAATTTCAACATCGTTATACCGTGATAGATTCTTCTTTTCCAAAAGAAGACGTGCAAATGCGAGCAAGTTATAAGCTTGATCAATTAATAAGAGAATGGAAAGATGGCTAATATTTTCCCTTGGTGTGAAAGTACATGGGCAAAGCTGCTGTCTTCGATGACAAAAAACCGCTTTCCTCATGCGCTTTTATTTTATGGTAATGATGGTTTAGGTAAAGCAGAATTAGCATTGCAATTAGCGGAATATTTATTATGTTCTGATCCTCATAAAAATAAACTTGCGTGTAGAGTTTGCAAAGATTGCGTATTATTTTCAGCAAAAACACACGGTGATTTTTATCATATAACGCCTGAAGGTGATAGCAAAAGTATCGGCGTTGATCAAATAAGGGCGTTAAAAACAGCGGCGCATCAAAAACCACAACGAAGTAAGAATAAAGTTTTTATTATGCCGCGCGCAGATAAAATGACAATTGCCGCCTCAAATGCACTTTTGAAAATCCTTGAAGAGCCACCGGGTGATAGTATTTTTATTTTAACCAGTGAAAGAAAAAATTTTTTATCGCCGACCATTTTAAGTCGTTGCCATCATTATGGGTTTTCTTCAACATCTTCAGAAAAAACAGCACAATGGCTATTAGAAAATACTGGAAATACGTTTTCTAAAGAAATAATAAAAGAGGCTTTATTGTGGTCATTAGGGGCGCCATTACTGGCAAAACAATTATTGCAAGATAACGTTGTGGCGGATTATCAATCTTATGTGGCGCCTTTACTTGCATTTTTTGCAGGAAAAACATCGTTGTTTTCATTATCAAAAGCGTGGCAAGGAAAATCATTGCCAGCTATTTTGTATGTTTCACAAGTTGCTTGTTATTATCTCTTGAAAGGGGAATGGGGTGAAGATTTTAACAAACGTATTATTTATCAGTGGGTCAAAAAAATAGCTGAAATTAAAAAACTACTTTCGACTCATATTGCTTTGAATGACGGGTTGATGTTAGAAGCTCTTTTAGCTTCGTAAGCACTTGTTCCCGTCATTACTACTAGTTCTCGTTAATCATCCCAGCTCAGTGTGCCGCCTGTTTGATATTCTGTGACGCGCGTCTCAAAGAAATTTTTCTCTTTCTTTAAATCCATAATTTCACTCATCCAAGGAAATGGATTGGTTGCGCCTGGATATAACTCTTTTAAGCCAATTTGAATGCAGCGTCGATTCGCGATAAATTGAATATAGTCTTTGAAAATAGGCGCGTTCAATCCAAGAATTCCACGTGGCATAGTTTCTTCAGCGTAACGGTGTTCAAGCTGCGTTGCCTCATGAATCATTTGACGTAATTCATCTTGTAGCGCTTGCGTCCAAAGATGTGGATTTTCAATTTTGATTTGATTAATTAAATCAATACCAAAATTAAGATGCATGGATTCATCACGCATAATATATTGAATTTGTTCTGAAGACCCCATCATTTTATTGCGACGGCCAAATGTGAGCATTTGTACAAAGCCGACATAAAAGAAAATGCCTTCAAAAATAACATAAAACGCAATTAAGTCGCGTAATAATCGTTGATCGGTTTCAGGTGTGCCTGTGTGAAAATTAGGATCTGCAAGACCTTGTGTAAAGGGCAGGGACCATGCGGCCTTATCATGAATTGATGGAACTTCACGATACATATTAAATACTTCGCCTTCATCAAGCCCAAGCGATTGAATAATATGCGTATAACTGTGCGTGTGTAATGCTTCTTCAAAGGCTTGTCGTAATAAATATTGACGACATTCTGGATTAGTAATATGTCGATAAACTGCTAAGACTAAATTATTGGCGACGAGTGAATCGGCAGTAGAAAAAAATCCAATCGCGCGCATAAAGATAAGTCGTTCATCAGCGCTAAGTCCATGCGGATCTTTCCACATTGCAATATCGGCAGCCATATTGATTTCTTGCGGCATCCAATGATTAGCGCATGCGTTTAAATATTTTTGCCACGCCCAATCGTATTTTAAGGGAAATAATTGATTGAGATCCGCGCGACAATTAATAATGCGTTTTTCATCGACTTGAATTCGCCGCGCGCCCATTTCTAATTCTTCTAGGCCAGTTAAGCCACTATGTTTTATCGTCATTATATTTTTCCTATTTATTTATTAGAGTTCTTTCCAAACCCGTGTTGCCGTGATTGCGAGTACTCGAAGCAATCCATCTTATTTCTGTTTTTTCGGATAGATCGCCCGCTGCGCTCGCAATGACGTCCCTTGCGGGACGTTTGGAAAGAGCTTTATTTACTCATTGACAAGCTTCACAATCTGGATTATCAATCGAACACGCTTTTGGTGCAGATTCAATTTTCACTGCATTTAAACTTGCGTTTTCTACGGTTGATTTTTCTGTATTTGTTGCACCTAAACTTCTTAAATAATAAGTCGTTTTTAAACCTTTTTTCCATGCGAATTTATACAAACTATCTAGTTTTGGACCGGATGGATCTGCCATATAAAGATTGAGAGATTGTCCTTGATCAATCCATTTTTGTCGACGTGATGCGGCTTCAACTAACCAGCGTGGGTCGATTTCGAATGCAGTTGCAAATCGATCTTTAATGATTTGTGGAATTCGCGCAATTTTATTCAAGCTACCATCGTAATATTTAAGATCATTGACCATAACATCATCCCAAAGATTGAGTTTTCGTAACTCTTCTACTAAATAAGGATTAATGACGGTAAATTCTCCAGATAAATTTGATTTCACATACAAATTTTGATACGTGGGTTCAATAGATTGAGACACGCCGCAAATATTTGAAATAGTTGCTGTTGGTGCAATCGCCATCGTATTTGAGTTTCGCATGCCCGCTTTTACTTTAGTGCGTAACGTATCCCAGTCGAGTGTTTTCGAACGGTCTTGTTCTAAATGTTCACCGCGTACTTTTGCGAGTAACTCAATAGAATCAATCGGCAAAATACCTTGGCTCCATAATGAGCCTTGAAAGCTTTCATATGTACCACGTTCTTGTGCTAAATCAGCAGACGCTTCAATGGCATAATAACTCACGAGCTCCATCGATTCGTCAGCAAATTTCATCGCTTCATCTGACGTATAAGCTAAACCTTTAAGATAAAGTGCATCTTGGAATCCCATAATGCCTAATCCCACTGGACGATGTTTCATATTCGCATTTCTAGCTTGTGGAACAGAATAAAAATTCACATCCAACACATTATCTAACATGCGAACAGCAGTTCTCACTGTGGCACGCAATTTTTCTTTATTTAAATCGCCGTTTAGATTTATATGTGCTGCCATATTGATACTACCTAAATTACATACGGCGATTTCATCTTTAGAAGTATTTAACGTAATTTCTGTACAAAGATTTGAGCTATGAACAACTCCGCAATGTTGTTGTGGTGAACGCAAATTGCAAGGATCTTTAAATGTCATCCAAGGATGGCCTGTTTCAAATAACATGCTCAACATTTTTCGCCATAAATTAGTCGCGGGTATTTTTTTGAAAACTTTGATGTCACCTTTTTCAGCGAGTTGCTCGTATTCTGCATAACGCTTTTCAAATGCGGCGCCATATAAATCATGTAAATCAGGTGCCTCATTCGGAGAAAATAAAGTCCAATCTTGTTTTTCAATGACGCGCTTCATGAATAGGTCTGGAATCCAATTCGCTGTATTCATATCGTGTGTACGACGGCGTTCATCTCCCGTATTTTTACGTAATTCCAAAAACTCTTCAATATCCATATGCCAGGTTTCTAAATAAGCGCAAACGGCGCCTTGACGTTTGCCACCTTGATTGACGGCAATGGCGGTGGCATTCGCAACATTTAAGAAAGGTACAACGCCTTGTGATTTTCCATTCGTACCTTTAATGCGAGCGCCGAGTGCCCGAACCGGTGTCCAATCGTTGCCTAATCCGCCGGCGAATTTTGATAATAATGCATTATCTTTTATCGCGCTGTAAATGCCGTCTAAATCATCAGGGACGGTGGTTAAAAAACAACTGGAAAGTTGAGGGCGACGTGTGCCCGCATTAAATAAAGTCGGTGTTGAGGTCATATAATCAAAGCTAGAAATCAGATTATAAAATTCAATCGCTTTTTCAGTTTTATTTTTTTCATTAAGCGCTAACCCCATTGCAACACGCATATAAAAGGCTTGTGGTAATTCATAACGAATGCTATTGCTGTGAAGAAAATAACGATCATAAAGTGTTTGCAAACTCAGATAAGTAAATTGTAAATCACGTGTTGAATCAAGTGCTGTGCCTAATTTTTCTAAATCAAATTCATTGCCAAGACGTATATCTAACATTTCTAACTCAATGCCTTTGTGAATAAAAGCTTTGAAATAAGCCGGATACAATTTCATCATTTCTTCGTAAGAAGCATCTTTAGCAACATTCACAAAAGCGAGCGCTTCGCCGCGTAGTGTATCTAATAAAAGTCGTGCGGTAACATAGGTATAATTCGGTTCTTTTTCAATCATGGTGCGTGCGGACATAATCAATGCTTTGGATAAATCGTCGATAGAAATACCATCAAATATGTTGCGGATCGCGTCTTGTAAAATAGTATTTGATTCTACATAAGCTAAATCTTGGCAGGCGGTTGTCACTCTTTTTTCAAAACGCTTCATGTCTAAAGGAACGAGCGCGCCGTCATTAAGCTTGATGCGTAACGAAGATTGGTTTTCTACTTTGGCTTGAGTCATTTCACGTTCTTTGCGACGTTCTTCACGGTATAAGACATAAGAGCGAGCAATTTTTTGTTCTCCCGCACGCATTAAAGCTAATTCAACTTGATCTTGGATGTCTTCGATAGAAATTAAGCTGCCATTATGAATATTGAGCATTAAGCGCGAGGTAATTTGTTCTGCAACCGAGTGAGCTAGCTCATGGGTGCGCACTGAGCCGATCGCTTCTTTGCCTTCAACCGCAATAATCGCCTTAGCGACAGCTGTATAAATTTTTTCTTGATCGTATACGGTAGTTGGTGGAACATGGCCTTTGCGGCGAATGACTTCAAGCTTGCCTGGTTGTAGATTTTTAGTTTCAGCTTGTGCATTTTTTGCGTAATCATTGCTCATTGGGCTTTCCTCCTAGGTTTTTTGTTCGATAAAGTAGTTTACAAATACACAATATATTGTGTTTTCCAGTTTGTTAAATACAATATAATGTGATTTTATGCTGACTGCAAGGGGATATCCTGTGGATAAGCTGTGAAATAGAAATATATTAAAATAATGAGAGAATAGCTTGCTTGAAGTGCCGAACATCGCTATCTTTTCAGGTTAATTAACTCAATAGTATGCGAGAAAACCATATGTCAGAAGAAATTCAAGTTAAAACACCGAAACGAGGCGTTTATCTTCTTCCTAATATATTCACAACCGCAGGTTTATTTGCCGGATTTTATTCGATTGTCGCAGCGATGCAGCACCATTTTGGTATTGCATGTGCAGCGATTTTTATCGCGATGATCGCTGATGGCTTGGATGGCCGTGTGGCGCGCTTAACGAATACACAAAGTGCATTTGGAGCTGAATATGACAGCTTGTCTGATATGGTCGCGTTTGGATTAGCGCCTGCATTACTTATGTATACCTGGTCGCTTAATTGCTTAGGAAAATTTGGTTGGTTATGTGCTTTTTTCTATGTTGCATGTACAGCGTTGCGTTTGGCACGTTTTAATACGCAACTAGAAAATGCCGATAAACGCTTTTTTACTGGTTTAGCGTGTCCAGCCGCTGCGGCTGTTTTAGCAGGCGCAGTTTGGTTTTTATTAGAAAATACGACAGTTATAGGAAAATCAATTGCAATACCCATGGCGGCACTTACTATTATTGTGGGTGCGCTAGAAGTGAGTAATATTAAATATTATAGCTTTAAAGTGTTAAACTTCCGTCATCATGTACCATTTACCGTGTTAGTTTTCGCGGTCATGGTCATCATGCTCATTGCTTTAGATCCTGCTCAAGTACTTTTTTACGCATTCAGCGCCTATTTAATTTTAGGTCCTATTATTGCATGGCGATGTCTGCATAAAGATAAGAGAGTCAACGGCTCTTTGGATTGACCGATAAAAGTTTATTACTAATTTGGCTGATATTCTGGTTAAAAAGAGTTATTACGGTGTTTTTTCGCCAGCAAGAATAGTCTTCTGGTGTTG
>JAZKAS010000029.1:20191-33703 GCA_040389005.1 Pseudomonadota bacterium
TAGAGATACAACGAAGTGACTTCTCCTTCTCGATGGCCATAGAGTACGAATTTTTTTAACTCGTTATGTTCTTTCTGATTTAAAAATCTCGCAATGTTTTCTGATGATGTTGTCTGCTTAGTAGTTATTGATGGGTTTCTAGGTTGCAAAGAAAGCCTAATAAAATTAATCAAGGTAAATCTTATTTGTCGTTCCAGAGTTTCATTATCTTCAAGCTGGGTGGCTTCTTCAATTTGTAATTTCCATGTATTCTTTATCTTAATTAACGCGCCATACTTTTCATTGATCTTTTCTTGAGGATTGACGCGAGCAATATATGCCATTAAACCATCTAACTGGTCTGTTATTTTTTTCAAAATCTTTTTCTTCGCGTAATTTAAAAATCTATCTTTACATGCTTCGAAAACTCGATCCTGAATACCTTGATTATATCCTGAGGCAGCAGCGCTAAGCGCAATGCGGAGTTGCTTTTCAAAGGTTTTAATTGTGTCTTCAGGATTCTCTTTGTCCACTAAATCTATTTCAAGGCGCTTGTAATTATTATCAGGATTATTAGATGGATTAGGATTGTCAACATATGACACAACCATTTCAGAGCCACGTACTCCTCTACTTGCACCTGTAACGAGAGAAAAAATATGACCTAAAACATCCTGAATTAAGTCTTCTTCATCTTTCATACAAACCCTATATCTTTTAATAAAACCTGTCGGGAATATAGTGCATCAAGCGTGTTATTTCCAGTAGCTCTTTAACACTCAATGTAACTTGCGGCCAACCCACCTAATGAAGTTTCTTTGTAAATATGATTCATATCTTCACCGGTTTTTTTCATGGTGAGAATCGCTTGATCAAGAGAGATTTTATGGGTACCGTCACCTTCCATTGAAAGGCGCATAGCATTCACAGCTTTCCAAGATCCCATCGCGTTGCGTTCAATACACGGAATTTGTACGAGCCCACCAACAGGATCGCATGTCATTCCCAAGTGATGTTCAATTGCGATTTCAGCGGCATTTTCAACTTGCGCAAGTGTACCATCTAAAACAGCGGTGAGTGCGCCTGCGGCCATTGAGGAGGCGACACCAACCTCGCCTTGGCAACCGACCTCTGCGCCAGAGATTGAGGCATTTTTCTTAAATAAAATCGTAATGGCAGCAGCGGTAAGTAAAAATTCAATAATTTTTTCTTCACCATTTGTATGAGTATAAAAAGTTAAATAATAATGTAGCACTGCGGGAATAATGCCCGCTGCGCCATTGGTGGGCGCAGTGACAACGCGACCGCCAGCGGCATTTTCTTCATTGACGGCGATAGCAAATAAGTTGAGCCAACTCATGCTATCTATGTGCTCAAACGATGTAGGTTTACCTTTTTTCATTAATAGTTCATGCAGATTTTTTGCGCGACGTTTAACATTTAAACCGCCGGGTAAGATGCCACCGGTTTGACAGCCTTTTTCTATGCACGCATGCATCGCGGTGTATACTTTTAAAAGACGTGCGCGTACATTTTCTTCACCGTGCATGAAGCTTTCATTTGCCATCATTAATTCTGCGATGGTCAAATGATGTTTGCGACATTGTGCCATAAGTTCTTCGGTGTTATTGAAAGGATAAGGGCATGAGGTAATATCTTCGTTAGCGGAAGGGCGACCACCGGCAGCTCCTACATCGGCTTCGTCTTCGGTAATAATAAATCCACCGCCAATGGAATAATAAATATCATGAACAAGAAGATTACTTTCTGCATCAAATGCTTTGAAACTCATGCCATTGGAATGTTTGGGTAATAACGTTTCTAAATTTAATATTAAGTGCAATGCTGGATTAAAGGTAATTTTTTTTGTTTGGTTGAGAAACAGCGTATGAGATTCATCGATATTTCTCATGCGCTCATCAACAGAATCAGGATTAATAAATTCGGGATCTTCACCTTCTAAACCCATTAAAATCGCTTTATCCGTTCCATGACCTTTGCCTGTAAAGGCGAGCGAACCATAAACCTCTACTGTAATATAATGTGTTTTATTTAAAAGATCAGAGTGAGTAATTTTTTCAGCAAATTTACGTGCCGCGCGCATCGGCCCAACCGTGTGCGAACTTGATGGGCCAATACCAATTGAAAAAAGATCAAATACACTAATCATTGCATTTATTGTCCGTTGTCATGTGTAATCAATACTAAAGCACCATAAATAGGGCCATCGATATATTGCAATTGATTATTGGGGGTTTGATAGGTCTCATCCAGCGCTATGATTTTATTTTTAGCAAGTAATTGTGTTTGAAAATGCACGTCAAGATTATATTTTAATGTAATATTTATTAAGCCGTCGAGAATAGAATCGTTATTATCAAAGGCTTTATGAAAATGGAATGTCGTCGGAGTTTCATTTTCAAGTGACGCTATCCAAGCGTGGTTATAAATGAGCGTATATGTTTTATCGCGTGAGAGTGTCTGATTAGAGCCTGAAAGCGCTGAAGCAATTGCGGGTAATGAGTCTATATTAATACTTTTTTCAAAATTTTTTTCTGTCCAACGGTTAGTTAAGCGCGCTGACGTATTTTTGTCGGCTGGTAAGTGTTTAAATATAAGAACAGATATTTTGTAGAGACGAGCGTTTTCATTATCAGCATAAATATTGGAAGTAAATAAAAAAGAAGTTAATAGGGCAATACTTAAAAATATTGCCCGAAATTGTTTACTCATCTGCATTGGGCACTACAAAATTCATTTCAATCGTCGAATGATTGTCTTGTCGATGCATTTGAATATTAATTTGATCTTCTTGCAGAGGCATATATTTTGCAATCACCGCAATTAATTCTTTTTTAAGCTGTGGAAGAAAATCGGGCGCAGTATTATTTGTTCTCTCATGAGAAATAATAATTTGTAAACGCTCTTTGGCGAGATTCGCAGATTTTTTCTTTGGAAGTAAAAAGTTAAATATACTCATCGTGCTGTTTCCTCGCCAATACCAAACATCCGTTTAAATAAACCGCGCTTTTGTTTTTTCAAGAAAGACTCTGGCGTTTTATCTTCGCCAATGAATTTAGCAATCGCACGTCGGTACGCCATACCTGCTTCGCTTTCATCAAATAGTGTCACTGGAACCCCGGCATTCGAAGCGCTTAACACGTCTTGTGATTCAGGAATAATGCCTAATAATGGAATCGCAAGAATATCTTGAATATCTTGCACGCTGAGCATTTCGCCTTTTTTCACACGCGCTTCTGAATAACGCGTAATCAGCAAATGTTCTTTAATAGAATCTTGGCCTAGGGTCGCGCGATGCGATTTACTATTCAATATGCCTAAAATACGATCAGAATCGCGTACTGAAGAAACTTCAGGATTCGTGACAATAATCGCGCTATCGGCAAAGTACATCGCCATCATTGCACCTTTTTCAATACCGGCAGGTGAATCACAAACGATATAATCAAATTCTTGTTTGAGCTCATCGATGATTTCTTTAACACCTTCGGTGGTTAATGCATCTTTATCGCGCGTTTGAGAAGCAGGTAGAATAAACAGTTGGTCGCAACGTTTATCTTTAATAAGAGCCTGTTTAACAGTCGCTTCTTTATTAATGACATTAATGAAGTCATAGACGACACGACGTTCGCACCCCATAATTAAATCAAGGTTGCGAAGCCCGACATCAAAATCAATGACGACGGTTTTAAAGCCACAAAGGGCTAAGCCAGTTGAAATGGCAGCGCTGGTAGTGGTTTTTCCCACTCCGCCTTTGCCAGAAGTTACTACGATTACATGCGCCATAAAATTTCCTCGTCTATCGTTCTATTCATTAATCTATCATTTCGTGCTTTATATTTGCAACTTTCTTATGTACGCCTAATCCACCCTACAGGATTTCGATCTAGATTGATTTAAATTGAAGTTTATTGCCTTCAAGAAAAATTTCTAAAAATTGACTGCTATTTTTATGCTCATCAGGAATTTGCTCATTGACCAAATAATTTCCAGCAATCGCAATCAATTCTGCATCTAAATTTTTACAAAATATTTTAGCGTTCATATCGCCTTGAACACCGGCTAATGCGCGGCCATTCAGTGTTCCGTAAATATGGATATTACCATCAGCCAATACTTCTGCGCCATGACTAACGGTTGATGTAATGATTAGATCGCAGCCTTTTGCGTAGATCTGTTTGCCAGAACGTACAGGTTGATCAATGATTTTTGCAGTGACAATCGCTGGCGCAGCGGGTTTTTCTTCAATAATGATTTCTGGCGCGGCTTGTTCAATAGGCGCAACGGCAGTTTCTGTTTGTGCAATAATGGCTAAATTTTGAGATTTTGCGATCTCTTTACATTCATTGCTATAGCTTTTTACACCAATCGGACATAAACGATACTGCCTCAGAATAGTTAATAACTTTAAAATATCTAAGGGGAGGTTATGTGTTTCGACCGTCGTTAAATCTAACAACACAGGCGTGGCATCAAAAAAATTCGGTGTTTTAGCAACTAACGCTTTGAGCTGTGCTTCGACTAGATCAAGGTTTGGCGTAAAAAGGGTCAAAGAAGTAAACGTCATTGACGAGGCTTTGAGTTGGAATCCGGCGGTGCTCATAAATTCACGTTTGTTAGAAAATTAGGGGCAAATTATTGGTTAAATTCGACTAATAAGCAAGAGCCGCTTCTTTACTGTTATTCCAGCATATTCTATGATGAATAAAACTACTCTCAAGGATGACGCATGCAATCTACTCAATTAGAAGGTTGGTACCAGCAATTTAATTCGCTGGCTGATTATTACGAACATTTTTGTCAACGTTATACTAACCAAGAAGCGTTTGTGCAATTTGGTTCCACGATCACGTATGGTCACGTTTGGGAAATAGCACAAAAATTTGCCTGTTTTTTGCAGCAAAAAAATATCCAGAAGGGTGATCGTGTCGCGATTTTATTACCCAATTGCATGCCTTACCCGGCTTGTATTATAGCGGCTCATCTTGTCGGCGCGGTAGTTGTTAACCTTAATCCTGAATACACAACCTACGAATTAGAAATACGTTTAAAAGATGCAGCGCCTAGTGCGATTGTAGTCTTAGATTGTTTTGCTGCAAAAATAGAAGAAGTATTGAAGACGGTAAAAATTTCTACTGCAGTTGTTGTTTCGATCGGCGATTTATTGCCGTCTTGGAAAAGAATCGGCGTGCAAGCTTTTTTGCATATTACGCGACAAATTCCTGCTTATCAGTCTAATTTGTTTATAAAATTTAGAAGCACTTTATTACATATAGATTTAAATAAAATAACGATAGAAAAAACCGATTTGGCATTTTTGCAATATACCGGCGGCACGACAGGGACGATCAAAGCAGCTATGCTATCACACGGAAATTTATTAGCGAATCTCGAACAAACACGATTATTGTTTGGAGATTTTTTAAAAGAAGGTCAGGAGATTAATGTATTCGCATTGCCGATGTATCATATTTTTTCGTTAACAGTAAACTTTTTATTATCGATGGGCTTAGGGGTTAAACATATTATGATTGTTGATCCACGTCGATTATCATCGTTGATCAAAGATGTCAGTCGCTTTCCAATTACTATGATGATTGGCGTGAATACTTTGTTTGATAAACTCATGTTGCACCCGAAATTTTCATCGCTCAATTTAGCACACTTAAAATTAGTTGTGGCAGGTGGAATGGCGGTGCAAGAAACAGTGGCACGAAAATGGCAAACGCTGACGAAGGTGCCGATTTTAGAAGGTTATGGTTTAACCGAAACATCGCCAGTAGTGTCGATGAATGATTTAACCAATCATGATTATAATGGATCAATAGGCAAGCCGGTGTTTGCAACAGAGATCAAGTTTTTAGATGATCAACATAATGTTGTGGCAGAAGGGGAAATCGGTGAATTAGCCGTGCGTGGTCCGCAAGTCATGAGTGGTTATTGGCATCAAACTGAAGAAACAAAAGCTGTTTTTACTGAAGATCATTATTTTATGACGGGCGATATGGCTTATCGAGACTCTCAAGGATTTCTCTTTTTAAAAGAACGTAAAAAAGATATGATCGATATTTCTGGCTTAAAAGTGTATCCTTCGGAAGTTGAAGATGTTTTATTGGAACAACCGCATGTCTTAGAAGCAGCGGTAATTGGTGAAAAAACAACATCTGGCCATGAGATGGTGGTCGCTTACGTGGTGAGGGACAGCGAGAGATTATTGGAGCAAGAATTGATTCATGCTTGCAAGAAAAAATTGACGAGCTATAAAATTCCTAAAAAGATTTATTTTTGTGATAGTCTCCCAAAAAGTAACGTCGGTAAAATATTAAAACGCGAGTTGCGTAATTTGAATGGTAAGGATAAATCATGAAGTTGAGAACAAGTATTGTAATGCTATTATTGAGTTTAAGTGCATCTGCTTTTGCTGATAATCAAGCGAATACCCCATATAAACCCGGTGAGTTTTATGTTGCCCCGGGCATTGCGTATTATCATTTTTCTGATAAACGTGATCTTCAAAATACTGCGATGGCGAATCTCAGCGCGGGGTTAGCGATCTCGGATCAATTTAGTTTAGAAGCATTTTATGGCCAAGCGGCGACGAATGAAACACCTTCAAATCTTGATAAAGACACGCGTTTTTATATTTATTCAGGTGAAGGTGTTTATCACTTTAATCCTGACGCTGATGCAATCATTCATCCCTATATGTTAGGAGGTTTAAGTATTACCAATCAAGTCGATAATAATGACTCTGCGGGTAATACAACGCTGTTAGGTATGAGCGCAGGTCTCGGAATAGAATATTTTGTTAATCCGAATATTAGTTTATTTACCGATGCGCGTGACATTTATACGTTGAGCGGTGGAAAAAATGATTGGATGTTGAATGCAGGTATAAAATTTTTATTTGGTGGAAATCAAAAAGACAATGAAAAAACTCCTCAGCAACCTATTGAAACGGGTGGCGCATCGGGTTTTTATCAATTACAAGACCGTTCAAATGTGTAGGGGGAGAAAATGGCTATACCTTCTTTCGATCAAAATGAACTTAATAAAGTAGAAAAAATTGAAGCGTTTGATGGAAAACAAAAAATACTCGGCTCTATCGCTGCGCAACAAGAGAGTAATATCATTTTTTTTGAATGGCTAAAAAAAATGGAAATGGACCCTCTTTTGTATAGACCGACTGTGATACTTCATGAAGAAAAAGGTGAGCCGTTATTAAAAAAAGAGACCAGCTTAATCAGTGATGAAGAGGTTGAAAGAAAAATTTATTCGCTTAATTTGCAAGAGCAAGCACAAAAAGAAATGGAAGTGTGGATGAAAGCACTCATGGAGGATATGCAAAAATTACGTGATACTTATTTGTCTAATATCGAAAAACATATGCGAAGTTTTGCTTCACAGATGGCGACTTATGGTCATGTGTCAGAAAAAGAAGCATTGAAAAATGCATGTGACATTGAAGAGGCTGTGGCAGACGTTTATGAAGAATTTGATAAAAATCCTGAGATGATCAATCGCTATATTAGCGTAACACCGAGCGCTCCTCCACTGCCTAACGATGCTACGCAAGATGATGCCGAAACGCTGCCTGTTTCTGAACAGGTGACACCTGAAACAGCAGATCCACGTGCAATTGATGCGGGTTATGCGTACTACGCGCCGCAACCTAAGCCAGGCAGTTCGCAAAAGAAAACGTTAACGGAAGAAGAGCAGGCAAAATTAATCAGCGAAGCATTTACGAAACGATTATTAGAAAAAGATAAAGAACTTAAAGCACAACCAGGTAATAATGGCAAAGGGCTGTTTAATCTTAAAGATTCCGATGTGCTAACGCGGCAAATGGATTTTGCTGTGTACTCAATGGCTGCAAAAATCGCATTCGCCGCACAACAAAAAGCGCTCACTCACAGTCATTTGCAACGAAATCCAGCGATAGAAGATCAAATGCAATCAATTGTTGCGCGGAATACTTCTTTGCCAAGACCAAAGCCGCCGAATTCATTCTAATGAAATAATTGTTCAACCGCTTGTTTGCTAAACTCGATGTGGTTATTGCAATAATCGCACGTAATGACTAGCGTTTTATTTGTTGAAAACGTGGCAAGTGCTTCTTGTTTTCCCAATAAACGCAGGGTGTTTTCGGCTTTTTCCTGGCTGCAAGTGCATTTGAAACTAACAGATTCTTCATCATATAAACGAATAGTTTCTTCAACGAATAAATTTTTTAATAAACGTTGATTATCCCACTTGATTAACTCTTCAGGTTTTAGCGTGCTCGTGAGTATTTCAACATGTTGCCAAAAATCGACTTGATCGGTATTGTGGCTCGGCATTTTTTGCACGAGAAGACCAGCAAAATGCTTAGCATCATCTCCTAAAATAATTTTCGTAGGAAGTTGTTCGGATTGTTTAAAATAGGTTTCAATCGCTTCTGCAATGGTTTGATGATTGATTTCAACGACGCTCTGATAGCGCTGATTGTCGCGCGTATTTTCAAGCGTAATGACAAGTTGGCCGGTAAAAAAAGCATCTTTAAGTTCATCAATATTTGCAGAGGTATCCCATTGCGCTAATCCACGAATTTCAAAACGATGATTGCATTTTGCCACAAGCATTTTTAAACCACTTTCGCTTTGAAATTGCAAAGTCATTTGGCCTTCATATTTTAAGCTTGAAGAGAGCAATACAGACGCAACGAGTAATTCGCCCAAAATAGAGCGAATCACCGGAGGGTAATCATGTTGCTCCATAATGGTATGAATACTATTATTCAGACGAACAATCTTGCCCCTGACATCTGAATGATCAAACAAAAAACCTTGTAGAAAATCTTTATTAAGTTGTTTCATATTTACTTATCTTTTTTGTAATTGCGTTCTGTTGATCCTGTGTAAAGCTGACGGGGTCGACCCAATTTTCGATTGTCGTCCGCCATCATTTCATTCCAGTTTGCAATCCAGCCAATGGTGCGGGCTAGGGCAAAAATCACCGTAAACATATTACTTGGAATGCCTAATGCGCTTAATGTGATGCCGGAATAAAAATCGACGTTGGGATAGAGCTTTCTTTCAATGAAGTACGGATCACTTAATGCAATACGTTCTAATTCAATCGCCACATCAAGAATCGGATCATCTTTACGACCCACGGCATTCAACACTTCATGGCACGCTTCTTGCATCACTTTTGCGCGTGGATCATAGTTTTTATAGACACGATGCCCAAAGCCCATTAAACGGAAAGAGTCGTTTTTATCTTTCGCACGTGCAATGTACGCTGGAATATTTTTCACATCACCAATTTGACGCAGCATATTTAAACAGGCTTCGTTTGCACCACCATGCGCAGGGCCCCACAAAGCGGCAATACCCGCTGAAACGCACGCGTAAGGGTTCGCACCTGTAGACCCTGCCAATCTAACCGTTGATGTTGACGCATTTTGTTCATGATCTGCATGCAAAATAAAAATTTTGTCTAACGCTTTTGCGAGTACAGGATTCGGTTGATAGCTTTGGCACGGCGTACCAAACATCATATATAAAAAATTCTCGCTAAAAGAAAGAGAATTATCGGGATACATAAAAGGCTGACCTTGCGCATATTTATACGACATCGCGGCAATAGTCGGCATTTTTGCTACTAATCGAACCGCGGTCATACGGCGACTATCCGCATCATTGATATTAATAGTGTCGTTATAAAAAGCCGAAAGGGCACCGACAACCCCCACCATAATCGCCATCGGATGCGCGTCACGTCGAAAGCCGTTAAAGAATGTGCGTACTTGTTCATGTAGCAAAGTATGGTGTTTAACTTCTGCTTCGAATGCTGACGCTTGTTCTTTGTTTGGTAATTCACCATTCAGCAACAAATAGCAAACTTCCAAATAGGATACATTTTCAGCTAATTGACCAATCGGATAACCACGATGTAATAAAATACCTTTGTCGCCATCGATAAACGTAATACTTGAATTACACGCTGCGGTTGACATAAAACCAGGGTCATACGTAAAGATATCGTTCTGCGCGAGCGAGCTCACATCAATCACATCGGGACCTAAAGTGCCAGAATATACCGGTAGTTCGAATGTTTTTCCGTCAACCGTTAATGTTGCCTTGCGACCATCGGCCATTTTTTTTCCTAGATTTTATGCGCTAAGGCGCTTCGATGCATGACTTGATAATAGCTTACATTGTCAGGCTTTTAAAGCGAGTTTTTACAATGAAATATCAAAGTTTATAGTTTATACTGCTGTTTATATATTTTACTCATAAATATGTTGGAGGTTAATAATGTTTTTCCCGAATATGCCGTTAGATGTGCACATTGAGGCATTTGCATTTACCCCTGTTGAAGATTTATTGGAAATGTTCTCAACGGATAGAAATGGCATTATAACAGGAGCGAAAGACACGTTAACTGCCGCGACACTTCAATTGTTTATGCGAGACACAAGTGATGCAATTGCTGCTCAAAAAATACTTCTGCCGCGTTTAGCGCGACTTGATTTATTAAAATATCCACTTTTAAGAAATAAACTTATAGATCGCTTAGGATCTTCTAATTTTGATAATGATGAAAAATGTTGCATAGCAGTATCTCTTTTCCCAAATGAAAATTTCTGTGATATTACGACAGTTATGGAACGCATAAGGGAAAGAAAGATAAATGAAGCAAGACCACGGCCATTTGATATTTCTCACTGGTTCACCAAGGTTGATAATACTACTTCCGAAAAATTGCCCAAGTTAGCAAATACAATATTATCTGATAGTGCTGAATATGATAATGAATATCTAAAAATTTTTAGGGAATTAATACAAAAAATAAAGTCTAAGCATTTGAAAGAACTTGAAGACGTCATACTATTAAACCTTATTAACGATATTAATGCTTATGTTAAACGACGCGCTATAATCGCTTTAGTCGCCTTGACTGAAAAAACTCAGATTAATGATGCGAGTTTGTTATCAATACTTCATAATTTATCTTTTATTGTTGGCGCTCAAGACCACATGGATCCACGTGGGTTAATTTATGAGCTAGTAAATGTATTAATTAAAAACGTTACACGTACGCAACTGGCTACTATGCTCGAAACATTATTATTGCTGCTTGACAAGCATCCGGTTGTTCAAGTAGCTATCGCATTAAATTTAGCTGAAATAGTAGAAAGAATTGAGCGACGCTATTGGCTTATAATTGCAGAAATCTTGCTGTCGATGCTAGATAAAATAGATGGTAGCCTCTTAAGGTATGTTATTGGCGTATTGAGTGTATGCACCGATGAACAAGGTGTTTTAGTACGTAGTTTTGATATTATATTCGATAAGACCATTTTTTCTGAAGATTTAGCTGAGGAATCAGAAAATTTTATTGCGCTTTCAAACGCTCTGCTGGACAAAATTGATGTTAAATCTTGGCCTTATTTTCTAGATAAATTGTTTGAAAAATTACAAGATGAAGATGTTGTTGTTCAGTGTATGGTTGTCAGTACTTTAAAAAAAATAAGCGAAAAAATAGAAGTCAAGTTTCTGCCCCACATCAAAGAAGCGTTGTCGCTAAAATTAAATGCGGAAGACTCTTTGTTGAGAGCTGCTGTTGTAAAAGCATTCGGTAGCTTAGCCTTAAGAGAAAGTGCCGATGACGATGAATTACTCTCCATTAAACGAGAATTATGGCTAAAATTGCGAGATCGCGATTTAAAAGTTGTATGGGCAGCGGTGGGCGCGCTAAGTCAAGTGGCGCAATGTGTATCCAGAGAAGACGCTAACAATATTATCGAGCAACTGCTCCCCTTGTTTAATCGTACTAATGCTCCTGACAATCCAGATAATAGCGACGACGAAGAGATTGGCGCGTTGAAAATTTTTGCGCAGCTGGCCGAGCAACCTAGAAATTCACTTATTATTGCAAAAGCCTTAAAATCAAAATTAAGTCACTCAACGAGCAAGAGGGTTTCCATATCTATCGCTGTTGCTTTAGAGAAAATCGTTGAAAATATGCAAAAGAATAATCCATTAAGAGTAAAAATTTATGCGGAACTAGTGGCTGTGTTTGTGTTTACAGATCAATTTCATGGACTGAGCAATGAAGAACAGTTTCGCGCGCAGATACAATCCTTTATTCGTCTAATGGCAACACTAAACGAAGATGGATTAATAATATTGTTGATTTCTATGCTACATGAAAATAATTTTTCACCTCAAACAAAAGCAGTGCAGGCTTTTTACGCTAGAATAGAAGAAATACATCCTGATTATCTATTAAAAATTAGCGAGGCCTTGCTTTGCGGATTCAAGCCTATAATTAACTTCAGTCATGACATCAGGGTTATTTTGAATCGCTTAATTGAGAGAATTAACCCGAATCATTTGCTGACGATTGCAGATCATTTATTGACAGGGGTTCAGGTTTTGGGGGGCATTAAAGTTGTTGATATGTTAACAAAGCTGATGATCGTAGGCATGAAGAAAGACATTGATCTTTCATTGCTATTGCCAAAAATACAGGCAAGTACTCAAATTTTTAGTGCTTCGCAAATTACATTTATGGAAGTGATGTTGAAAACAACGATTTTGATTAGAGAAGAGCGTTTTGGCACAAATTTAAAGAGAGAGATTAATGCGGGCCAATATAATGAATTTTTTCGATAGCTTAGTTTTTTTTCTAGTCAAGTGCCGGTATACTCTGTCACTTGTTGCTTTTTAAATGGAGCTCTTATTTTGTCTAAAAAAAGACCGGTTAATTTAAACTTGCTGACCATCAGGTTTCCCATCGCGGCGATTAGCTCGATTTTACATCGTGCTTCTGGCTTATTATTGTTTCTCGCCCTTCCACTGGTATTGTGGGGGTTAGAACGATCCTTTACAACCGAAGGCTTTGCGTGGTTGCAGCAAGCCAATGCGTGTATTGTCGTAAAATTAATCGAATGGTTCTTATTATCAGGCTTGATCTATCATGTCGTGGCGGGAATTCGTCACTTGTTGATGGATGCTGGTCATTTTGAAACCAAGCAAAGTGGCCCCATCTCAGCTTGGACGGTCATTATTATCAGTGCATTGCTGATTATCGCAACGGGGGCATGGCTATTATTATGAATATGAATACAAGAACAGTTTTACGTGCGGGCGTGAGAGATTGGGTGTTACAACGCGTAACAGCAGTTTATCTTGCGGTTTACCTAGTATTATTGGGGGTTTTGTTAATCAAGCATTCGCCGCTGAGTTTAGCCGAATGGCAGGCAATTTTTGCGCCAACATGGTTCAAGATTGTTTCCTTGATCGCGTTTTTGAGCGTTGTTATCCATGCTTGGGTCGGTGTTTGGACGATTTTTACCGATTATGTATACCCTTGGAAATTACGTTTTTTATTGATGAGCATCGTGATGTTACTGCTGATTGCTTATTTTGTGTGGTTTATTCAGATTATGTGGGGAGTTTAACGCATGGCCAGTCTTCCAGTACGAGAGTTTGATGCGGTTATTGTTGGCGGTGGCGGGGC
>JAZKAS010000030.1:0-2234 GCA_040389005.1 Pseudomonadota bacterium
GGGAATAGCTCAGTGGTAGAGCACAACCTTGCCAAGGTTGGGGTCGCGAGTTCGAATCTCGTTTCCCGCTCCATTTTTTTTAGTTGAAGCCGATGGGGCAATTTGGCTGAGTGGCAGAATGGTCATGCAGAGGACTGCAAATCCTTGTATGTCGGTTCGATTCCGGCCTCAGCCTCCAAATGCTTTCTTTCTATGCCCGGGTGGCGAAATTGGTAGACGCAAGGGACTTAAAATCCCTCGGGACTTATCCTCCCATGCCGGTTCGACCCCGGCCCCGGGCACCATCTTTTTATCAGGCTCTTCGTTTAAAATATTTTGGTTGAATTTTGATCTCAAGAATGTAGAATTCTGAAATTTAACCCGATGAGCTTTTATGCGTAAAAAAATTTTTGAGTTTCTGTTCGAATGGTCGTTTTCTTTTTGGGGAAACACGATATGGTGTGCAGCTGTAAGTATTGTTATGGCCGTTCTTACATTTTTGACAAATGCTTTAAAAAATTATTCGCCACTATCTTATGGTGTAACAATTGTTTTTGGGATTATTACTACGTTAATAATTTTAAGATTACTGCTTTCAATTTTTGTTACATTTAACCAAAGAGTCGCTACTAAAAAACCAACTTTTGTTGAATACAAAATACATAATAGACGCATGACTCTGGTTAAAAAATCAAATATATATCAGGAGCCTAGCACTACTTTAATGGATCCAACTTTAACCCCGTCAACTCAGCAGCAGGCGACCGTTCCAAATAGCTGTCTGTCTCTTACAGTGTTAGCCACATTTGAAAAACCAATAGCCTCAATTTCGATGCATCTTAAGATAGAACAAATATCTGGTCAGTGTCCTACGATAGACGGGTCGAATACGACGGAAAGATGGGCTCAGGTTAGAATAAATAACATACATGATGAATGCTACTTTAGGATATGGTTTAATGATATTGCAGAATAAGAGTAAGCATTTTAATATCTAAATGCTAGGAGCGCTTATGAATATCACTTCTTTCAACATTTCAACTATTGAAGACATCGAATCGTTAAACGAAACTTATACCGCTGTTGAATGTAAATTAGCTCATGGTCGTGATGGCGCGGGCGCTTTGCCAAAAACGTTTTGGGAAACCTACAGTGCTTTTGCAAATACGCATGGTGGCATAATTATATTGGGCGTTCGGGAGACGCAGCAGGGCTTTAAGCTAGAAGGTATTTTAAATGTCCAAAAAATCATTAATGAACTTCACAACGAATTAAATAACCCCAAAAAGGTAAGTTTTAATCTGTTAACGGATCAAGATATTGTCGAGCGTACGATCGATCAAAAAACAATTATTCTTGTTCATGTTCCACAAGCTTCGCGAAAACAATGCCCTGTATTTTTAAATGGCAATCCATTAGGTAATACATATAAACGTTTTGGTGAAGGTGATCGTCGTTGTGACGATGAAACTGTTAAACGTTTTTTAGCCGAACAAGTAGAGCCAGATCGGGATGGTCGTATTTTGCGTGGATTTACTTTTGAAAACGATATTAATCTTGAAACGTTTCAAGCTTATCGAATGATGTTTCGCGATACAAAGCCGAGTCACCCGTTTTTAGCAGATAGTGATTTTGAATTTTTTAAAAAAATGCGTGGATGGCGAATTGATCGAGAAACAGGCCAAGAGGGTATGACATTAGCTGGCTTGCTTATGTTTGGTAAATTGACAGCGATTCAAGATGCGGTACCAAATTATTTTTTAGATTATCAAGAAAACACGGATTTTACACACGAACAGCGTTGGACATATCGATTTATTACGGACGGCACATGGAGCGGAAATTTATTTGATTTTTATCAAAAGGTTTATCGTCGATTGATTGATGATTTAGATATTCCTTTTCTTTTAAAAGGTGCTCAACGATTAGATGAGTCAACGGCAGCTCATGCTGCTTTGCGAGAAGCATTAATTAATACGTTGGTGCATGCAGATTATAGTGGCAGACTTTCTGTATTGGTTGTAAAAAAACGTGATACGTTTATTTTTAGAAATCCTGGTGGTATGAGGGTTCCAGTAGCACAAGCGCAGCAGGGTGGTGAAAGCGATTGTCGAAACAGTATATTGCATGACTTGTTTTTAAAAATTGGCTTAGGTGAAAAAGCAGGGTCAGGTGTTCCAAAAATTTATAATGGTTGGAAAAGTTGTAACTGGTTGCCGCCCAAGTTATATGAAAAAGATGAGCCGGAAGCAACG
>JAZKAS010000030.1:2244-7204 GCA_040389005.1 Pseudomonadota bacterium
TATGGCTGACTTGGTGCATTTACCTTATGATGAATTGGCAGTTTTATACGGTGATAAATTTAATTTGCTTGATCCGCAGGAACGTATGATTGTTGCTTTTGTTTTAGATGAAAAAATGATCACACACACTCGATTAGCTGAAGTCTTGCCTGATATTCATCCTAGGGACTTAAGTGAGTACTTAAAGAAATTGACGAACAAAGGTTTTCTCGAAGCTCATGGAAAAACCCGGGCAATGGTTTATCAGATACCAGGGGCAAAGCATCTTGCGCCGGATGATGTGTTTTCTGCAAAAGGGTCTAGTATCTCCGAACATTTGGCCTTGAGCTCCACACATTTGGGGTCGAGCTCCACACATTTGGGGTCGAGCTCCACACATCTGGATGATAAGAGGCGAGATGAATTTGGACGTTGGCTAGTTGATGAGTTAGATGTGCCGATTATAGGCGACTTAAATAATTTGGATGAAGGCTTTAAGCAAGCCCTGTTTGAGATAGCTAAAAAAGCGCGAGCCAGTGGAAAACTAGATAGGGAAGCAATGATTAGCATTATTCTTCAGATATGTGTAGGGCATTATGTTCCTTTGCCTGTTTTAGCTGAATTATTGAATCGAACGCCAAGAGGGTTAAGGCAAAACTATTTGAGTGATTTATTAAAAGCGAATAAAATTTGCTTGGCGTTTCCTGGCGCGCCGACTGATCCAAGGCAAGCATATAAAGCGTTATAAAATGGTACGCTGATAGTGCAATTGATCACAAAAAGCATTTTTTTGAATAAATAGGTGTGGTTTAAAGATGGGTAGGCACAAGGCACGACCCCTACAATTTCGTTCTATTTTCTTAAATCCTCTAAATCGCTGCAATTTGAAGGGTTTTTTTATTGTGTTCCAATTTTGACATTCTAGAAGCTACAGTAATTACGTTTTTTTTCCGCCAAATTTTCCATGTGTTGTTGTGTGTACTCAGTCATATAATCGCAATAGGCAGGAAATAAAAATTTCAAAAAATCTCCAGAATAGTCTTGTTCCAAATAACTGAACCATTCAGCATAACGATTTAATTCATTTTTCGATGCATACTCAGGCGCTGTTGAACCCATGGTCATTTCGTAGTGTGCGACAAGATTGTCATAAAACAAAATAATCTTTTTAGATAAATCATGAGGGTCGCACGGAAATCCAAGTAACGTGACATGATCAGAGTAATGCTTTTCACTATTATGAAAAAAATGATAGTGCGCAGACTTTCCGGAGGCAGATGTTATATACTTGGTGTCAAATAGATTGTTGCCGGTTTTGCTTCTTGTGCTTCTTACTAATGCAGAATTATCGAAAAAATCGTTTTCGAATCGATACTTTGTTGATGTGGGTATATAAGCCATTAAATATGCTTCAAATTTTTTATACCACTCTGTTGTTTTTTTTGTTCCTTTTTGCATGGATGAAATTAAATCCTTTTCGTTTATCAGCTTTTGATAAGCGTCTTTCATACGATACAAAAATAAGTCCATTTTCATATTAACTTCTTTTTCATTGAGCGTTACCTTAGGGAATTTTTCAGGCGTCCAGTATAATGCAAAAGGCGAGGCGCGATTCCCAATAGTGGTATCGTAGTAACCTAAAAGACAATCGTTAGCAATCATGGCATTCATCGAGGCAAACTCGTTTCTTAACAGCTGAAGCAAGTAAGTTTCGTCAAGAAATAAAGCGGGGGTCAATATAATTAGCATGGGGCTGGGTTGAGTGGCTGCTGCAGCATTCGGTAAATTCAATGTTTTATGTAGACCGTGGCTATAATCAATGACGAACTTAAATTTAGGGTTGGCTAAAACTCGTGCAAGTAATTGTTGATTGCCTACGGCCGGTAAGACTTTTTTTAACATAGCAACTTGTGTTTGTTTGGTTTTTTTTGTTGCTTTTCCTGAAAAAAATATAGGCACATTTTCAATTAAGTTTGCCATGAGCAGTGTCGGTTTAGAAGAAAAAATAGTAAACCTATGTTTTGATTCAAAGCTATTTTTTCCATGTGATTCTGGGATTTTTATGTGGCACGCAGTCATATCGACAGGTTCATTTTGTTGAACTTCAGGGATGATGTTAAGTAACTCAGAAAGATTTTGAAAGTGCTTAATATCGACAGGTTGTGTGCCTATACTGCCGTCATTTAATAAAGTAACTTCCTCTGCATGAGCTAAAATAGTAAAAAAATACAAGACAGTTGCAGCAGATATAAAACGCAGTAATTGAGATAACCCAATTGATTGATTAACACGTACTTTCATTATGTGCTCCAGATCATTTATTCATTAAATATAAAAAACAGCCTAACTCTTCGTGAAAATTTCGGCTATTATTTTGCTTAAAGCACTTTAAAATTACGTCCCTTTGCATAGAAAAGATGAGCAGGAGCAGCTTTTTCTTCTTGTTTTGCAAATATAGAATTGCGTGTAATACTGACGACGGCATCAGAAGGATTTTTTTGAGTTTCTAAATGGTTTGTTTTCGAATTTTCTGCTGTAATTTGTGCTTGCTCAGCTGCAATTTTCGCCAGTATTCTTGTCTTTTCTTGGCGCGCTACATGCGACAAAGCTATCTGCAATAACCGCGATGTACCGCGTGCATGATTGAAATAAACATCGCCTATTGGTGGGAAAGCATCTATATGTCTTTCGTCGCTGAGGCCTATCATGATTTGAAAATCAGGTGATAAGGCGCTCATCACGGCATTAGTGTCTTTTATTAACGTTCCTAGGAATGCGAGAGTAGGCATTGTCGCAAGACCGTACGAAGTCCACACCCATAAAGCTAGCACTATAATGTCAGTTGATGATGTGGTTGGTTTTAGTTTTCTGACTTCTTCCATGTTCCCAGTCATCAAATAACTAAAAGCAGCAATGTTTTCATTCGCACCTTGCGCCAACAATTCAGCGACCCTGTCATTGTTTGCGCATAATGCGTGACTCATCAACAAAGTCTCACCAATATAATCAGGGAATTTGTCTGTGTCTTGCGCTTCTATGGGATCTTTACAATGGAAGTAGGCTATCAGGTCTGGATGTTTTGCAAAACAATAATTGAGTAAAATATGAAGTGGTTCTTGTTTTTTACCAAAAGCAAGAGTCATCATTGCTTCAAGCAAGTGTTCTTTTATTGAATGTTCCTCTATGTCTCTTATGTGGTGATATTTATTTCTCACGTGTTCTTCGACCAAGTGATCTAATTGCGTTATAAGCAATTGGCTTGGCATAACGGTGTTGGGGTGTTCTGATAGCAAGACAAGAACTTTATCAGCCAGTTTCATGATATCTTCTTTGAGTGAGTAATATAGAGTGAATAGTATCCTTGATAAAAATTAACGCAGTATTAAATTTAAACTATTTTTTACAAAGGGTCTCTGTGCCGGACAATTTTTTGAGATTCCTCCAGGCTAATGATGGCAGTAGCGAGGGAGATCGACCCCCTTTTTCAAAGTGGGTGATCTCCGTCGCTATTGTCATGAGTAATCTGCGGGGGCATTAAAAAATTGTCTGGTACAGAGTAAAATCGAATCCTATTTTTTTAAATTTATCCATTGGCTTAGTTTTTTTGTCATTTTATCAAGATTACTTTGATATCCTGCAAGCAACGACGTCGGATCATTTGGTTTGATGCTTGTTTTTTCACTAAGCGTTGTCGTGCCAACTTGTTTCATCACGCCATTATCACAATGATATAAAATAAACTGAATGCTTAAAACGGCCTCAGGAGCTAATTTATTTTGATAATCAGCATAAAGTTCAGTGATATTTTCTTGTAACACAAAATTTGCAGGCGTCAAATTATCGGACGAAATAAGCATCATCTTCGGCGAAACAGCAAGATGATTTTCTAAATAACTGCTGATTTCAATATTCGGCGCAGTTAAAAATTGTCGATAAGGATCTGTCAAATATTGCACGGAAGAGACGCGATAAATAAACGCAGCATTTGAGAACTGTGGCGCAATAGTCGCTGGCATCATGCGAATAACGTTGTCTTGTTTCGATAAAGTCGCAGTTTGTGTCAGAGTCGTTGACGGTAGAGAATAGGTTTCTATCGGCGGTGTTGGTTTATGGCTCGCGCACGCGGTTAATAAAGTGCTGAGTGTTATTAGGGCGGTTATTTTTTTCATCGTGATGGATCCATTGGTTGTACGGGCGATCCGAAGATCGCAGCAGAAGGGTTGTTTTTCAATGTGTTGCTCATAGAGGCGAGATTCAAACTCATTTGACGTAATTCTGAAAACGTTGTATCCCAATTTTTTTGTTGATTGGCAACGAGCAAATTCGCTTTTGTGCTAAGTAAGTTTAATTGCTGCATTGCAGTTGATGTTTGCGTAAGAGCATCACTTAATTTTTGACTCAAATGATCCGCTTGTATATCGCTTACACTTTTGTTAAGTGTAAGCGTCAGTTGATCAAAATCATTCATAATTTTTGCAAAATCAATCTTATTTAGCTGTGAAGCGATATTGCTGATATTGTCAGTCACTTGTGAAAGCGTGCTTTGTGTCGAAGGAATATAAATCGAAGTCGGTGTCCAGCTGATAGGGAGTATCGGCGCTGTTTTATTTTCACTAAAATTAAGTGCGAGATACGCATTACCGACTAAATCTTGCGTAGCTAAACTAGTGCGTAAACCATTTTTCACATAACCATGAATTATTTTTTGGATATTTTCTGGGTTGGTTTCTGAATGGCGAAGCTGTTGTGCAAGCGAAAATTGGACGTAGATATAGCGTTGTTCTTGATTCGATAAAGTCGAGTCATTGGCAGTGTTATAAAGCGTACTGACCATGCCGATAGCCGTGACTTTACCAACGGTTACGCCTCGATATTTGACCGGTGATCCGACATTTAAACCTTGTACGGATTCATCAAAATACGTTTCAGCGAGTTGCGATGGTTTAAACAAACTGCCGGCACCTAAACAGACTAAAAATAT
>JAZKAS010000030.1:7214-19555 GCA_040389005.1 Pseudomonadota bacterium
TGAGTCGTCATGCAATGTTCCTATTTTTTATTAGTGTCGGGTAAATTAAAAAATTCTTTTACAAAGGGGATATCTACCTCATGCATAAGGTGGGAAATTGTTCCTTGCGCAACAATTTTTTTATTATTTAACATGATGGCGCGATCCGCAATAGACGTGATAGTAGCGAGTTCGTGCGTGACGATCACAAATGTAATATTGAAATTATGCGCAAGATCCGCAATTAGTTTATCTAATTCAGCGTGGCTAATCGGATCTAAACCTGCAGAAGGTTCATCGAGAAAAATAATACGTGCATCCAGTGCCATGGCGCGTGCAATTGCAGCGCGCTTCACCATTCCACCGCTAATATTGGCAGGATAAAAATGAGCATATTTTTCGAGTTGCACTAAACGTAACTTTAACAGTGCGCATTCTATCGCAAGATCATCGGGCAGGTGTGCATGTTCTTTCAGAGGCAGTAATACATTTTCAAGCAATGTTAGCGAACTTAATAAAGCGCCGCTTTGAAACATCACACCCATATTTTGATGCACTATTTTTTGGCTGTTGGCCGATGCGTGCGTGATATCAATGCCATTAATGAAAATGCTACCGCTGCTCGGCTTTTCTAGACCTATTAGCTGGCGCATTAAGGTCGTTTTTCCACAACCGGAACCGCCTAAAACTGTAAAAATTTCGCCTTCATTGACCTCGAAATTAGCATCTTGTAAGACGATAAAATCATCATACGCAATATTTAAGTGTTCTACTTTGATGACAGAATTCATAATAATGCTCATGATATATTGAGATAAAAAAGTAGTGTCGTGAACAAACCGTCTGTCATAGTGACTATGATAATACAACTTACCATGGTTTGTGTGGTAGATTCTCCTACTGCAGCGGCATTTCTCGCGCTGTTGAGGCCATGAAAGCAACCAATACCTGCAATTAAAAAACCAAACACCATCGATTTAATAAAGCTACTGACGAAATCACCAATCGAAAGATAGGTAAACATTTGCTCGATAATAACTTGACGGCTAAATCCTTCTGCGATCATGACAATGCCGCATCCCAAAAGTCCAAACAAATCCAGAAATAATGCTACAAAAGGAGCGATTAAAGCGGTGGCTATCAAGCGCGGTAAAACTAAATACGGAAGAGGGTCTAAGCCCATGACTTTCAGTGCATCGACTTCTTGATTCACTTCCATGGCGCTAATTTCAGCCGCAAATGCGGATGCAATTCTGCCCGTTAATATAATCGCCATTAATAATGGCCCCAATTCTTTGATTAATGCGACAGAAACTAAGTTTGCCACATAAATTTCTGCACCAAAGCTTTTCAATAATCCAGCGGATTGAAATGCCATGATCAATCCAAATAAGATACCAATTAAAAAAGTCAGCGGAATACTGTTCGGTCCGACCTCTTGAATATAATACAAGACCTTTTTGTAATCTAGGGAACGTGGGTGACGAATTAAAAAGCCAACACAAGCAATAATCTCGCCAAGATATTCAAGTGTCTTTTTTAGAGAAACAAAAATGCTCGCAACACTTTGGCCTAACTTTTCTAAACCTTTGAGTTCAGTTTTTTCTGGAATAATATCCGCGCGCTTGGCTGGGTCAGACACCATCGCCCAAAGCGATTCTAAATAATGCGGCAAAGGCTCTAGTTCACAAAGAATTCCTTGTTGATTCGTTTGTTCCAGATATTTTTCTAACTGAATTAAACCAGCGGTATCCCAAGCTGTGATTGATTGAGTGCAAATAGTGATCTTTTTTGGTTTTTTTAGTGTTGCCGCTTGAAAAGACTGTGACAATACTGGCAGCGTAAAGCGCGTTAATCCCCCTGAAAGCTGCAAACGCAATTGTTCTGGGGTCTCAACAAGAGTAAAAGTTAATGTGACTGAGGAATAATCCATAGCGTTCCGTGTCCAAAATACATAAGTAGACAATACCTAGGTCAAGGCCCAATTTTCAAGCTTTAAATTCGGGACTTGCGTAAATTCTTTGTATGATTGGTCATTAAAATTGCACTGAGTGATTTTCAATGAGGCGATTCGTACGGTTGATTATATATAAATATTAACCAAGTTAGCCTATAATAGCGCTAAAGATTAAAAGAAGTGACTGATAAGTTATCGGCATGGATCTGATATGGAATTAATGATGAATATTGCAGCCAATAAAGAAATTTTATTGAAAAATTATCAACCTAGTGCGTTTACTATTGAGCAAGTCGCCTTAGAATTTGATCTTCATCCTGAAAAAACACACGTTACTAGTCGATTAACGATTAAGCGTCGCGATAAAAAAATTCAAGATTTATTTTTAAATGGAGAACAGCTTAAACTTATTTCTGTTTTGCTCAATGAAAAACCAGTGCAATTTTCACAAGAAGAAGAGGGTTTGCGCCTATTTAATGTACCGGATGAATTTTTATTAGAAATTGTCACGGAAATTAATCCGCAAGCGAATACAGAATTGACAGGTTTATATATTTCAAATAATATTTTTTGTACACAATGTGAATCCGAATATTTCCGAAAAATTACTTATTTTTTAGATCGTCCCGATGTGATGACGTTTTATCAAGTCAAAATTATTGCGGATAAAAAACAATATCCCGTTTTATTAAGCAACGGTAATTTAATGGAAGAGGGGGATTTGCCAGACAATAAGCATTTCGCACTTTGGGAAGATCCATTTAAAAAACCCAGTTATTTATTTGCATTAGTCGCGGGAGATTTGGCGAAAATCACCGATCATTTTGTGACAATGTCTGACAGAAGAGTTGCGTTACATATTTTCAGTGAAAAGCAAAATATTGAACGATGCGCATTTGCCATGGAATGTTTAAAAAAATCGATGAAATGGGATGAAGAAGTTTATGGTCGCGAATATGACCTTGATATTTTCAATATAGTCGCTGTGAATGATTTTATTTTTGGTGCGATGGAAAATAAAAGTCTGAATATTTTTAATGCCAAATATATTTTGGCGAATTCAGAAACTGCGACGGATCAAGATTATGCGGATATTGATACGGTGGTTGCGCATGAATATTTTCATAATTGGAGTGGCAATCGTGTCACATGTCGCGATTGGTTTCAATTGAGTTTAAAAGAAGGGTTTACCATTTTTCGTGAACAATCTTACGATGAAGATCATAATTCTGCGGTAGTGCATCGCATTCGCAAAGTGCAAGATTTACGTAATGGACAGTTTTCAGAAGATGCAGGGCCGATGGCGCATCCTGTGCGTCCGGCAAGTTACATCGCGATTGATAATTTTTATACGCGAACCGTTTATAATAAAGGCGGTGAAGTCGTGCGTATGTTGAAAACGATTTTAGGCGCTGATCTTTATCACGAAGCGTGCAACCATTATTTTAAAAAGTTTGATGGCCAAGCGGTGACAACCGATGATTTCGTGGATGTTATGCAAGAAGTTTCAGGCCGTAATTTGTCACAATTTCGGTTATGGTATTCACAAGCAGGCACCCCTGTCGTGAATGCGAATGGTGTTTATGATGCAAGTAAAAAAACCTACACATTAACTATGGAACAAATTATTCCGCCAACTGCGGATATGCATGATAAGCAACCGATGATGATTCCTGTTGCTACGGCATTGCTATCGGTTTCTTCGTTGACGTCATTGCGAGGAGTATTCGACGACGCAATCTATCCGAAAGAAAAAAACTGGATTGCTTCGAGTACTCGCAATGACGACAACTCGGGTAGAAAAGATGCGATGATAGAGGAAGTGTTGTTGTTGGAAAAACAAACACAACAATTTATTTTCAAAAACATTGAAACCAACATCGTTCCATCACTCAATCGTCATTTTTCTTCGCCTATTAAACTAAATTTCCCTTATACTGAAAATGAATTATTATTTTTATTTCAACATGACACGGATGGGTTTAACCGTTGCGATGCGGGTCAGCGATTAGCGGTTAAAATTATATTAGAAGGTATGACGAATGAACATTATCTTCATGTCATCGGTGAAATTTTAAATCAATCGTTTGATGATTTGTCATTAAAAACAGAATTATTGTCATTGCCGTCAGAGAAATATTTACATGAAAGTGTTGAAGTGATTGATGTAGAAAAAATTTCAACAGCGCGTCGACAGTTATTTTTAAAAATTGCATCGCAGCATGAACCAGCATGGTTGGATTTATATCATTCGCTTGCCAGTGATGATCATGCGTATTCATTTGCGGCGATGGGGCGTCGTCGTTTGCGTGCGTTAGCATTGCATTATTTGGCCGCGCTAAATAAGCAAACCTATATCGATTTGGCGAAACAACAATTTGATCATGCGGGTAATATGACAGAAAGTGTTGCGGCGCTGAGTGCATTGTCACATATCGATTGTTTAGAAAGAATTGAAGCGTTGTCACATTTTCAAGATCGTTGGCAGCATGAGCCTTTGGTGATGAATAAATGGTTTATGGCTCAGGCGCAATCACATTTGCCTAATACATTAGCTAATGTGAAAAGCTTGATGCAGCAACCATTTTTCAATATTAAAAATCCGAATAGCGTTTATGCACTTATTGGTGGTTTTTGTTCTGGCAATATGTTGAATTTTCATGATGTTTCTGGAAAAGGTTATGAGTTTTGTGCGGACACCGTTTTGATGCTTGATCAAATCAATCCAATGGTGGCGGCGCGTATCATTGAGCCATTATTAGGGTGGAAGCGTTTTGAATCCCATTGTGCTGAGTTGATGAGGCGCGCGTTAGATAAAGTTTTACAATACCCAGGTTTATCGAAAAATGTATATGAGCCGGTGAGTAAAGCATTGGAATCACTCTAAGCTATTTTTTTATTAAACCTAATACTTTTTACGGTATTTAAATTTTTAATTGTTACTAAAATACAAAAAACTTTAGAAGTAGTAGGTTAATCTTGTATAAATTAAGTAACAATTACAATGTTAGTGAGAAAAAAGCATTGCCTTTTAATCATTATGCATCGTTGACTGCAACTGCTTCGGGTGGATTAGCGAATATTGTAGCTATTCCGCTTTCAGCTATTTTTGTGAAGGTTGTTAAAGCCGCGAGTGAAGGGCAAGAGCTTAGTTTTTCTTTTATAAAAAATTTGTACGCTAAAATGTTTCAAGATTTATATCAAGATCCTAATGCTGTTTTTGTAGGCGGCTTGGCAAGAACTGCGCAAAAAGTCATAACCGCACTGGCTGTTGAGCTTTTTGAGCGCTGTTTTGAAGTTCCAGAAGAGTATAATAAAGAAGATAAGAAGATGCATAAGCTTGGATTTATGATGGGACGCGCTGGCGCATGTGGTTTTGTTTTCTCGCCAATCACCAATTTTTTTAAGATTCTTCAAAATAATAAAGCTGCTGGAGATGAGTATAAGGTGGCTTTCCAACGCTTATGGAATAGACCCGATAGATATAAATATTATTTTACTAATACTTTGGTATTCGGGTGCCAAGAATTTTTTCGTTGTTCGATATTTTTTGGAGTTAATAAATATATAAAAGATGGAATGGGCCTTTATGAAGACAAAACTATTCGTGAAAAGTTTATGATTTGTCTTTTTTCTGCGACCGTTACCGCAGCAATAGAAAGTGCTATTGGTTTATTTTTAGAGCCAGTAACGATTAAACACAGCCTTCCTGATAATACTGTGAAACCACCAGAAAAATTTGGTTTGGCAGCATATGCAGGATATTATGGCAGTTTATTTCATAAAGTAAGACTAAATGAGAAAAAAACCGCCATAGCTTATTATGGCGTTTTGATGATAAAAAATTTCGCCGGTAATTTAACTTATAACTGTGTTGATACAACAGGAAAGCAAATGGAAAAAAATGCCAAAAGATGTACGTTATAAGTTTGTTGATGGCGGACTAGAAAAACTTATCTCAAATCTTGGGAGTTGAGTTTGGTTTTATCTCACAAGAAAAAGGCGATTCTTGTTTAACGTTTTTTTGATTAAGCCACCACTTTGTAGATTCTCTCAGCATTTCTTCGGTATATTGGTTCAAAACTAAAGGATAATATTTTGTCATGATTGCATTCAGCTTGCTCTCGTTCAAAGCTTCTCTGTGACACTCGAGTTTTGAAAAATAATAGGGGTGCGGCGCTACTCCAAATGTATCTACATCCGATGGTATTGGTGAGTTATCAATCAGCCATTCTGCTGCTTCAATTTGTTTTTTAATTTTACTTTGAGAATGGTATGAGAAAAATGAAGTTGTGTTTAGTAATTTTTTTTGCGAGATAATGTAATTTTCTAATTCGCTCTCTAGCTCTGGGATTCTATCAATTTGTTTTTTTGAAATAGCGGGAAGATTTTTCATTTTTAATAGATCATTGTTAAAGCTGATTTTTTGCGAAGATAATTCATTAAAATGGGCATTGAGTTGATGAATAAGTAGATTCATTTCTTGAATATAGTTAAAGAATATGACTTTGTCTGAAATGGTTATTTTTTGATAAAAATCAAATAACTGCAAACAAATATTATTTAATATGGTTTTGCATTGATCATATTCTTTCAAATAAATAAGCACTCTTACAAGTTGCAAACAAAACTGTAAATATTTTCCAAACACATCAAAATAATACTCAGATCCCTTTATGTCTCCGTCATCATGCTTGCGGCGATAGACTTCTATAGGCACTGTTATTTCGTCTGTGTAAACACAATCTCCTCGTATGTGATATTTAAGAAGGTCTGGATTTCCAAACAAACGTAATAAGTATTGTGAGTTGCTTGCAACCCTTTCTAAATCACTCTGTGTAAAAGTATTATCGTTAAACATAGAATCAATTTCTTTAGTCCATGCCTGCATGCGAGAAAGCGTGCTTTCAAGGTTTTCTGATTGTAGTTCAAGTAAAAGCATTTCTTGTGTTAATCGATGTATGCTATAATGTGACACATCAACTTTGGAAATCATGCCAAAAGACACTAGTTTTTTAAGCACTTCATGTATATTTTTTTCTAAGTCATATGTTGATTTCTTTTCATGCCTCTCTAATAGTTTATTTTTAGTGAAAAGAAATGAGGTGGTTAAAGAAACAGTTAAAAACACGTTGTTAAAAAAAGTGCTTGGTTCTGCGCGAATATTTATTGCTGATGCCAAAATTCCTGATAAATATGCAATAAATTCAGTTGGCATTTTGTGTTTTTTTTGTCTTAAGCTTATTAACTTGATTGTTTCTTCTTCAATCACACTTTTTGCAATTTTATCTGCTGGCAAAACGCTTATAATCTGTAGCACATATTTCCACGGCAATGACGATACTGAAAGTTTTTTCTTGATCATCAGCCAACTAATATATAATGATTCATGAGCTGAAGAATCCCAGGGTAGTGTTTTTTTGGATGTTAAAAAAGATTCTCTATTTTCTTTAAAGTTTTTCAAATAGTGTGTAATCGTTACAGGATTTTCTTCATCTATAATGGCAGCGCCTGCTTGTGCAATAGCCAAAGGGAAGTGATAAAGTTCTTCTGTCAAAACATCAATTTGCACATGATCATTGCCTTTGTAACCACCTTGTTGTAAAAGCCCTTCAAGTAATTCGCGCGCCTCATCTTTCTCCATGTTGGCAGGTACTTCCGCATAATGAAGTCCGCTTTGAGTTCTTGATGTGATGAGAATATGATGCTCGCCATTATTATTTTTTGCCATCTTAGGTAACATTTTTTTAAGTATTTTATGATTTTCGACATTGTCATAAACTAATAAAAATGAGGTGGAATTTTCCATCCACTCGATAAAGTCATTAATTACTTCTTGTTCATTGCCAAATGTTTTTTGGTTATTATATTTTTCGAGCTTTTGTTTATATTGCTCCGGCAAAGAAGTGTGGTCTTCCGCATAAAAATAAAGAGCTATGTCATAGTTTTGAAAATTTTCAATATAGTAATGATTAGCGATTTGTGTTTTCCCAGCGCCAGCTATGCCATATAAACAAAAAGTTAATATATTATTCTCAGGTTGTGAAAAACAACGGTCAATTTTATCAATCGTTTTTCTTCTCGCCACATAAAAATCATTTTTATCAATTGAATGGACCAAGGTGTCGTGTGCTTCGAGTGAATGTAAGTCACTTAATCTCATTTGCGGTATACATTTTGATTGTTTTCTTATTTCTGATAAAGGTAGGCCTTTTAATATTCCTTCATATATTACAGCATCCCGCGGATTTTCTTTTATCATGTCAGCACAATAAGCGTTTAAAATAAAGAATTGCAAATCTGCATCCAAGTCTATATAGTTTCTTGGGTGGTATTCTTTTTTAAGATATTGTTCAGGTATTCTTCTCATCACTTTTAGTAAATCATCCAGCTGGTAAATGCCTGCTAACTTCATTGCTCGAATTAGCTGTGCTTTTTCTTTAGGTAAATTGTGAATACCTTTTTTCATCATGTTTGCTGGCATGCCTGAAAATTTAATTGTTAGAGTATGCCCATCCGCCATGGTTAAATCCCATTCCGGGAAATCTTTTGTTCTTGGATTAATGATGCGTGGATTTTTTTTATCTTGTGATTGTCGCAGCCAATGGTTAAATTCTTTTTCGCCAGAAGCGAAATTAAAAAAAACTTTTTTATTAATCGGGCTGTTGTCTCGAAGCGTTAACTTAGAATATGATATGTTTTTCGTCACATCACTTCCTGTGCAGCTAAGAAGAACATCGCTGATTTGAAATAAATCATATTGGCTATTTGCTTCAACTAATTTTTCTGGGTGGGCGATTATTAAATCATGAAATTTGGTATATTTTTCACGCTTTGTATCGAAATAGAAAACTTTTCTTCCCTGGGCAGTGAGCAAACGAATAGCGTTAACGCCAAGATTTCCGCAACCTAATACACCATAATGAAGGTCTTTTGTGGTTGATTCTGAAAATTCTAAATCAACCATTGCTAGATTAGAGCTTGAAATGTCTTCTGATTCTACAGCGGTTTTAATGACAGCTCGTCCCATGGCTATTTTTAAATAAGTAAGATCTTTATTTTCTTTTCCATTCAAATCGGATGTTGAATGTCCCATGCCTACTATTTTATAGTTCCTAAAACTGGCTTTTTCTTTATCGAACTCAGCATGATAACGTCCACCCTCATCAATTATTGCCAAGCTGTCTACATGAGCATACAATTTGCTTTCTGGTAAATCTTGACTTTGTGCTTCAACTAATTTTGAATAATACTGTTTCATTGCATCATAATAATAGCCGACAGGATAGGTGCCTGCTTCAAAAAATGTTTCCTTAAAGTCAGTAAACTGATAGGTATAATCTGAAAAATCAATATATCGTACCCCGATTGTCTTGCAGTATTGACGAACACGTTCATCGAGTGAATGTGGTTTACAAGCCACATAAAGAAAATGCTTTGGAAATCCAAGTTCAAGGAGTGCATGCAGTAAAGACATGTTTGTGCCATAGCCGTGAAACGCCATGCCGATCACTGTTTTGCTTTTAAAATCTTCCGAAAATCCGCCCTTTTCAATGATGTGATTTTTTGTGGCTTCTAATGCTGGGAGAATAGGAGCAATTTCAAAATCGCGCTTAAAGCTGGATAATGGTTTTATTGTTTTTGTTGTTGAAAATATTTTTTGCGATAGTGGAAATATTGATCGGCTTATTTTAAACATGAGTTCTCTCTGTAAACTAGATTAGTTAAAATCTGGGGCTATTTTTTCTCTCAATAAAGTTTCAGGTATTTTGTTCATATAACCTTCAATAATCGCTTTTTCAATTAATTGAGATTTATTAAGAACATCGAGTTTATTTTTTATTGATTCTACATGCATATCGATAGTGTGTTTTGAGCGGGATAATATTTGAGCAATTTCTTGTGAAGTTTTTCCGCGTATAAAATAAAATAAGACTTCTTGTTCTTTTCGAGACAAATTAAATATATCTTTTTCTTGTGTAATATAAAAAGTAAATGCTTCTTTCGCCATTTTCCCAAAGTGTTTTTTGCTGTTTTTCAGTAGAAAACGGCTAATATCTACAAAACCTGATTCAGTAATATCGGTTGATTTTGAAAAAGTCCCAATTACTTTTTTTTCATGATTAAAAACGCATGTTTTTTCGCCATGTAATAAATGCCAGTCATCATCACTGTAACGGTGATAACTTAGGAAAAATAATGGCTCATGTGTTGTTAAAACTGAGATGTCTTGATCTCTGAAAACACAGGCCTTTTCAGCAGCCTCGCACTTAAAGCGATCATATGATAAGCCTAATACTTGCCCGGGATCCTGATAGCCAATCACCTTGGCATATTTATTATTTAGACTAATAAATTTTGAATCGTTATCTAAAATAGCGACATAAGCATTAGAATAATTCAATACGTCGCGATGTAGCTTATGAAATAGATGATCTGATTTGTTTTCAATCATATTGTTTAGCATGAGTGAAAAAATTTTATCTTGTAATGACATGCTGGGGTTTTGAGGATTTTCTGTACAAAATTCTTCTAAGGCGGAAATAATGTCGCGACAAAAATTTTTTGACGGATCATGATTGAGATGACCCCGTAACTCAGTCAATTTTTTAAAAGCGAGTTGCGTAAAATCCGTTTCTTTTGTCATTTATCGTGTATTTTTTGAATGATTAAACGCGATTGTAGATATTTTTTTTTAAATAGCTATATTTTTATCAATACTTAACATAAACCTAGTACTTTTTACTGTATTTAAATTTTCTTCTTCTTTCTACATAAGAAATTTTAAGGGAGGCTTGCCAAATCATTACGGCAAGGCTGATGCGCAACTTCATCCTATTACATTAACCAGTCTTCCCAACGCATTTCTGATTCTTTTTCATTTTTTTGTTCATGTTGTGTATCCGGGTTATTTTGAGGAAAGAAAAAATAAAAATTAACAGCAGCTAATTGAGGCTGAGCGGCAATCTCTCTTTCTGTATGGTCAGGAAAATTCACTGGAGTAGCAATAGCAATCGGTATTGGTAGCTCATCATGGTTAACTATTTTTGGTCGCTCTGATGGCTCTGATAGCTCTGGCGCTGAGGGTGTCATCTGCTTTGCTTCGTGATAGGCATTGGCTTTACGGTGGAAATATGCCCTTATTAAGTAGATGCCTAACAGTGCTGCAATCGCCCCTGCTAATGTAATACCAATAATCATACCTATAGAAAGCGGTTGCGCTTCTTGAGTGCGAGGAAAAGCGGAAGGTTGAAAAGTTGGAGATGGCACCGGAAAACGTGTTGGTAAAACTACTGGGATAGAAGACAAGCATAGTCCTGGCTGGCAAAGTCCAACTTTAGTGCCTTGAGCATCAAATCGTTGCACGGATACTGCGTGCCGCTCAGCACTTTCCCAACTTATGATAAATCCACCATCAGGAAATGCGGCAATAGAAGGTGTGGCAAGCCCATAAGCGACAGGATAAGTATTCGCTTGATCTTCTCCATCTATGATATTTCCACTCTCATCAAATCGCCGAAAACCTATTCCATATCCATTATCTACATCATATGTTTTCCAACTTACAATAAATCCACCGTCTACGAGCACCGCAATCGCAGAGGAAGGTTGAGAATCAATCAGGCGAACATTTGCTTTTATTTCAATTCCTTTTTTACTTCCATCTGCATTAAACAGCTGCACATATATTCCAAATCTATTATCGGTACCATAATTCATCCAGCTTGCTGCAAATCCTCCATTAGGTAATCCAGCAATCGAAGGATAACCTGGATTTCCTTGATAGGTATTTGCTTTTAGCGCAATTCCTTTTTTATTTCCATTGGCATCGAATGCCTGTACATATACTCCGTACCCTGCTTGGCCATCGCTTATCCAACTTACTACAAAGCCACCATCAATGAGCGCTGCGATGGAAGAATATTGTTGATAATTCATTGTATAATTATTTACGCGAGTCTCGATTCCGACTCTATATCCATCTGAGTTAAACTGTCGTACATATATTTCATACCCTGGACTGTTTTGGCTTTTACCAGTCCAGCTTACAGCAAATCCACCGGTTGAAAGTGCTGTTATTGAAGGATGTTGCTCAAAATCTACTGAATAACTATTAATTTGAATTTTAGGGCCTTTCTTACTTCCATCGGCATTACACATTTGAGCAGATACTCCCTGCTCAGAAAAACCTTGCCAACTTACAACAAAATTACCGTTAGTAAGTTCCGTAAGAACTGGATAAAATCCACTCGTTAGGCACATTTGTAGCGCGCCTGCTTTTTTGCTTCCATCTTTGTTGTATAGTTGTACAATTATTCCATTAGCATCAGCACGATTTTCATAATAATTACTCCAACTTGCCATAAACCCACCATCAGCACGTGCTGCGATTGAGGCGCCAAAG
>JAZKAS010000030.1:19565-22177 GCA_040389005.1 Pseudomonadota bacterium
GAAAAATATGTGTTGACCTCATATTCTGTACTATCAACGTATGTGGGATTAGGTGTTGGCAGAAAGGTGGGATGAGGCGTAGCCCGGGGTGTTGGAGTGATCGCTAAGCATGCTCCCGGCAGACAAAAAACAACTTTTTTGCCATTCGCATCAACGCGTTGTCCATATATTTTATTGCTACTTGAATCACGATTAGACCAAACAGCAACAATGCCCCCATTGTTCGCCCCCGTAATAGAAGGGAGGCTGCCGCTAGTACTTATTTGGAACATAGATCCTTTTTTGCTTCCATCTACTTGAAACATTTGTCCCATTAGGCCGCGATCGCTGCTCCAACCGATTACAAACCCACCATCCGAAAGTACGGAAATAGAAGGATCCCAGGCAGATGTGCTTTCCTGTAAAACAGGCCCACGTTTACTGCCTCCAGAAGTATATATTTGTGCATCTATCCCATATGCATGACCATAACCTGCGCTATCAAAGCCCATATTATACCAACAAGCGACAAAACCACCCTCAGGAAGGCTTTTAATACGAGGTGAAAAAGGAGCAAATGTAGAGTTTGCACTATAATCGTTTATCTGAAACTCAGCGTTCCTTTTGCTGCCATCTGCATTGAACTGTTGTCCTTTTATGCCACCTGTAAAATCATTTTGAAAATTTGCCCAGATAACGACAAAGCCACCATCAGCAAGTGCAGCAACAGAGGATTCGAACTGATGGTTGTTTGTCTCTGTATTTACCGGTATCTCAGTGCCATTCTTGTTGCCATTTACATCATACCTTTGTGCAGCGATTCCAGCGCCTGAACCATCTTGTGCATCACTAGTCCAGCTTACTACAAAGCCTCCATCAGCCAGTGCGGCAATAGAAGTGTAGTCTTGATCCATTGCTGTGTGCGTATTGACTTGGGTTTGAGTTCCTATTGGGCTACCCGTTGCATTGTATCTCTGCACATACACGCTATAGTCGGTACTATAATTTGGGCCTTTATTACTCCAACTCACAACAAATCCACCGTCCATCAATGCTGCGATAGAGGGGTTATGCCATTGATAATCACTTATAGTGAAAGCGTTGACCTGGATTGGTTCCCCTTTATTACTTCCATCTGCATTATACATTTGTGCACATATCGCGTGGGTCCCATCATCAACATTGCTCGCCCAAGCAATGACAAAGTCACCGTTCAACAGTGTGATAATAGAACTATACAATTGGTTATCATCAATCACTTGGCTCACTCGAAATTTTGTTTCTAAGTCACTTTTACTCAAATGTTGATAGATTTCTTTTTGTGTATTGTGCACGATATCATTTATTTTTTTATGTGCTCTAAACAATTCAAAAATATTTTTTTGTACATTTTCTACGTGTTTAAGTGTTTTTACTTGCGTTACTGCTTGAAGAGTATGCGCCCCCCGTAGGTGCGTCAATGTACTTGCTTGCGTATTTTTATTGGCAAATTGAAACATAGCTACTTCCTAATCAATTTTTTGTGCTTTATATTCTTAGAAAAAATGTTCGATGAAACTATAGAGAAAAAAAATAAAAAACATACCCTAGAAAGTATTGTTTTTTTTTATGCAATCAATGGATGAAAATGATGCAAATCCCAGTTGGATTTTTTTACTACTTGAGAATGATTCATTGTTTTTCTGGGTTTACATCATTTTTCCTATTCTGTATCCTCATACACTATGAAATAATTTGAGAGAAATCATGTCAACTATTCAGAATAACCAACAAACACGCACAGAAAGCGATAGCATGGGCAAGATTGAAGTCCCAGCGAATGTGTATTGGGGCGCGCAAACTGAGCGTTCCTTGCATCATTTTGCCAGTGGCATAGATGTTATGCCGCCGATATTAATCCATTCTTTTGGTGTTTTGAAAAAAGCAGCAGCGATGACTAATCAACACTTAGGATTGTTGCCAGAAGAAAAAGCAAAATTGATTATTGCGGCGGCAGATGAAGTGATCGCTGGAAAACATGATGATCAATTTCCATTGCGTATTTGGCAAACCGGCAGCGGTACGCAAACCAATATGAATGTGAATGAAGTCATTAGTAATCGTGCGATTGAAATGGCTGGCGGTGTATTGGGCAGCAAAAAACCTGTGCATCCGAATGATGATGTCAATATGTCGCAATCGTCAAATGATACGTTTCCAACAGCCATGTATATTGCAGCGGCGGAAATTACCGTTAAAAAAGTATTGCCAGCCATAACAACATTGCGTGATGCCTTGGATAAAAAGCGCGCAGAGTTTGATCCGATTGTTAAAATTGGACGAACGCATTTGCAAGATGCAGTGCCGATTACCTTGGGGCAAGAATTTTCTGGTTATGTTGCGCAATTGGATGCCAATATTGAACGTATTCAACAAACCTTATCGGGTTTATATGAATTAGCGATCGGTGGCACCGCGGTGGGAACGGGGATTAATGCACATCGCGATTTTGCTGATATTGCCGCGAAACATATTGCAGAAATGACGGATTTGCCGTTTGTGTCAGCGAAAAATAAATTCCAAGCCATGGCTGCGCATGATGCAATGGTATTTGCACATGGCGCTCTCAAAACATTAGCCTGTTCTTTGATGAA
>JAZKAS010000030.1:22187-45374 GCA_040389005.1 Pseudomonadota bacterium
TGCGATGGTTGGGTTCAGGTCCGCGTAGTGGTTTAGGTGAATTGATTTTGCCAGCGAATGAGCCAGGTTCTTCGATTATGCCGGGAAAAGTCAATCCGACACAGTGTGAAGCGCTGACGATGATTTGCATTCAAGTGTTTGGCAATGATGCGGCCATTGGTTTTGCAGGTTCGCAAGGAAATTTTGAATTGAATGTCTTTAAGCCGGTAATGGTATTTAATTATATTCAATCGGCCACGTTATTGGCGGATAGTTGTTTGCTATTCAAAGAATTTTGTGTAGATGGCTTGCAGGCTGATAAAAAGAAGATTGATTATTTCTTAAAAAATTCGTTAATGTTAGTGACGGCATTAAGCCCAATTATTGGATATGATAAAGCATCTGAAATTGCGCATAAAGCACTCCATGATGATGCTAATCTAAAAGAAACAGCCGTGGCTTTGGGATATTTGACGGCGGAAGAATTTGATAAGTATGTCAAACCTGAAGAGATGACTCATCCGCATGGGTAAATGATAGAGGCGATCGTTGGATCGCCTTTTTATTATTTTAATACGCTAATAACTTTTTCAATTTGTTCAATTGTCATGGGTGTAACAAGATATCCATTAATATAGAGTGTTGGGGTTTGAATCGTATCGCCCATTACTTTCCCAGCTAATCCCAAATTTTGTTGTAGTTGTGTGTAATAAGTATTGTTTTGAATGCAAGCTGCAAAGCGTTGCATATCAATGCCTGGAACTTGTTGTGCAAATTGTGTGAGTGTTTCAGGCGTTGCCCAATCTAATGCTTCATCCGGTTGATGTTGATATAAATAATCAACATATTGAAAAAATAATTCCGGTTTTTGATGATAGACGCAAAGCGCTGCATTGCCCGCGGGAATTGAATTTTGAATAAACGCGAGCGGGATTAAAACATAAGTTGCTTTGCCGGTGTCGATATAATGCGATTTAATGTGCGGATAAATTTCTGTGGCGTAGCGTTTGCAGTTGCTGCATTTCATATCTTCAAAAGCGACAATAGTTATTTTGCCCTGGCCGATAGTCGGTTGTCCTGAAATGTTAATTTGCTGAGCGGGAGGTAGATCGACGCGTTGCACTTTGTTAAAAATAAGTACGGCGAATAGTAAAACGGCCAGAATGCTTAATGTGATAGAAACAAGCGCTTTATTCATAGTATTTAAACAATTCATTTAAAGTAGGTCGTACATTATGAAGCAATATTTTTAGAATTCAAAGCATTCAATATTGGTTTTTATTTGTCTATAGCGCCGCATTATGGCTAAATGCTGTTCAGTGTTGAAGATCAGCCTACGCTGGGGTGAGCGGTCGTTATTGTCGATTTGTATTTTTTGTTCATTCCGGCATTTCGTTCCAGCAACTAGATAAGGTGGATTTCAGCAAAAACGCCTCATCCACCTTGCAAGGTTTTTAAGAGAGCAGGCATGAATCGCGCTTCGAGAGGTTACTTTGTTTGTCATTGTTTTCAGAATTTGCGGTAAACTGGCTAATGCCACTCTGCATTGCCTGAGAATAGTTTGATTGTGACGAAGTCTGAAGTAATTTTACAATCTTGGGAGGTCTATTGAAATGTGATCTTATTTCATGGACAGGGATATTTTCAAAAGCCGAGTGATATGCTCTACTCACAGATTTGTCAATTGCTAGCCATTCTGGAGAAAACATCCCCAAATTCACATCTTCTTGCTTCTCGACATCGAAATAATGGATGAGATATTTAGGATCCGTTGTTTGAGCCTGTATGTTAGTTGCGATATCCACTATTTTTTGAAGCTCTTGTTCTGAACCGATAATGGTTAAACTAAGCCCACGCGCTGGAAATGTACATTTAACATAAATATAGCAGGCAATGTCTAAAGTATTAAATATGGCGTCCAATAATTCATCATAAGAAAAATCTTTTTTTGCTTTTAGTGTTGGATCCTGTAAGCAGGCTGTCATATAAAGGCATGATAACAAAGAAGTATCTTCGTTAAATGCGTGCGTTCCGAAGAGATAGTTCTCATATTTAAGAGTTTGCGTTTCCTCTAGTAAATTTCTTTTTACCAGTAAATCTTCTTCTAAGCGGTTTAAAAACATATCTATTAAACTTGTGTTAGAAGAGTTTGAAACAAGAGTTGGGTTCGTCAGCTTAAGCTCATCTTTAAAGTTCTTCAATGAAAACCGGAAGTCCTGAGAGTTTTGGTCTGATTCACGTTGTTGATCTGCTATTTGTTTACTAAGCACTATGCTGAATGGAGTAGATTCAGGTCCGGGAAACTTTAACATATAAACACCTTATTGGATAAAATGATGAGCTTGTTAACTATAAATAAAGTAGCTTAAATCAAAATTAAGAGGTAAAAATTATTGCGCGCGAGCGCCATGGGATTGTCAACATAATCAGCAGGGTTGAGATTGTGACGCAATAAACATCGCATCGCCATAGCTGTAAAATCGATAATTTTCTCGAATAGCTTCTTCGTAGGCGTTCATAATATTTTTTTGTGACGAAAATGCGCTCACCAACATCAATAAAGTTGATTTCGGCAAATGAAAGTTCGTAATCATGGCGTCGACAATCTGAAATGAAAAGCTAGGATAAATAAAAATGTCGGTGTCTTGTTCTGTTTTAATTAAAAGCGGATTATTGCGTGCAGCGCTTTCCAGTGTTCGAACGGTGGTTGTTCCAACCGCAATGACGCGTCCGCCACGTGCTTTGCAGGCATGAATGGCATCGCAGGTTTCTTGGGGTAATGAGAACCATTCTTTATGCATGATATGGTCTTTAATATCATCGACTCGCACAGGTTGAAAGGTGCCGGAGCCGACATGCAAAGTTAGCGTCGCGGTTTCAACGCCTTTTTTGCGTAGCGTTTCTAATAAGGTATCATCAAAATGCAGGCCGGCGGTAGGGGCGGCGACAGATCCTTCTTGTTGTGCGTAAACGGTTTGATAGCGCTCAAGGTCTTGTGTTTCATCTTCGCGATGCATATATGGCGGAAGTGGCATATGGCCATATTGATGTAGCCATTTCAATAATGTTTCCGTCAAGGTTTGTTTTTCAATAATAAATAAATCCCCTTCGCGACCGAGTACTTTAAAGGGGGTTTGTGCTTCACCAAGCAACAAAATACGTCCAGGATTCAGCGCTTTGCTGGCGCGCAAATGCACGAGTGCGGATTGTGTTGTAAGAATGCGTTCAATCAACATTTCAACTTTGCCGCCAGAATCTTTTTGGCCAAATACGCGCGCAGGAATCACTTTCGAACTATTCATAACCAATAAATCACCGGCACACAATAAATCAGCTAATTCGTAAAAATGTTGATGACGGATATTGCCTGAATGGCGATTTAAGCATAATAAACGACTGGCAGAGCGTTTTGGCGTGGGATATCGCGCAATCAAATGGTCGGGGAGATGAAAATCGAAGTCGTCAGTGCGCATTATGGTTGATTATTGGGTTGGTCTTCGACAAGACCCAGGCGTAAGGCTAAGCGCGCTAATTCAACATCGGTTTTGATGCCTAATTTTGCAAAAATACGATAGCGGTAACTATTCACCGTTTTTGGGCTAATACACAGAATGTCAGCGATCTCAGCGGCTTTCTGGCCGTTGGTAATCATGATCATGATTTGTAATTCACGTTCAGAGAGTAATTCGAGAGGTGATTTTTGACCTTGAGTCAAATTTTGCAAAGCAATTTTTTGTGCGATTTTAGGGCTAATATAGCGTTGTCCGCTATTGACGGCGCGAATAGCTTGGATCATTTCATCTTTACCGCACCCTTTGGTCACGTAACCCATGGCGCCAGCTTGAATTAAGCGCGTTGGAAAAGGCTCTTCTTCACACACGGTGAGAACAATGACTTTGGTGTCAGGGACGTAATGTGCGAGTTTTTTAGTCGCTTCAAGACCGCCCATGCCGGGCATTTGCAAATCCATTAAAACAATATCAGGGGAAAATTTTCGTGCGATAGAAATCGCTTCTTCGCCACTTTGAGCTTCGCCAATCACTTTAATGCCGTTAATGGAATCAAGAAGACTCTTGACGCCGACGCGTATTAAATCGAGATCATCCACAACCAGGACTTTAATCAAAGTAATACTCCAACAACAATAAAGGTGGCGGAGAGATAGGGATTCGAACCCTAGAAGGTGTTACCACCTTAACGGTTTTCAAGACCGCCGCTTTCAACCGCTCAGCCATCTCTCCAAAAACATGAGGTGAGATATTATAACGTTTCAGGTATAATGTCTAACTTGGAGGCGTATTGTTAACAATATTTGTCTCAGCGTCAACAGTAAATTAAAAGGAAAGTGCTATGGATTCAATAAAACCACAAGTTTTTGCTGCTACAGCGAGCCAATCGCTGATTACTGAGCATTCCGTGCTCAGAAATACTTATCTATTACTTAGTTTAACGATTTTGTTTAGTGCGTTGACTGCGTGGGTGGCGATTGCAACTCAAGCACCACCCATGGGCATCCTTCTTTCATTGGTTGGTATGTTTGGGTTGCTGTTTTTGACCACCCATCTTAAAAACAGTATTTGGGGGTTGGTGAGCGTATTTGTGTTTACAGGTTTTATAGGCTACATGCTGGGGCCTATTGTCGGGATGTTCTTGAAAAGCTATGCAAATGGTGAATTCATTGTTATATCGGCACTCGGTACGACAGGAATCACTTTTTTAGGCTTGTCGATGTATGCATTAACGACTAAAAAAACCTTTAGTATGCTCGGTGGTTTTATGACGACCGGTTTGATCGTTGTGATTGTGGGAAGCATTGCGAATATTTTCTTAAAAATGCCGGGTTTATATTTAGCAATTTCTGTGGCTACGTCTTTTATTGCTTCAGGGCTTATTTTGTTTGATACCGCTCGCATTATTCATGGTGGCGAACGCAACTACATCATGGCGACGATTGCTTTATATCTTGATATTTACATGTTATTTATTAACTTGTTAAATCTTTTTGCGATGTTCAGTGGACGCGAACGTTAATCAAGTTTGGGATGAAGTCGTAGCGCTTAATTTGGCTAAGGAATGCCAGGTCTCTTTGTCGAAAAGGCATTGGGAGATTATTTACGCGCTACGAAATTTATATCAAATAAATAACCGTCATCCTGCAATGCGGATTTTTATTAAAACACTTCATTCAAAAAATCATGCATCGACTATGCTAGAGCTCATGCAGTTATTTGGTGAGCGTCCGTTATTTACGATTAGTTTTATTGCGGGATTGCCCAAACCACCGCACTGTATTTAAAAAGGATATTGTCTTCATGATAGAACGATTTATTTTCGCAGTGCGCGAAGCGCTTAAACATAAAAGAGAACTTAAGTCGTTGCCCTATGCAAAAAATATTACGTCAATTGATTGGCGAAATTTATATGACTCAGGAATTCGTGTGCTCGTTTTGGATTTTGATGGCGTATTAGCAGCGGATAAGCAAAAAAAATTATATGTCGGTGTGGATAAAGTGTTAGAAACCGCGCAAACTATTTTTGGTGATCATGTTTATATTTTTTCAAATCAACCGACACCGCAACGGCAAGCCTATTTTGCAGAGCACTTCCCGAAGATTCAGTTTTTAGTAGCGAAACAAAAGCCGTATCCGGACGGGCTTTTATCGGTGATTGTCAAAGAGCAGGTGAGTCCTGAGAAAGTGGTATTGATTGATGATCGTGTATTAACCGGTGGATTGGCATCTGTGCTCGCCGGCACGCAATGTATTTTGATTGAGAAGCCATATATGTGTTTTTACAGTAATATGCTGCGAGAAATATTGTTTATAAGCATTCGCGCAATTGAGCGTTTATGGTTTAGATGATTCGTCTGTGCTCCAAACGCATGCACCTTTCTTTTTCATTTTGGCGAGATATTTTTCGTGCTCTTGTTGCTCTTCATCAGTGGCCAAGATGACTTGCAAATTGTCATTTGTTGTGATGGTTTCAGCTGAGTGTTTTTGCGGCATGATGGTGCGTTGGGCAGAAGCAGTCGTAAGATCAAATAAACTATTTTGACCTCCGGTCATGCGTAAGAAAACTTCTGCTAGTAATAAAGCATCCAAGCGTGCACCGTGAAGTTGACGATGCGTGTTGTTGATTTCATAACGCTTACAAAGGGCGTCGAGCGAATTACGCTGGCCAGCATGGCGTTTGCGTGCCATCACGAGTGTATCGATAATGCCGCAGTATTGGTGAATTTTAGAGTAATTTTTGTTGAGCCAGCGATATTCATGATCTAAAAAATTTAAATCGAACGGTGCATTATGAATGATGAGTTCTGCACCTTTAATGTAATCTAAAAAATCTTCGGCAATATCAGCGAACACGGGTTTATCGCTTAAAAATTGTGTGCTGATGCCATGAACTTTAAATGCGCCTTCATCGATAGGTCGTTCGGGGTTGATATAAATGTGCCGATCGTTTTTAGTGAATCGACGATCGATAATTTCAACTGCACCAATTTCAATAATACGATGACCTTCTTCGGGGCGAAGGCCAGTGGTTTCTGTGTCGAGTATGATTTGTCGTGACATTATTTTTCCTGAGAAGGTTGGTGATTGAGTAACAGGGTATCAATGGCGTCATTAGCAAGTTGATCGACGCGTTCATTTTCTGGGTGGCCGCTATGGCCTTTGACCCATTGCCACTCCACGGTGTGTATTTGATTGAGCGCATCGAGTATTTGCCACAAATCTTGGTTTTTGACAGGGGCTTTGCTTGCCGTTTTCCAGCCACGTTTTTTCCAATCTTTCAGCCATTCGGTAATGCCTTGCAGAACATATTTTGAGTCTGAGGTAAGAATAACCTGGCAAGGCTTGCTGAGTGCTTCTAGCCCCTTGATTGCGGCCATTAATTCCATGCGATTATTTGTGGTTAATTCCTCGCATCCATTGATTTCTTTTTGTTGATTGCCGTATCGCAATAGTGCTCCCCAGCCACCGGGGCCAGGATTGCCGCGGCATGCGCCGTCTGTGAAAATGTGTACGATAGACATAGGTTATGGATTTCCTGATCGAGCTGCGCAAGCGCCTTCTAAAGCAATTGAGCGGGATTGTGTTAGGTAAGATTTTAATGGAACTCGTACCACAGGTGTGTTTGTTTTTCGAGCAATAATCCAATAAGCATTGCATAGAAAAGGTAAGTAAGGCATCACAGTTTTTTCACACAACTGGAAAAATTTTGTTTCAGGTGCGTAGGCAAGCAGTGAAAAAAAAGATTGTGAGGCGGCGATGTGCAAGCCATTTGCAGTTAATAAATTTTGCGCGCTTGATAAAGAGAGCGGCAAAAAGTGTGACTCGTTATTTTGACGGAATAGTGGCGCAAAGCGACTAAAAGGCGATAATGAAAATAGTAAAAGCGAGCCTCTTTGGCTTAAGCATTCAGCAGCTTCTTCGAGCACTGTGCTAGGTTCTGCGGAAAACTCCAGGACGTGCGGTAGAATAATGAAATCCATTGATTCTTTTGCGTAAGGTAAATCGGTAAAGTGACTGAAATAGACCTGTGCTTGCGCTTGTGCTTGTGTGTTTTTAAATTGGAACCCAGGATAGTTGCCGCAGGCTAAATGACGATATTGACTTCGACAGCTTTGTAATAAGGCAATTTGGCGTGGATCACCCAGGAGTAGGGTATTCTCAATCACACTATTAGAAGAAAAGCGTGCAATAAGCTCTTGCTCTATCTTCTCTAAACGTGCGTGTAACTTGTGAGGAATGTGCTCATAAATCACGGTTATATTCCTTTTTTATCTTTTTGCAGCATTTAGTGATTGCCAGGATTGCTGTACTTTATGCGTAAGATCATTTATATTTCTCGCCCGAATAAGTATATCTGTTTTGAGTGCGGCGCTCAAATCGGGTGAGGAACAGTGAACGTGCAGAAAAATGCCAGAACCTGTCGAGTGATGCATTATCTTAGGACATCTTTGAGCCTATTCGTCGCTATGTCTGTTGTATCTTTGGCGCAGGCTGATTTTCGTGTTGTTTATCCTCATGATCCTGCCGCTTCTGTTTCGATTCAAAGCGCATCATTGAGTAATGGTGACATCTGGCATGTTTTTCAAACAGAATTTCATTTAGACCATCAAGCTGAGCGCCCTGAAGTTAAAGAGCAGATTGCGTGGTTCATGGCGCATCGAAAGTATCTTCGCGCCGCTGCTACCAATGCGCGCCCCTATATGTATTATATTGTGACGCAAATCAAAAAGCGTAATTTACCGCTTGAATTTGCATTGCTGCCTATTATTGAAAGTGCGTACGATCCTTTTGCTTATTCTACTTCAGGTGCTGCCGGCCTGTGGCAAATGATGCCGGCGACAGCGACTGATTTCGGCTTAAAGCAAAACTGGTGGTACGACGGACGCCGTGATGTCGTTGCTTCGACGAATGCGGCGCTAGATTACTTGGTTTATTTGCAGAATTTTTTTAGTGGTAATTGGATGTTCACTGTGGCGGCGTATCATGCAGGGCAGGGAACGATCCTCAATGCGGTTAAAAAAAATGTGGCGAGTGGTGATGCGACTGATTTTTGGTCACTCCCTTTGGGCAAACAAACGCAAATGTATATTCCAAAATTATTGGCGCTGGCTGAAATGATTGCACACCCAGAAAAATATCCTTTAGATATGCCGGTGATTCCTGATAAACCTTATTTAACACAAGTTGACGTTGGATCTCAGATTGATTTAGCTAAGGCAGCCAAATTGTGCGGCTTGTCTTTAAGTGCATTGATGAATCTTAATCCTGGATTTAATCGTTGGGCTACTTCGCCTGATGGTCCTTATTTGATTGTTGTGCCGATTCAAAATGAAGTGCAGTTAAGAGAAGGGCTCGCATTATTGCCTCGAAGTAATCGTGTGACGTGGGAACGTTACGATGTTCAATCGGGAGATACTTTGGGTAAGATCGCCGCAAAATACCATACGACGATGGCAATATTGCAGCAAGTTAATAAATTAGAAGATGCGTTGATCCATGTCGGTGATGTGATTTTTATTCCGAATTCACAGTCACATTCGTTGCCGACCAGTGTTTCCGCTGAATCACCGATTGCCGCGATGAAGGCAGCGAGCTCCAGCGTTAGAAAGGCTTCTATGGTCGCCGATAACCCTCCGAAAGTTAAAACGACCGCTGTTGCCCCGGAAGCGGTGACCGTTTACCGTGTGCGTAAAGGAGATACTTTAAGCAGCATTGCTAATAGTTTAAGCGTTCCTTTAGAAAATCTTCGCGCGTATAATAATTTATCTTCAGATACTTTAAAAATAGGTCAAAAATTAAATATTCCGCCGCAAGTAACCTCAACCGATAAGTCGGCAGTAAAAACGCTGCAGAAAGTTCGTTACATTATTCAAAAGAAAGATAGTCTCGGGAAAATTGCACGAGAATTTTCAGTTTCAGTGCAAGATATTCAGCGTTGGAATTCTTCTGTTACGGAAAAGACAGTTTTACATCCTGGTAAGACATTAGTGATTTATCAACCGACGGTGGAATAGTGGTTGCCAATATTATTGACGGAAAAAAAATTGCAGCAGATGTGCGAAAAGAAATTGCGCGTGATGTTGCTGATATTCAAGTGCTACATGGTCGAGCGCCTGGACTTGCTGTGGTCATTGTCGGTCATGATCCCGCTTCAGAAGTTTATGTGGCGCATAAGGAAAAGGCTTGTCGTGAAGTGGGAATTCAATCACAAAAATTTGCTTTGCCTGAGTCGGCAACGCAGAGCGACCTTTTAGAATTAATTGCCCGCTTGAATAATGATATTCATATCGATGGCATTTTATTGCAACTTCCTTTGCCTGCTCATTTTGATACTGATGTGTTGCTAGAAGCAATTTTGCCCAGCAAAGATGTTGATGGCTTTCACCCTTACAATGTTGGTCGTTTAGCGCAGCGGCGCCCAGCATTGAGGCCCTGTACGCCTTGGGGGGTGATGCATTTACTTAATCATGTGCAGTGTGATTTTAAAAATGCAGATGCTGTGGTTGTCGGTAGCTCTAATATTGTCGGTCGACCCATGGCATTAGAATTATTATTAGCGGGCGCTACGGTGACGGTTTGTCATAGAAATACACGTGATTTAATGAAGCACTTACAATGCGCTGATATTGTAGTGAGTGCGGTTGGCAAGCCGGAATTTATTAAAGGTCAATGGCTTAAAGAGGGTGCTACGATTATTGATGTTGGCATTACCCGACTAGAATCAGGACGATTAGTCGGAGATATTGAATTTGAGTCTGCACAAAAGTGCGCAAAATGGATTACACCGGTGCCGGGCGGCGTTGGGCCAATGACGGTGGCGATGTTGTTGAAAAATACGGTGTTGGCTTATCGCGCAAAATCCCCCCGACGAACGTAGTTCATCGGCCCCCTTTTGCAAAGGGGGCTTTCAGTCGTGATTGTCACTAAGTGTTTAAGATCGTATAAATATTTGAATGAATTATTTCATTGCTTTTGTAAGGTATTTTTAATTAAGCGGATGGAAATTACATTACGGCAATAGCGATTGAAATTGTCCCCTTTGCAAAAGGGGGTGGCTCGCTTGAGAGCGGGGGATTTTGAGCTGGGGATTTTAAAATAAAAAAAAGGGCCTTTCGGCCCTTTTTTTCAAACAAAACGAAAAGGTTATTCAACCATTTCTTTAAGTTTCTTAAGCGCGCGAATTTTAACAACATTGTGAGCAGGTTTTGCTTTAAACATTGTTTCTTCGCCTGTAAATGGATTAATCCCTTTACGTGCTTTCTTCGCAGGTTTTTTAATAACATTGACCTTCAAAAGACCGGGTAACGTAAACGCACCTGGACCGCGTGGTTTGATTGATCCTTCAATCAACGCGCTTAGCTCTTCAAGTACTGCGGTGACTTGTTTTTTGGTCAGTTCAGTCGCTTCAGCAACATGAGCCAAAATTTGACTTTTGGTTAATGGTTCTTTAATGGTTAAAGCTTTTTTTGCAGGCGCTGCTGCTTTTTTAGTAACGGCTGGTTTAGCGGCTGTCTTCCCTGCTTTCTTAACTGGCATAATACTATTCCCTCTTAATGGTTAACGAAAAATATGTTTTAAAAAAATACAAAATAACAGCTTAACTGCATAATACAGATGAAAAATAACATATTTTTTTAATTAAGCGAACTTTTTTTCTAAAAAACACTGAAATTTTCTGATTAAAACGTGATTTAAGTGCTTTATGGAGCAAATAACTGAAATTTTTCTCGTGATGCTTGCGTGTTCTGAATGTTTTCTGTAAACTCTCAGGCTCGTTTTTAGAGCGACTTATCTCATTGGAGCAGGAATTTAATGAAAACATTTAGTGCAAAAGCACAAGCAGTGAGCCATCAATGGTATGTCGTTGATGCATCTGGGCAGACGTTAGGGCGTCTTGCATCGCAAATCGCAAAATATTTGCGCGGCAAACACAAACCTGAATATACACCTCATGTGGATACTGGCGATTATATGATCGTTATTAATGCTGAAAAAATAGCAGTAACGGGCAAAAAAATGTCAGACAAAATTTATTACAGTCATACAGGCTTTCCAGGTGGTTTGAAAACAATCACACTAGAAAAGCTTATGGCAAAAAACCCAATCAAGGTGATGGAACATGCTATTAAAGGGATGCTTCCGAAGAATCCTTTAGGCAGAGATATGTTTAGAAAGCTGAAGGTTTATGTGGGAAGTGAACATCCTCATAGTGCACAACAGCCTCAAGTAATTAACTTTCAAGATAAGGTTTAAACATGACGGTACAACAATTTATCGGCACAGGTCGACGTAAAGAATCAGTAGCGCGCGTTTTTTTGCGCCGAGGCACTGGAAAAATTACGATTAATGGTCGTTCACTAGAAGAGTATTTCGATAGAGGTACATCGCGCATGTTAGTGACTCAACCTTTGATCACTGTAGATATGGCAAGTACGTTTGATGTGCTGATTACTGTTAAAGGCGGTGGTAGTACTGGTCAAGCAGGTGCTATTCGTCATGGTCTTTCTCGTGCATTGATGGCTTATGATGAAGATGGCGTAGTAGCAAAAGATAAAGACGAAGGCGGATCTGAAGGAACTGGTGCGTTGACGTTCCGTAAACGTTTACGTAGTGCTGGTTTTGTTACGCGTGATCCACGTTGTGTTGAACGTAAAAAGGTTGGTTTACGTAAAGCAAGAAAACGTCCTCAATACTCTAAACGTTAATCGTAAAATTTTGACGAGGTGGATTACGATGAATAAATCTAATCCACCCTATACAGAGAAGATATAATTCATTTGGGGTAACAATATGGCAGTAGTTGCAAATAAACGATCAGTAATGACGCTATATACAAGCCCAAGTGATCTCAATGGACACCAAGTGAGAATAGTGCTTGCTGAGAAAGGCGTCGCTGTAGACTATGTCCTAGTTAAATCTGAAGACGCGCCGGAAGTGCTTGCCGAGCTTAATCCTTATGGCACATTACCTACTTTAGTCGATCGCGATTTAGTGTTGTTCAACACACAAGTAGTGATGGAGTACTTAGACGAACGTTTTCCACATCCTCCGTTATTGCCTATTTATCCTGTTGCGCGTGCTCGTGCTCGTTTAATGATGTGTCGTATTGAGAAAGAATGGTATAGCCTAGGTAATTTCATTCTCGCTAATCCGGATTCTGTAGAGGCGGATGCAGCGAGAGAAAAATTAACTCAAAGTTTGTTAGACGTGGCAAAAATCTTTGGTGATTCTGCTTATTTCTTGAATGATGAATTTTCTTTGATTGATTGCATGGTTGCGCCGTTGTTATGGCGTCTTGAAAAAATGAAAATTTCATTAGCTTCTCCAAAAGCTAAACCGATTCAAGCCTACATGAAAAAGATTTTTGAAAGAGAATCGTTTTTAGCGAGTTTGACTGAAAAAGAACATGAATTAAGAGATTAGTTTGGGAGCTTATAGCTCATTTCTTAGCCCCGGTAGGGGCGTCATTGCCAGGACTCGAAGCAATTTATCTTTCTCATTTCTTGGATGGATTGCTTCGAGCACTCGCAATGACGACAACAAGGGTTTTAAAAGCTCTATTATAGAAGCGATCCTCTTTGTCGTCGGCCCCTGCATTAAAATCAGGAGATATTTCCATGTTGCCCATGAAAGGTTACGTCGTCGAAGCTTATTATAAATGGATTGTTGATAGCGGTTTCACTCCTTATCTTTTGATTGATGCAACGGTCGATCATATCGAAGTACTGATGGAATATGTTCAAGACGGGCAAATTGTTTTGAATATGGCGCCTCAAGCAATTCGTGATCCTGTTTTTCACAAGTCGTATATTTCTTTTCGAACACAATTTTCAGGCGCGACATTTTATGTTTATGTGCCGATGATTGCTATTTTATCCATTTATGCTAAAGAAAATGGTGAAGGTAAAGCATTTGATATGGCTGAGGAAGATTATGATCATCCCATAATGCAACCGATGCCGAGGTCGCATTTTGAAGGTGGTGATGGTGACGGTTCAGGCGGCGGCAAAGGCGCGCCGTTTTTGAAAGTGGTTAAATAACTTTAAGTACGTCGTGACAATTGCGACTGAAAGCCCCCTTTTACAAAGGAAGGGGGCGATTTCAATCGCTATTGTTATAGCGTATTTCATGAGCGCCAAATAGAGGGATCAATTATATTGAAACACTCTCACAACCTTCACAACACCCGAAACATGCTGCGCAATATCCGTCGCAATACTTGCTTGTTCTTGGCTTACAACACCCATCAAGAATACTGTACCAGCAACGGTAACGACTTGAATTTCACTCGATTCTAGGCTGTCTGTGGCAACCATTTGCGTTTTGATCTTCGCCGTAATGTAAGAATCATTCATGCGTGATAATGTAGAAGGTTTGCCGCTCACGACCACTTGATTATACAGCTTCACAATGCCCGGTACGGTTTTAGCAATTGTAGACACCTGTTCCTGTAACGTTTGTGTTGGAACATCACCGGCAAGCAAAACAACACCATTAAAAGTAGCCACTACAATATGCCCGCTGCTTTCAATTTCTGCATTATCATTTAAACGATCTTCAATTTTTTCTGTGATAGCTTTGTCATCCGCGCTCTCTTTGGCGGTTCGTTTATCAAAAACTACTGCACCTGCAGCTGCGGCACCCACAGCAGCACCGGCTACAAAAATACAGCTTTGCATGCTCGCACCCAGTAAAGTTAGGCTTAATGCCGTGGTTAGAAATTTTAATTTAAGTCTCATGATTAATTTCCTTGTCCAAATAATTTAAAGTCTATTAGATCACAGATGCAGTGAATAATTAAGAGATGAACTTCTTGAATGCGTGCAGTAACGTCTGATGGCACTCTTAGTTCCAGATCTTGTGCGGAAAGCAGTGGAGCCATTTTGCCGCCATCTTTACCTGTTAAAGTAATCACGACCATATTTTTTTCATGCGCGGCATGAATAGCTTGAAGAATATTGCCAGAATTACCGCTAGTTGAAATCGCGAGTAAAATATCGCCCGCTTGGCCTAAAGCACGAATTTGTTTAGCGAATATTTCATTGTACGCATAATCATTAGCAATGGCAGTAATTGTCGGCGTATCGGTCGTTAAAGCGATTGCTGGTAAACTTGGGCGTTCGGTATCAAAACGATTCAACATTTCAGACGAAAAATGCTGTGAATCACATGCAGAACCCCCGTTACCACAGCTTAAAATTTTACGATCCGCAAGCAGGGCCGAGACTATTTTATCAGCTGCCTCGGCAATGAGCCGTGGTAAATGTTCAGACGATCGAATTTTTGTCTCGATACTATCACTAAAATTTTGCTGTACGCGTTGACTGATATCCATGAATTCCTTAATTAATACGGCTCTTGAAAAGCATTTTTTTGCCAATTAAATAGAGTATCGCCATTGTATGTGGAAGCGCCGATAATATCAAATCGATACGAAAACTGCTGATATTGAGGATGTTTCATGATAAAAAATTGCGCGGTTTTATAAATGCGACGTTGCTTTGTTGGTGTCACGGATTCAAGCGCATTGCCATAACCTTTGTCGTTTCGATAACGTACTTCAAAAAAAATCAGCGTGTCTTTGTCAGTGCCAATTAAATCAATTTCGCCCATTTTTGAATAAAAATTACAGCAAATAATCGTAATTTTTTGTTTGATTAAAAAATCATGGCACGCGTTTTCAATTGCTTGCCCTTTAGCTCGGCGTGTTAAGAGGCGTTGGACGCCCATCTTTAAATTGTGCACAGACTAATTCTCTTTGTATGTCATGAGTGGCATCTACGGTTAAGTGGCCAGTAGCTCCCATAAGAGGGAAGTGCGGGAGGGTGTTTAAATGCGTTTGCTGCATTGCGAGAAGATAACTGTCTGCGCCCAAGAAGTAAAGTCTGTCATGCTGTATGGAGGTATTTGTAAGAATGGCCGGCATATCACAAAAATAAACATCATTTAAATCTTTATCATTATTGAGATTATTTGTGCCACCATAAACACTGGAAGTGGCAAAGACACTTAAATAATTGCCAGCGTAAAATTTGATAAACGGTCGAATTTGACGTGCAGATTGTGCATCAGCGCTTAAAAAAACCATATCCGCATCTTTACGAAAATAGGGTGTGCTCGTGATGCGAATTTGTAATGCGGTATGTAAGGTACGTTGTCGCCATTGACTATCAGTGACGCCTAATAATGTCGCAATGCTTTTTGAAAAATCATCATGAGTTGCATAATCATAACGATCAACAACTTGGCCACCTAAACTTGTCCACGCTTGCATAAACGCGTGAGCAGTTTGTTCTCCTTTTGCCGTTTTGGGTGCGATAATAATTGCGGAGCTTTTTCCTTGTCGCCATGCGAATTCTGCGGTTTGTCGTGCCTCATCTTCGGGTGAAAGCCCGAATTCAAGATGTGAGTTGGGAGTATTCATAGAGGTGTAATTCAAACTAATAATGTGAGGTGAATCTTTGGCAATATTGAGCAATGATTCCGTGTCTTCTTTAGTTAAAGGCCCGAGAATCAGCTGATCACCACTCGCTTGAATTTTTTCATAAATAGTAGAGATAGATTCTGCGTTGCTGTCATAAAAAGTAATGCGTTGATGAGTTTTTGCAGGCGATGCATAATAGGCGGCAAGCATGCCTTGTTGTACCGATTGGCCCAGGGTCGCATAATTGCCCGACAAGGGTAAAATGACAGCGATTTTTTCTGTTGGGTTTTGTGAAGGATTATTTAATTCTGCGAGCAAGTTATTCGCAGGATGTTGTGGGTAAGTCTGTTGCCATGACGTTATCGTGCGTTTTAGCGCAGGGTAATTATTCGCATTATGTTGTGCGATTTGTGCTAGTGCCAGCCAACCAGCGATTGTCGTATTTGTTTGTTGCGCATGAAGATCAGCAGGATCGACCATTAATAATTTAGTCCAAATAATAGCGCTCTCTGAATTATCATTAATATCGGCTAAGGCACTTAATAAGATTTGATTCGTACGATAAAGTGCTTGGCTGCGTAATTGCGTTAAATAATGTAGTTGCGCGGGATTCGTCAAAAGCGCAGGCTCTAATTGATTTAACCACGTCATCGCTTGTTTGGGGTTGCCGGTTAAAAGAGCTAGCTTAGTTTGTAGTATAATAAGATTAGTTTGAAGCGCTGGATTCGTATCGTTGCTCGATGTTAATAGCGCAAGCTGTTGTTGCGCGGCGTCATAATTGCCATTGTTTAAATCATGATCTATTGATTGCAAATCATCCATTTGAGCAGCGATAGGTGTTGCCTGTGCTTCAGTGGGTGCTGCGTATAGTTCTGTTGGGACAGCGACCGGATTTTTTGATACAGTACTCGACGAGCCCATGCATCCCATTAAACTTGCCACCAGAGTGGTTAGCAGAAAAAATCGGCACGAATCATAAAAACGTATCATTGAATTAAGGCCAACATCATGACAAATAGAGGTAAATTATACATCGTCGCTACCCCAATAGGCAATTTAGGTGATATGACCTTTCGCGCGGTGGAAATACTCAAAAACGTTGATACTATTCTCGCGGAAGATACACGTCATTGCGCGCGATTATTGAGTCATTATCAAATTTCGACGAAAGCGTGGTCGATGCATAATTTTAATGAAGCCGCACAAGCAGAAAAAATACTCGAACATTTATTAAATGGCCAATCGTTTGCGGTGATTAGCGATGCCGGTACGCCACTCATTTCAGATCCCGGTTGGGCGATGGTTAAAATGGCACGTGATGCGGGTATTGATGTGATTGCGATTCCTGGAGCATGTGCATTGATTGCGGCATTGAGTATTGCAGGATTACCGACACAACAATTTCATTTTTTTGGATTTCTGCCCGTAAAATCATCTGCCCGACAAACGATTTTAAAGCAAGTAAGTAACTACGAAGGTACGCTTGCGTTTTATGAATCTCCGCATCGGCTCATTGAAATGTTAGAAGATTGTCAGCAGGTATTTGGCAATGAACGCGTGTGTTGCATTGTTAAAGAGCTTACAAAAATATTTGAAACTGTTCGAGTTGGGCCTGCGGCAGAATTATTAAGGTGGTTGAATGAAAAACCGGAGCATTTGAAAGGGGAGTTTGTGGTTTTGATTGCGCCGTCCAATAGCTTTGAAAAAGATATGGCGGAAGCTGCTGCGAAAACATTATTAAAAACATTATTACAGCATTTACCCTTGAAAACAGCAGTAAAAGTAGTTTCTGAGCATTACGCTTTAAACAAAAACGCATTATATGACTTTGGTTTAAAAGTAAAATAATGTTTTTTTACCTATCCATTGCTGGAAGAAGACTTGGAGCTACGTGGTGATGCCCACTCTTTAGTTTCTTCGCATACGGATGTTTGAGCGTCTTCTAGTTTTTTAATAAATTCAGTGGATAAATAGTTTCTTGTCTGACCATCAAGAAAATCATCTAATGTTAAGTTGTTATTCTTTAATGCCATCGTGACTAAGGTTATTAGATCTTCGTTTGGAGATTTTTCTAGAACATCAAGTGCAGATTTTGCAACATTATATTTTTTTGTTTCGCGAGGAGGCATGTCGGGCGTGGAAATAAAATAATAATACCATTCTTTTCGTGTTTTAACTTGCCCATAATGATCCATAAATTCTTTTAAATCTTCAATGTCAAGATGCGCTGGGTTATATTCGGAATGTGCAGTTTGAGTAAAGAATCTTTCTGGCTCTTTGAAAAAATTTACCAAAAGACTAAACATTCTCATAAGGTTTGTTCTTTCTGTGATGGTGTATTCTTTGAGTATAGAGTTGGTTTCAAAATGCTGCTCTGCTCTTGCGGGAAAGTGCGCCATTTCATAAGCAAAAAAGCATTTTTCTAAAGTAGAGTTTCGCAGAAAACAATTAGGATCGCAGTTTTTTGATGCCAGTTCAAGTAGCTGCGTCGTGATGTTATGTAGCACGTTTTCGTTCAGCTTTAGTGCAATATTCAGTGTGAAATCTTTTATCGCATCGAGTAAGCTATGATTATTTTCCGTGACATCGGCGTTAGGGTCGACATATCCTTGCGATTTTTGAAAGACACCAGGTTCTAGCAGTTCTTTCAATTCATCTTCAGTTATGCTGCCATCAATTAATTTTTGGCCATAGAGCTCAATTAATCTAGAGGTATTTTTTAGCATAATTTTATTCCTTCTTATTTTTTTAAGCGCAGAATGAAGTTAACTTTTTCTCAATGAGTTGTCGATTAAGTCGTGTATAATTTGGTAAACCATGATGAAAAATGGGCGCATCTTCACCTTGAATAAGAGGCGATAAGTATTCGCGACATTTCTCAGTGATATGAAACCCTTCACCATCAATATAATTACGCGGTAAAAATTTTTCTTGATTCGCAATATCGGCAAGATTTGCTTCACCAATATGCCATTGATACGGTGATGAACTATCGCGAATGATGGTTGGCATCACAGCATTTTTTCCAGCGAGTAAAAATTCGACGGCAGATTTTCCTACGGCATAAGCGTGATCAAGATCAACTTTTGAGGCGAGATGTCGTGCTGCACGTTGAAAATAATCTGGCACAGCCCAGTGATTTTTTAAATTCAAATTTTGTTTTATGAGTCCGGCAATCATTGAAGCGACACCGCCTAATTGAGCGTGTCCAAATGCGTCAATTTCTTTTTTTTCTGATAGATGTTTTCCTGAAACATCTAAAATGCCTTCAGAAACACTGATCGTGCATAATCCATTTTTTCTGACGCATTCATCTACCTTGGCTAAAAATTTTTCTGGTTCAAATGTAATTTCAGGAAATAGAATAATATGCGGTTCTGGATTTTGTGCATCTTGTGCAATACCAGACGCGGCGGCGAGCCAACCGGTGTGTCGGCCCATAGTTTCCATGATAAAAACGCGCGTAGAACTGGAGGCCATTGAATTTAAATCTAGCCCAGCTTCTCGAATGGAAGTTGCTAAATATTTTCCTGCAGACGCAAATCCGGGGCTGCAATCGGTAAATGGTAGATCATTATCCACGGTTTTAGGAATGCCGATGCATTGCAATGAATATCCCAATGATTGGCTAATCATTGAAATTTTATACGCAGTATCTTGTGAATCACCGCCGCCGTTATACAGAAAATAACCGATATTATGTGCGTCAAAAACTTCAAGCAAACGTAAATATTGTTCGCGATGTGAGGCGATATCTTTGAGCTTATAACGACATGAACCGAAAGCTGAGGAAGGCGTATAACGTAGGCCATTAATATTCGCTTGCGGTTCGGTATAAACATCAATGAGTTCTTCATTTAAAATACCGCTAATACCGTTTAAGCCTGCATATACTTTACCAAAGTGAGTTGGATGTAATTTTGCTGTTTCAATTACCGCACGCGCAGATTCATTAATCACCGCGGTTGGGCCTCCGGATTGTGCGTAACAAATGTTTTTCATGCGGGTTCCTTTAATAGCATTTCATCTTCTTTAATGAGATTAAATTTAACGGCTTGCGTGACAAGTTCAGATAATGAATTGGCTTGCATTTTACTCATGATATTCGCGCGATGTGCTTCAATCGTTTTAAGCGTAATAGAAAGCACAGACGCCATGGTTTTGTTGGTCAGGCCGCGTAAGACATATTGAAATACTTCTTTTTCACGCGCGGTCAATTGCGTATACAAAGTATGTGCGCGATGCAAGCCTTCTTCAAACAGTCGATGGGTGTGATTGCTGTGTAATGCTTGATTAACACTTGCTACCAAAGTCGTGGTATCGACGGTTTTATGGAGAAAATCAATCGCGCCAAGTTTGATGGCTTTTACCGCAGTGCTAGTGTCTGGTTTCTCGCTTAAAAATATGACCGAAAGGCGGACGCCTTTTTTACGTAAAGTGCTTATTAATTCAACTCCCAGGCTTCCAGCGGCGCGTATGTCAATAATCAAACATCCGGGAATATCTTCTCGATAAAAATTGAAAAAGGTTTCTAAAAATGAGAATGTTTTTGTTAAAAACCCAATATTTTCAAGCTGCCACGATAAGTTGGACTTAAAAGCAGGGTCTTCATCAATAATAAATACCGTTGGTTTTAAAAATGTAGGTGCAGCATCAGACATAACACTTGGTAGTTGAGAGTGTAGAAATGTACAATAACCTAATTTTGAAACGCGGTCTAGTGTAGGGTGGGTAATGAAAGTACATGTATTAGGAGCTTGCGGAACATTTATGGCGGGTATTGCTTATATTGCGCGCCAACTTGGTCATGAAGTGACCGGTATTGATCAAAATGTTTATCCGCCGATGAGTGATTTTTTGCGAAACCAAGGTATTACTTTGCTTTCGGGGTACGAGCATTATCAGAATCAAGCACTCGCCACGCCAGATTATGTGATTGTCGGAAATGCGATGAGTCGTGGCAATCCTGCTGTGGAACATATGCTTGATCAGCGTTGGAAATATATCAGTGGCCCGCAATGGTTATATGAAAATGTATTATGTCATAAAAAAGTACTGGCGGTTTCTGGTACGCATGGAAAAACGACAACATCAAGCATGTTAGCGTGGATATTAGAATACGCAGGGTTATCGCCTAGTTTTTTGATTGGCGGTATGCCGAAGAATTTTGATATTTCGGCGCGCATCACGAGTAGTGATTATTTTGTGATTGAAGCAGATGAATACGACAGTGCATTTTTCGATAAGCGATCTAAATTTTTGCATTATCATCCCGAGACACTCATTATCAATAATATTGAATTTGATCATGCGGATATTTTTTCGAATCTAGACGATATTAAAAAACAATTTCATTATTTATTGCGGACTGTTCCGCGCGCCGGAACGGTGATTTATCCGCATCAAGATAAAGTGGTTATGGATTTATTTGCAATGGGATTATGGAGTCAATCAGAATCGTTTGGATTTGAGAATGATGCAAAATGGACGCCAGAAATTTTTGCGACTTTAGGTGATTCACTTGAAACAATGCTGCCATTATTAGGGCAACATAATCGTTCGAATGCACTTGCGGCAATTGCGGCGGCGCATTCTGTTGGTGTAGACATTTCTGTTGCTGTAAAAGCCTTAACGGAATTTCAAGGTGTTAAAAGACGCTTAGAAAAAATTGCGACAGTCGGGTTAATTGAAATTTTTGAAGATTTTGCGCATCATCCTACGGCGATTCAAACGACATTAGCTGGCTTAAGAAAACATCGGCCTGAAGGGCGTTTAATTGCGTTATTAGAATTGGCTTCTTATACGATGCGAGCGGGGGTTCATAAAAACAGTTTGATTCCAGCGTTAACGCTTGCTGATGAAATTCATATTTTGCAAACGGCTGTCCCACATGAGTTTGATGTTCCAGAATCTCGAAAAGATTTATTTTATCATGCTAATGTCGATGCAATGATTGCGAAAGTGTCTCAAAACATACAGCCTAAAGACACGATTATCATTATGAGTAACCGTGACTTTGGAAGTATATATACAAAACTGCCAACACAGCTTTATTCAAATTCTCGTAACATGGCTTGAAGTTCTTGAATGGTCGACGCGCCCACGGCATTTCCTGCTGTGTTGCTTAAACTGAGTGTTCGGCTAATGCGCGAGGCAGAAAAATATCCTTGGATGCGATGTTTTCCTTGTGTATCCGTTTTGATGACTAAAGCATAGTGACGTTGGTGTTTTTTAAATGTTTCAACTAAGTTGCCAATTTTTGCGGTCTTAAGAGCGTCATAATCAAGGCACAATACTTGTTCAATCGGTAACATAATGGTCGCAACATGAATCTCAGAATGTTTAACCCGACCTTCCTGGATAATTTGATAAGGTCTTTCGCCGTGCAGGGCTTGAGAGCTAATCATGCCGATAACATGCTTGTTCGCATCAACAACAAGCAATAAATGTACATTATTCGCTTTCATTTCTAATTGTGCTTCGTCAATTGATTGTTTTGCATAGATTGTGACGGAGCGTTGCACTTGAAAGTCCACAAACACGCTAAATACCGAGTCATCAATATGGATAAGCTCGGGTAGTGTTGGTGGATGTGCTATTTCAACTCCAAGTGGAAGAGAAGTCGTTTTGATGCTGTCGTATTGCTTGCCCAAGATGCTTTGCCCCATAGAGTGTTAAAAATCAAACATTCTACCATGTCCGGGCTAGGGTGAAAAGTGATTGTCTTCAACGCACACAGTTAAGATTGTATTAATATTTATCAACTATAGTACACATAATTTTTATAATAATAAGTTTAGTATGCGTATTGAAGATTTTGAGAAGATTTGTAAACCCCATCCGCGACTTAAAGAAAATATTGAATATCTTGAGGCAATCATTGCCTTATCTCCTAAAGAAAACGAAGATATGAAAATTTTTTACTTAAAAAAAGCCATGGCGTATGAAAAACGCGCCGCCGCTTATCAAATATTAGAAAGCTCGCTTAAGGCGGCAAATGATTTGAGATGGATGACACTTTATGCATGGAAGTGTGAAGATCTCAGTAAATATAGCATGGCTAAATTATATGAAGAAGATGCGTTTCCTCAAGATGTTGTTTTAAATCATCCTTTGCGACTTAAAGAAATGAACGAGAAGCATTTGGCTGAATTGAAAAAAGAGGAAGATGAGTATTTAGTTGAACAGAACAAAAAAGAAATCGCACGAATTAAAAAAATGGAGTATGAAGCGAAGCAAAAAGAAAAAGAAAACGAAAAAACTAATAAAAAA
>JAZKAS010000031.1:0-2650 GCA_040389005.1 Pseudomonadota bacterium
CATGGACAGGAGCCTTTTTACCTATCGCCATTTTCTTTATTTTAGGCGTGTGGTTATTGCGGCGAGTGAAATAATGTAATGGACTCACCCATCTACTAAACGGCATCGTAATGCGCCAAAATGGTCTGTTTTTTGATCATTTAAATTAAGATGGAGAGTCCAACATGAATATTACGACATTGGGTATCGATTTGGCAAAAAATGTTTTTCAATTACATGGAGCTGACCAAGCGGGTAAAGCTGTTTTGAAAAAGACAGTAACGCGTGCCAAGCTGCCTTCGATTGTAGCTCAGTTGCCAGCTTGCACGGTTGTTATGGAAGCGTGCGGTGGGGCTAATTTTTGGGCAAGACAGTTTACGGCAAACGGGCATCAAGTTAAATTAATCAGTCCACAATTTGTGAAACCTTTTGTTAAAGGTAATAAAAATGATGCTTGTGATGCAGAAGCAATCGTTGAAGCCGCAAGTCGACCTGCCATGCGTTATGTTTCACCGAAAACAATTGAACAACAAGATATGCAAAGCTTGCTTCGTATACGAGAAAGTTGTATTGCCATGCGAATAAAATTATCAAACCAGTTACGCGGCTTACTTGCAGAATATGGTATTGTTTTTGATAAGGGAATCAATCGATTGCGCTCTGCTTTGCCATCGTTATTTGATCGAGAAAAAGAGAATGAATTGACAGAAGCTTTTAAGCAATTACTAGAGATGCAGTATCAATTGTTAATCAGTATTGATGAACAATTGTCAGGATTGGATATGAAATTAGTTGTATTAGCAAAAACCAATGAAACTTGTCAGCGAGTACAACAGGTTGAAGGTATTGGCCCAATTACAGCAGTAGCATTAACAGCAACCGTTGGGAATCCTAATGATTTTAAAAATGGTCGACATTTCTCCGCTTTTTTGGGGTTGGTGCCGAAGCAAAATTCTAGCGGCGGTCATGATCGATTGTTAGGAATTAGTAAGCGAGGCGATAGTTATTTGCGTCAGTTATTTATTCACGGTGCACGCGCTGTTCTTTTAAGATCAGGGAAAAAATTAGATGCTAGAAGTCGTTGGATCAATGGTCTTAAAGAAAGACGAGGCATGAATCGTGCCACTGTAGCATTGGCGAATAAAAATGCGCGAATTGCTTTAGCATTATTATTAAATAAAGAAGATTACAAAAAAGCAGTTTGATAAATTTAGTTAAAAAAAGTAATAAATAATTTCTTGATTTGCGAAGGACAATTAAGTGTGATGACAATAAAGGTATGACCTGCTCTACCAGAACCTGACAGATTCATGGGCTTTCAAGAAGCCGTTGAAATGATAAGGAGGTAGAGAGCGGATTTCATCAGGGCACGAATCGGAATTAATTCTGATTTATTAAGATGCCGAATATATGAGTGCAATCTTTACCTAAATTGTCAGAAATATTTAAAAGACCTTTACAAAACTGGGTGCGTCCATATATGAATATAGCCGTGAAGAATAATTTAGAGAAAATAAATAGAGTCTTTTTTGTAGCGCTTTACACAAAATACGTCCTGCTATGTCATTCAATAGCGCTGCATAAAAGACTCTTTGAACTAAGCCGCAGTTTTGACTAAAGACCTATGGGGATTGTATTTTTTAGCCATGGATGGGGTTGTTTGAAATTCACGAGATTTTTCTTTATTTTTCTCTGTAAAACATAATGTGATTATATGCCGCATGAACTTTTGTGTCACTTTTTGTACGATTTTTAAAATCAGATTGAACACTATTCTACCACTTATTTTACAGCATAAAAAGAAGAATGTTTTTTGGCGAAAAGTGAGGATTTTAAGAGGTGTCCACAATCACTTGATGAAATTTGGATGGGATGTCATGACTGCGCCGTAGAGTTCCTTGTTGGCAAATGGGACAACGCGTGATGTCTTTTCCGGTTGTTTTCAATATCCACGTTTTAATGTCGCATTGCTCTTTTAATTTTTTAGGCTTATCGCTTAATTGTTTTTGTATTTTTTCAATTTTATCTGCTTTGCAGGCATTGGCCATAAAACCAAAACACCGAATACGCATAAATCCTGTCGGTACGACATGCGATAAAAAACGTCGAATAAATTCAGCAGGCACAAGCTGCATGATTTTCATTTTATTACCGTCAGCATAATCACGCCATTTGAACGTTACCCATTGCGCGTCACACTCAAGTATTCGATAATTGGATATCGCCATGTTATGCGTGTAACGACTAAGATAATTCAAAACATCGTCTGGAGTATTGAAAGGCGGTTTAGCGTATACGACCCACTCTTTATTCATGATCACATTGAGTAATTCATCGAAATGATTTCGATGATGTGTTTCCGTTAGTTTATCCGGAAGTTTTAATGCTTGCTGCTGATATAAGTTTCGTAATGTGCGGACAAAGATACCTCGAAATAATCGAGAAAGTACCTTGACAGGAAAGAGATAGTTTGTGGAAGCGTTCCATATTCCGTTAGCTTTTAGAGCGCCACCCGGCACAATACAATGCACATGATTGTGGTTTGACAAATTTTGCCCCCACGTATGCAAAACAGACAGCATGCCCATTTGACCGTGGAGTCGCTTGGGATCTTTTGTAAGCGCCGCAGCAACCACATGGGTTGTATTATTCCTAGATTTCGTTTTGCGAA
>JAZKAS010000032.1:0-11146 GCA_040389005.1 Pseudomonadota bacterium
ATAGGATCAAGGGGTTTTCTGCTTCAGGTTTTATTGACAAGGTATTGAATGAGTGGCCTGAATTTGATCATTTTGATCATTGGAGTTCCCGCAAAATGACAAAAACAAATTGCTTTTTTGATATCGTTCGCCATTACCTAGAGAGCGTAAAAAACACCCCAACCCTTAGGCATTAAATTTAATTACGCAACTTGTGTAAATTTTTATAAAATGCCCTCTGTATTTAGAGGACAAGCGCTGAAAGAAGTGTGTTTTTTACTGACTTCTTGCCAAGAACATTCTGGCGAATTTGCTATAAAAAAAATAGCTTAGTGTTAAGCCTATCTTCACAAAAGTATTGTTATAATTAATCCTTATAATAATAAACAGGTAGATTCTATGTCTGAAATCCTTACAACTGTCGATTTAACAAATGAGCAGCCACCCATCACAATTTCTTGTGTGGTACAAATAGCTCTAATAGCCGCTCTACTAGGATCCTTTATCGGTGCATGCAAAGTTTTAGCGAGCACAAGATATAATGAATACCACCAGGACGATGATGATGACAGAGCCTATGACCGTGTTGCCAATGAAGAAGAGGGAATTGAACTTCAACAATTAAATGGCAACAACGATTTCCCGAATAGAAGAAGCCCCACAGCGCGCTATTTACTCAATATATCTTGGAACAAATTGATACCTTTATTAGCGCTTTTTGCTTACTCATGTTATGAATATAACCATTTATTTAGCGGCCAATATAGCAAAGTGGTTCTTGAAAATGGATTAAAAAAAGACTGCAGCGTCACAAAGGCCCTGTGCGGTAGCAAAAAGGTTGCAGCTTATTACACTGAACCAAATTCATCTGGCAATCTTCCAACAGGTAGCGCAGCTTTGTTCGATATTTCGAAACTGTGTAAAGACATTAGTATTTATCAAGAGGATCATACTTTCAAATTAGACATGACAGGAAGTCTCGAGGCAAAACAATGGCGGGAAAACTCGATAGGCATAGATTTTGATGGCTCAGAAGCTTCAGTAATCACCGGTGATCAGCGTCTCGTTCCTTTTTTGAAGGCTGAACATAAGCTTACTTATGCAGGCACTGCATACTTCAAATTAGAGAAAAACGAAGACAAGCATGCTGGAGAATTGAAAAAGCATGATAACACGCATCTCAGATCCTTGAGAAAAAATGTAACGTCAGCGTTTTTTAAAGATCATCATGATTCAAAAACGCCAAACGCAAAGACCCCAGTGTTGAATTGAAATAATTGCACAGCTTGCATCATTTTCTGTAGAATACCCTCTGTTATTCAGAGGGTATCTTGTGAGCAGATTTGTCTTTAAAAACCCGCATCAAGAAAAACGTATCATTAATCAACGCGTGATCATTGCGATTGGTTTCATTCTATTGCTCGTGCTTTTTTTACTGACTCGATTAGCGTATTTACAACTATTCAAACATTCGTATTACACGAATCTTTCGAAACAAAACCGTATTGAAACAGTCCCCATCACGCCGGTGCGTGGGTTAATTTACGATCGTAACGGTCTCTTACTTGCGCGTAATGTGCCTGTTTTTAGTCTAGATATTACGCCAAGCGAAACGGTCGATGTCAAACAGACCGTCGAAGCATTATCTGCTCTATTGCCTATTTCTGATGACCAGCGAAAATTGTTTTATAAAACCCTGCGTCAACAACGTCGTTTTCAAAGTATACCCTTGATTTTAAAATTGACTGATGAACAAATCGCAGTTTTTTCTGTTAATCGGTACCAATTCCCCGGTGTTGAAGTCAAAGCACGAATGCTGCGTGATTATCCTCAAGGGGATGAATTGGCACATGTCATCGGATACGTTGGGCGGATTAATGCAGCGGATTTTGCAAAGCTTGATGAAGCTAATTACAGCTCCAGTGATTATATCGGCAAAACAGGATTAGAAGCTTATTATGAAAACGAATTGCATGGACAAGTCGGGTTTAAGCAAATTGAAATTGATGCCAGTGGCAATATTGTGAGAACGTTAAAAGTAACACCGCCTATACCAGGAAAAACGTTACATTTAACCATCGACGAACATTTACAAGAAGTTGCGATTCAAGCCTTTGGAAAGTTTCATGGCGCAATGGTAGCGATAGATCCGAATAATGGTGATGTGCTAGCCATGGTCAGTGTTCCGAGTTTTGATCCGAATTTATTTGTGCAAGGCATCACACAAACGGATTATGATTTTCTTAGAAATAATCCTGCACGCCCTATGTATCATCGTGCATTGAATGGACTTTATCCGCCGGGATCCACCATCAAACCGTTTGTCGGCGTAGGAGCGTTAGGCAATGAAATTGTTACACCACAAGAACGTATTCTCGATCCGGGTTATTTTAAGCTTAAAAACTCTACGCATGTTTTTCATGATTGGAATCATACAGGACACGGTTGGGTGGATATGCATCGTGCGATTGTTGTTTCTTGCGATACATATTTTTATTGGTTATCACTTAAAATGGGTATCAAAGGCATTGATCAAGTGCTGGATGCCTTTGGATTGGGGCACGCAACCGGTATTGATTTACTTAATGAGCCCGAAGGATTAATTCCCAGCCCTGCCTGGAAGGAAAAGCGTTGGGGACAGTCCTGGTATCCGGGAGATACACTCAATACCAGTATTGGGCAAGGGTATATGCAAGTAAGCCCATTGCAACTTGCGGTTGCGACCGCAACCTTATCGATGCACGGACAAGGTTATCAACCCCATCTCGTTCAAAGCGACGCCACGTTACGTTATCAAGCGGACTTTACGCAAATGAGCGCTTACGATGATATTATCACAGCAATGCAAGATGTTATTCGCTCACCTGAAGGCAGAGGCTTTCGTTTTGGTCGTAATGCCCCCTACTCCGTGGCGGCGAAAACCGGCACTGCGCAAGTCTATTCCATCAAAGATGATGCGACGGCTTCTTCATTAGAGGCTTTACGCGACCATGGATTATTTATCGCTTTTGCGCCGGTCGAAAACCCCAAAATTGCTGTTGTCGTGGTGGCAGAACATACCGGCGAAACAGCGCCGGTGGTCGCAAGAAAAGTCATGGATGCTTATTTATTACGTAAGGAACTTTCTTCATGAAATGGGCAACGCTCTTTAAATTTTTTGCAACGCATGATGTTCGTCGCGGATTTGCTAAAAAAACCTTTTGGGAACGGATTCATATTGATATGCCTTTGTTGCTTTGTTTGCTAGCGCTTGCTTTTTTTGGGTTTATTATTTTATACAGCGCAGGCAATGAAAACTTTGCCTTGGTTGAACAACAAGCGTTACATATTGCTGTTGCAGTTTGTGTGATGGGAATATTTGCGCAAATATCACCCCATACTTATGAGCGATGGGCAGTGGGAATTTATATCACGGGCACGATATTATTGTTGTCGGTTTTAGTGATGGGACATGTGAATAAGGGAGCGCAACGCTGGTTGGGCGCGGGGGCATTTCGCTTTCAACCTTCGGAGATTCTCAAACTCGCCATCCCTTTAATGCTCAGTTATATCTTATCTCGCCCACCTCTTCCGCCGAGCTTAAAAAAATCATTTTTGTGTTTGCTGATTATTGGCATTCCTGCGATATTAACTGCAAAAGAACCCGATTTAGGCACCGCGATTGTGTTAGGCGTGACAGGATTTTTTGTATTATTTTTAGCAGGATTATCATGGCGATTTATCAGTGTCACTTGTTTAGTCTGTGCGAGTTTATTGCCGCTATTGTGGTATGGCATGCATGATTATCAACGCTTGCGTGTACTGACTTTTTTAAATCCAGAACGCGATCCCTTGGGGAGTGGCTACCATATTATTCAATCTAAAATTGCATTGGGCTCAGGTGGCTTTTTAGGCATGGGTTGGTTGCAAGGGTCACAATCTCATCTACATTTTTTACCTGAACATACGACGGATTTTATTTTCGCAGTCTGTGGTGAAGAATTAGGTTTTATCGGTGTATTTATATTAATCGCGGTTTATTTAGCCATTTTATCGCGTTGCGCTTATATTACCTTGTACGCACAAGATTCTTTTTCGCGCTTATTAGCTGGCAGTCTTAGCTTGATGTTTTTTGTCTCTCTTTTTATTAATATGGGCATGGTTACAGGTGTTTTACCAGTAGTCGGCGTACCCTTGCCGTTAGTGAGTTATGGCGGCACATCGCTAGTGACCCTGCTGGCAAGTTTTGGTATCCTCATGTCAATACAAACACATCGTAGGTTGGTACCGAGTTAATTATGATAAAACACACGTTTCTTTTAACCATCTTAATGGGTTCAGCGATTTTTTTGACTTCGGTTCATGCAGATGAGGCTATGCTGCAAAAATCTGAGGTACAAGCGTTTATTCAAGAGATGGTGACGCACGACCATTTTTCACGCCCCGAATTGGAAACCATTTTTAAAAATGTTCAACCGATGCCTGAAGTCGTTCATCACATGAACCACCCTGCCGAAGCATTTCCGTGGGATACGTATAAAAATTTATTTGTCACCCAAGCGCGCGTTGATAAAGGTGTTGCTTTTTCGTTTGCCCATCAAAGTTTATTGAATCAAACAGAAAGCACCTACCAAGTACCCGGTGCGATTATTGTGGCTATTTTAGGCGTTGAATCAAATTACGGCACTCATGTAATGAAATATCGCGCCATTGATTCTTTGAGTCATTTAGCCTTTAATTATCCATCACGACAAGCATTCTTCTCCTCGCAATTAAGATCTTTTTTATTACTCACTCGAAAGTATGATCTCAATATCAATCAAATTTATGGTTCTTATGCCGGCGCTATTGGCCCGGCACAATTTATGCCAGATAGCATTATGAGTTATGCCGTGATTACACATAAAGATTTAGATCTCAATGTGCCTGAAAATTGGATTCCAAGCATTGCGAATTATTTTCATAAAAAAGGCTGGAAAGCAGGCGAACCTGTATTAACTTCAATTGAGTGTCCTGCTGCTTATCCTGAAACTATAATCCCGAATTCAATGAAACATTTTTATTCGCCTCAAGTGTTACGAGATACGCATATTTCTAATAAAGCAAAACAAGACGCCATGTTTCTTGAGTTCAAATCTGCATCAGGCACGCAATGTTGGCTGGCGTATCATAATTTTTCTGTAATTATGCGATACAATACCAGCCCTTTGTACGCTATGGCCGTGCTGCAACTCAGTGAAAAATTAACGACATCATTTGGAGATATCTAAATGATAGAGTTGGAAAGTAATGATGTTGATTTTTTAAAAAAGAAAATTGCAGAAATTACCTTTGCTAAAGAAAAAGCCGAAGAAGGTAATCAAGCCAAATTAGATTTTTTAGCGAACATGAGTCATGAATTAAGAAATTCTCTTAATGGAATTTTGGGTATGACGCAAATTTTAAGTATGCGCAATCTGCCTGCGGATACACAAGATTATGTGCGCGATATTTATCAATCAGGCAATCATTTGCTCTCACTTGTCAGCGACATGTTGGATTTTGCAAAACTTGAAGCTGGACAACTGACCATTGCATCAGAACCTTTTAACATTCGAAAAGTGATTGCAGATATTGTTAACCATTTATCCAAACAATGCGAACAAAGAAACCTGGATCTTTTTCTGGACTATTGCGATAACATTCCCCGACAAGTCATTGGTGATATCAATCGCCTGCGCCAAATTATTTTAAATCTTGTCACTAATGCTATGAAATTCACCTTATCCGGGCACATACTTGTTGCGGTGGAATTACTGGAAAAAACCGATGATCGCGTCGTATTACAATTTATTATTGAAGATACTGGCATTGGCATCCCAGAAGATAAAATTGACGCCATTTTTAATCGTTACACACAAATACGTAATCAAAGCGCAGAAACACGACTGAAAGGCTCCGGGCTTGGATTAGCGATTGTCAAACAACTCGTTGAAAAAATGGGGGGAGCCATTGGCGTTAACAGCCAAGTTGGACAAGGCGCTACTTTTTGGATCAATTTACCGTTTATGTTACAAACGCATCAAGCAGAAATGATCACATGGCATAACCGTTTTCCTAATTTAAAAATACTCGTTGTTGACGATAATGCAAAACGAGCAAAAGTTACGTTAAAACAGGTCTTTGGTGGAAAAAATAGAGCTGTCAAAGGAAAATCCGCGCTAGAAGCACTTAAGGTAGCTTCAGTCCATAATGAACCTTACGATATCGTGCTCATTGATGATCAAATTGAGAACCAACAATCACTTAATCAACTTGTAGAATCCATTCATGCAGATAAAGCACTGCATAACGTTATGGTATGCGGTTTAATTCAAGAAAAAAATCGTAGCGAATATGCCAATCAGTTTTTTTATGAAATACTGAAGCCACTTAATCCCTCCGTGTTTGCGAAAGATCTGGCACAAGCATGGGGACGCTGGCAAGTGGATTTAGAAATCAAAGCCACTCAAAGAGAATTAGAACCTCAAGAAATTAATGTTTTATTAGTTGAAGACAACCCGATGAGTCAAAAAGTAGCGAGCATCATGCTGAAAGAGTTTGGCTGCAAAGTCAGCTTAGCTGAAAGTGGCTATGAAGCACTTATGAAAATTCGCTTAGAAAAATTTGAACTTATATTTCTTGATATCGGACTACCTGATATGAACGGTTGTAGTTTAGCAAAAGAAATTTTATCTTTAGAAAATAATTCTAATCAAACTACACCGATGATCGCACTTACAGCGCATGCGCTCGAAGAAGATCGGCAAGTATTTCTTCAATCAGGAATTTCCGATATTTTAGTTAAACCCATTACCTTCGAAAGCGCACGATCAATCTTGTTAAAATGGACGAGTAGAAAAAATGTTAATTGATTCTCATTGTCATTTAGACCGCATTAATCTTGATAAATATCAGGGCGATTTTGATGCGATGTTGTTAAACGCCAAACAGGCAGGCGTGTCACATATGCTTTGCGTAAGCGTAGATATGAAAACATTCCCCAAGGTTCATGCAATTGCGTTAAAATATCCGCATATTTTTGCGTCTGTAGGTATTCATCCTGATGAAAACAATACCGATAATCCTACTTACGATGAATTAGTTGAGTTAGCAAAAAAAGACAAAATAGTCGCTATCGGTGAAACGGGATTAGATTATTTCCACAATGGCGATCCCGAAGAGCAACGCGAACGATTTCGCATGCATATTGAAGTTGCCAAAACCGTCAACAAGCCTTTAATCATTCACACACGCGATGCTCGCGAAGATACTATTCGTATTATGCGAGAAGCAAATGCTGAAAAAGTCGGCGGCGTAATGCATTGTTTTACTGAAGATCTTGATATGGCAGAAAAAGCTATCGCACTTGGATTTTACATTTCTTTCTCAGGCATTGTAACGTTCAAAAATGCGAAAGAGTTACAAAATTTAGCACAACAAATTCCCCTCGATAAAATATTGATAGAAACAGACTCACCTTACTTAACGCCAGATCCTTATCGCGGAAAACCTAACGAACCTGCATTTGTCAGCATTGTCGCTGATAAAATCGCAAAGCTTCGTGGAATTTCTTATGAAGCAGTCGCCGCGCAAACAACGAAAAACTTTTTTCAATTATTTCAAGACTGCCATGCGAATAATTAGTTTAATCAGTGTTTCGTTTATAGTAATTACGCTATTTTTTTTATTTAGTTTATTTGATAAAAAAGAAAACCTACTTTTATTGACAAAAAACAATATGACTCTTTATTTGGAAATTGCAAACACTCAAAAACAGCGCGAATACGGCTTGATGAATCGAAAATCAATGCCTGAAAACCACGGCATGATTTTCATTTTTCCTCATGCTGAAATACTTCGATTTTGGATGAAAAATACCTTAATTCCACTCGACATGATATTTTTAAATCATCATCGTGTTGTTGCCATTTTTTTCAATATACCTCCTTGCAAAGAACAGATGAATCCATGCCCTTCTTATGGACCTAATATTCAAGCTGATGAGGTCATCGAGTTAAATGCAGGTGTGGCAAAAAAGCTGACCATTATAAACGGTGATATATTACCAACCTAATTCAAAAAAAATCGACGCGTATTAATATTTAACAAACTAATAAACCGGCAGTTAGCAAAATAATTCAAACCCTAAAGCAACGCGAATTTACGAGTCGCCAGCACTAACTCTTTTGCGATACCTGGCTCTGTCAATGAATGCCCTGCATCTGGCACAACAATTAAAGACGCATTAGGCAAAGCTTGCTTAAGATGCCATGCTCCACGCATTGGGCAACACATATCGTATCGACCATGAACTATAATTGTCGGGATGTGAGCAATCTTATACGCTTCTTCAATCAGTTGATTATGTCGCAAAAAAAGATCGTTAGAAAAAAAATGATTTTCTATACAAGCAAACGCTAAACTAAAATGATCTGCAGAGAACTTAGCAATTTGCTCATCATTAATAAATAAACTACTAATTGCCGCTTCCCATTTACTCCATGCAATCGCTGCTGCTTGTTGAATTTTTTTATCCTGAGAAGTCAAACGTTTATGATAAGCGGCAATCATATTGTGTCGTTCATCTTCAGGAATAACGGCAAGATACTCAGCCCATGCCTCAGGAAACACTTCACTCGTCCCCTGTTGATACATCCAATGTAGATCTGCCGCAAGACCTAAAAAAACTCCACGAAGAATCAAGCCAGTAACACACTCTGGATGAGTTTCCGCATACGCCAAGCCTAATGTCACACCCCAAGAGCCGCCAAATAATAACCATTTTTTAATGTTGAGTAATTCACGAATTTTTTCAAAATCTTGAATCAGTAATTGAGTCGTATTTTCTCGCACCTCAGCATGAGGTAAACTTTTTCCCGCCCCGCGTTGATCAACCAAAATAATATGATAAATCTCAGGATCAAAAAAACGCCTATGCAGCGGACTGGTACCCCCTCCCGGCCCACCATGAATAAACAACACTGGCTTTCCAGCTGGATTACCACTGCGTTCATAATAAATTTGATGCAAATCTGACACCCTTAGCATGCCAGAATAAAAAGGCTCAATACTCGGGTATAAAATATTTTCAAGTGATGCAGGATTCATAGGTAAATTCCCTTAATAAACAATATCGTATTCTTTACAATTTAATACAATTAAAACAAAATTATGTTAAAGCATCATGATTGTTTTAAAATTGGATAAAAAAACATTACTCCAGTTGTCCTAAATAAATTCAAATTGCTTTCAAATAATAGTTAACTCAGCGTTGACATATCAATAACAAAACGATATTTCACATCATTATTAACAATTCTGTCATAAGCCTCATTCACATCGCTCATCGCAATCAATTCAATATCGGCAGTAATATGATGCTTAGCGCAAAACTCCAACATTTCTTGAGTTTCTTTCACTCCACCAATAAGCGAGCCCGCCATGGTTCGACGTTTAAAAATAAAATTTCCCATATAAGCAGGCGGATGATTTTCGCTAGGCAAACCCACAAAGACAATCGCCCCATCACGTTTTAATAAAGTAATATAAGGATCTAGATTATGCGGCGCTGCTACGGTGCTTAAAATAAAACTAAATTGATTGTTTTGAGCCTGCATCGCAGCTGCATTTTTTGAAATAACAACCTCATCTGCGCCCAAGTTTTTTGCTTCAGCGACTTTGTTTTCGGAGGTCGTAAACACAACGACATGCGCCCCCATTGCCTTAGCAATTTTTACCGCCACATGACCCAATCCACCAATACCAATAATCCCCACACGATCACCCGCTTTCACGTTCCAGTGCCGCATCGGTGAATAAACCGTAATACCCGCGCATAACAATGGTGCTGTTTTTGCAAGATTCATACCCGCAGGAATTGATAAAACAAAATGCTCATCAACAACAATATGTTTTGCATAACCACCATACGTCATACGATTAAAACGTTCTGAGTGTGAGTTATAAGTGAAAATGGATTTATCGCAATATTGTTCCAACCCATCCGAGCATTCGCCACAATGCTGACATGAGCCCACCAAACAACCAACGCCGACAATATCACCTTGTTTAAATTTTTTAACCATGGCACCCACTTCACGCACACGACCAAGAATTTCGTGGCCAGGCACCATAGGATAATTAGCGCCTTTCCATTCGTTGCGCGCACTATGCACATCTGAGTGGCAAATACCGCAATATAAAATATCAATTGCCACTTCATTTTCTTTGATAGCAGGATAATCAAAGCTAAAGGGTTTTAATGGTTCCGTTGAATTATATGCGGCGTATGCAGATGTTTTTAACATAATAAAATATCCTTAAAAAGAGAAATTATACTTAAGAGAGCTGAGTTTATCTAGTCAGTCATTCATTAAATTGATATAGCTTGATCAGATAGGTACAATAAAAGTTTCTATCATTAAACATTTAAAAAAATATGTTTTTAAAATCTAAGCTTTTACCTATCACAACAAAAATAAAAGGCCCATTACGTATCGCCGTCGTTGGAGCTGCAGGAAATGTAGGAAATCATATCTCATCGCTACTTGTAAATGCACTGAGCATCTACTATCAAGATAATAATCGTGTGCAGGCTACAAATCTTTTAGGCCGATATTCCAGAAGCTTTATTAAAGCTGAAAAGCTCAATGGATTATTGTCAAAAAATTTACAAAACTTCTCCTTAAATAATGCATCTCATTCTCTACCTATTGAACTTGATCTAATTCTGAATAACTCCAACCACCATGCCTCTAGTTCTTATCAATTCCGTAATGCGATAGGTTTTGGTTTTCACCCTGCCGTAGAAGATGAAATCCCAGGTGTAAATTCACGAATTGAAGTGCCAAAAGCAGATTTAAACAAACTTGGCGTGCGTATTATTGAAAATATTTATGAATGCACCCCAGGGTATCATTTAGTTATCTCCGTCGTTACTGAACAAGCCTTAAGAAATGATGATTTTTGTTTGCGTCTCGGTCATATTGTCCATGAACAGGGTCAGCTTGCTTTATCAATGAATGGCATTCCCCCTTATTTTTTAGAACTTTTTGACGACGCCATCATTAAAAATATTCCCAACTCTGATCTTTCGATTAATCGCACAGAATCAGGAAAGAATGTTTTACAATTGCTGGGAGGCGTTAATAAGTTAATTGGGGTTGTA
>JAZKAS010000032.1:11156-58364 GCA_040389005.1 Pseudomonadota bacterium
AGAAGGTGATATCGCTTGTTATTGCTGAGTATTCTCGTGAGTTGCAAACACCTTGGGCACCCTTGCCTTTGCCAGAGTTATGTCCAGCTGATATTGCGAAAATTGCAGAGAGAGAACGACTTCAAATCGAGAGAATAAATAAACGCGTTAATTTTACTTCATTGCTTGTACGTCCTGGGCATGATTCTGATAGTACACAACAAATTAACACGACAGAAGGCAGCTTTCATATTACCAAATCAGCTAAAATACGTAGCAAATGTAAGCTTGGCTCAAGAAAAGTAAATATGAATGATATTTCTCTCAAAGCAATATCGTCTGATTTTTTTCAAACTCTAGGGATTTGTATTGGGCTAGGAACTAGTATAGAACTTTTTCTTGAAGATGCTATTTTACAAAAATTAGCTGTTAATTTTATTTTAAATCCCATCTCAGCATTATGTCCACAAAGTATTGGTATTTTAATTAACACCGCAAATATAAAAGCGTTAATGCTCAAATTAAATGATCAATTCTGCTTTATGGTAACACAAGTATTAGGTCTACGAGGAGACATTCTCTATAAAGGGGAACTCTTCATCACAGATCGCCTAGCTTTATCTGCTGCACACGTTGCTTCTACAGGGCAAAGCGTAAAAGCCAGACGCCGTATAGAATTTACGCACATTTTTAGATTTAGTTTTACTCATTGCTAATAAAAAACAACTATCTTCAGTTCGATCTCAATTAGAAATCACAATTCGACTTTTTGATCTTTTTAAAAATATATATGATTACTTAGAAGCATACTCCAAAGATCGCTCACAACCGATTGATGAACAACTTAACACAATATCCGCCGCACTGTACGTACTTGCGGAAGAATCAGAAGCAATAGAAAAAGTTCAAAATCCCGTGTTAGAAAATGTTATCACAACTCGAGAACTCATTACTCAAATTTCTTTAAGCAATCAGCTGGCTTTTTTAACAGAAGCCAATAATCATCTGCAGTCATTAATGTCTAATCTTGCCAACTATCAAAGCTTTCAAACCATGCTGAGCAAGTTACCTGTAACAAGAGAATCTGCTATAGAAAATAAATTACAAACACTAAAAAAAGGATTAATAACGACTGAGCAGCAGGTTAGCGCACTGCTTAATCAACCAGCAGCGCTTTATCACGATCGTCAGAATTTTAGTGATAACGAACAAGATATAAAACGCCCAAGGAAGTAAAGGCGCAGCTTTATTGACAAAAGCCAATAGAATATTACATTACTACTTTTTATGCGCAAGCTGTTTGGTTGTCAACTATTATTTGTTAACATAAAATTTTTTAAGAACCATGTCTGTATGGGTGCCATGGCAACCTTTATTCTCAACCCATTTGCCTGAATTAGATTTTTTTGTTAGTCAACTTTTTGAAATATTATTTAATCAAGCATTAACCGATGCAGTAGTTGAGGCTTCTCGGCAGCGGTTATAAAATTTGTCTCAGCGTTTTCGCAGAAGCTCCTTCCGGATCTTTACGGGCACGCCGGGTCATATTTTCAATAACTTTTCCGTGTGAACTAAAAGAAAAAAGAAGCAATCGTGCGATCAAACCACCGCGATTTTCACGGTATACTTGAGCGATATCGTCTATGTCGCTTACACAATTAATCTCCCCATCATCTCTGTTTAACGTTTCTTTTTTCTTGGAGCGAATAATCAAAGCACCCTCTGTATAAACACAAAGTTCTCGGCACGGTGGATTTAAAATAAGTTGAGATGGATGCCTATCCATTATTTGATAGTATTGCCTATTCACAGGAATACAGGCATCAACTTCTACACGAGCCTCTGGAGGAATACGTCTGAATCTCGGCGCTTTTTGAATGCACGATTCATGAAAAAAATAATCTAAGGTAAAATCTTCTCTTATATGCTCAAATAACGCAATTATATATTCATGTTCTGCATCAGAAGTACTATAGGATGCCTCAATAAAATGCAAGTTATTAAGAAGACCTATATCATTTATTTCAGACCCTGCATAATTCAAAATCAAATAATTATTTTCTGAAGGATATAATCTTCGAACTTCCGCAGATGACATCATATCCCCTGGCACAACAAGAAACTGGATGGTTTGGAAATTTTTGATTGCTTGATCAATCCGTTTTTTTGCGCGATTAAATGACGCCTTACCCTGAAAAGACGGCCGTGAACCCCAAACTTCATTCAGCACGATAGTCATTTCTGTTACATGCATCCCTTTGAGCTTTTCTATTAACCTTTGAATACCTTTTATGACACGCCATTCACAGTCCAGTGGCGCACTATCAATATCGCAGAGACCCGTAATATGCAAGTTAAACATTTCTATTTGGCCTAGTATCATTCTTATGATTATTTTAAAGAAAATTCTTCATGCTTAACAGAGAAAAATTTAAAATTTTGCCATTTTATAATGGGGCGGTCATTATACACTGGAACTGAAGCAAAGCCGTTTAAATCAGTTTATGACTCCTATACTTGATTTTTTCTTTTATATTGCTATATTTTATCCAAATCAATAAGAATAAAAGTTAAAATATGAAAAAAAATATTTCAAAATATGCATGTAAGCTAATTGTTTATATCGGCTATATGTCGCTAGCTTCATTTACAGCACTAAGACCATCAGTTTCTATTGCTTGTGGAGCATATAGCACTGAAGCAGAATGTAATTCATGTATGAGCGGGTACCCCGGGATGAGCTCTTGTAATACTTATCAAAATTGCTGCTCTCAGTCGAGCAATGGAAGCTGGACCCCTCCTTCCTCATAAAACTAAAAATATTCCAGAAAGTATCACTACTTGACAAATGAGTGTGGCTTTTGACACGATGGGCAGGGTTTGTTTCTTAATCTATTAAAAAGGGAGTTAAAAAATGTTTGGTCTTAAGCAAAAAACTTTACTAGCGCTTCTCTTGGGTGTTTCTCAATTAGGAGTATGGCACATTGCTGATGCGTACATTGATACAACTTCTCGTATCTTAATATTTCAATCAAAAGCGACTATGTTAGGCAAATTAACTACTAGCAGCGCTAGCGCATTAGAAAACGCGGATGCTATTTGTAGCCAAGATGCTCATTGCCTTTCTCATAACTGCGTTGCAATGATAGCCTACCCTGGAGTCCGTCAGCCGGCTGTAGACGGCAAGCAAGATGCTATTGGCTGGGTGCTTTTTGCTGATAAGCCCTACGTGAATATCTATGGCCAAACTGTGGGCACCACCAATCATAATGGTGTTTTTAATTTTAATCTTAAAAACCTTGATTACGCTGTGATCAAAGAAAGCTCCGATACTGCTTGGACTGGGTTTTACACAGATTGGACTGTATCTGCTAGCAATTGCTCCAACTGGACCAGGGATTGGGAAAATCGTGATGACGACGATAAGTGTAATGCAACTGCTGGAGATGTCAAAAGTATATCTAGCACAATGCTAAGTGTAAAAAATGCTAGCTGTGGCGGTTATACAAAGCGTTCGCTGTATTGTGTAAACACATCACCCATTACAGATTCTACTGTTTAACGGGTATTGTTTTGAATCTCTTTCCAAATGCTTGGCCAGTATAGCGTTTGGAAAGAGATCCATTTAAAGATAGATTATTTTGAGCTAAATTCCTCATGCTCAACAGGCAAAACTGCAGAATTTTGCAATTTTATATACCACCCCACTGGCTGAGTGTATTTGATGACGTTTTCGCCATCAGAATTACCAATCAATTTAAGCGATACTTCTCTAGGTTTGGCAGAATATTCAAACTGCATTGTATATCGCGCATGCACGTGTTTAGGTGTTTCACCCGCTTTTTGTAATACAAAATTATAATAACCGCTGATCACGCCCTCACCACATCCGGCCAAAGTAGTACCACCTGTCATCGGCACTTTGCTCATCACAGGATTCTCTTGCAAAAAGTTAATAAAATAATCATAAATACCCTGAGTCCCCACACGGGAAACCTGACTCACCGTCGGCAATAAAACAGCATCTGGCGCATAACTTGATAATGTAAAATAAGCCGCGGCAACATTCGCTGAGGAGTAACCTTTTGGCCCTTTCGGACTATGTTTATAGGCATTTTTACCCCATTGCTTAATGGCGGCTAGCCCAATTTCTGTCGTAAACTGAGGCGCATCAGCAGGACAACTCATAGCGGCATTAGCCGATGATGCGAAGGCATTTGTATTATACCCAGCAAGAATAAAGCTCATAAAGCTTGTCAGAATTAACAATTTTTTCATAGCAACTCCTTTTCTATTAATAATCAATCAACTTTATCATTGCTTTTATTAAAAATAATTGCAAATAAATATTTTGACACCCTAAGAAATTCTTTTAAACTTCTCTTTTAACAAAGGTACCTGACCATGAGCACACGACTTCATCTCATCAAACTCGCCGTCGGGCCAAGTTCACTCGAAGACCTTAGAGATTGGCAAACTAAAAATGTCCGCAAGAAAGAACTCATCCATATCACACGAAACTTTCCTAAACGCGCTCAAGAAATTCTGAATGGCGGTTCCATTTATTGGGTCATTAAGGGCGTTATCGTGGGCCGCAACCCTATTCTTGATTTAAGACGAATGATGTATGGCGATCAGCCCCATTGCGGAATTATTTACAGCCCCGAACTTGTGCGCGTATCCCCTAAACCACGACGCCCTTTTCAAGGTTGGCGGTATTTTGAAAATGCAGACATACCCGCAGATCTTGATGAAGATGCCAGCCAAATGTCTGAAGAAATGCTCAATGCATTGGACGAGCTGGGATTGCTTTAACCTTGTATCTTTAAATTTTTATGAAACTCGTATCACAGAATATCAAACATGTGTAACATTAAACACGGATACATAAGATAACGAGTTTTTATGGAGGTCATTATGAAAAAAACAAATCTTTACACATGCCTTTGCATAGCCTTGCTGAGTACCGCAATGCTTTCTTGCTCAACGAATGCACAAGATGTCGGCGCTAGCATTGATCATGCAGCATCAGCAACGGGCCGCGCTATTGACGACTCTGCAATTACAACCGACATTAAAGCAAAGTATTTAGCAAATACTGACTTAAAATCTCTAAGAATTAGTGTCACTACCGTTAAGGGAATTGTTACTTTGCAAGGCAGCGTGGATCAAGTATCACAGTATCAACTTGCGGTACAAATTGCTAAAAAATCCGATGGCGTAATCAGCGTTAACGCAAATCAATTAGTCGTGACCTAGCAATCAAAGAGATCAGGCTTGATTGATTTTCTTTCGATCAATCGAGTCTGACATTTTTGATGTATTATCATTTTTAAGCGACAGGCGCACATTCACGTCTAGCCCTTTTTTTAGAAGCCTTTTTTTGATGAAAAAGAAGATTGCCATTGTCAGCTACCTCACTACTCGCATTAGATGAGGAAACCTTTTCCCATTCCTTTTGTAGTTCAGCGATATTTTTTATTTGAAGCAAAAGCCGAGGTTTATAATCGTCAGAAAAAAGAAATAGCTTATAAATTTCAACCATAGACTTGAGATTTAAAATTTTTTCCAGCTCACCTTTTAAAGAATCAAGTAACTCATCACCCCAAAGCAAGCAAAAAGAATGTTTTATGGGATCAACTAAATGATCAAGCTTTTCCGCAAGAGATGCGATTGCTTTTTGAATATACTTAAACGCATAATACATCAACTGACGCTTGTTTTCGCCAGTCTCATTACCTCTATTTAATTCATAAAATTTCTTTGCATGCCGCGGAAATTCTTTAATATAATCTTCAAACTTCAAAGCATCGATTTTTTTATCACCCAAATATCGGCAATATTTTTCAAACGCAAGACTTTTGAAACAAACTTGATCATCAGAATGATCAGATTTATTACGTAAACCTTTTTTAATAGCATGATAATTTTTTTTTAAGATGTCATTATTGTCATCAGAATTATCAACCTCATTGCGCAAACGTTTATTAATAGCATGATCAATTTTTGTTAAGAAATTATTGCCAAGTTCCAAAAGACTAGCATTACTTCTTTCGCCACTATTAGACTGATTGCTAACATTTAAAACTACCTCTCTAATCTCTTCACGCGAAAGCTCTTGGCAATCAGAAAACAATAATGCAATCAAGTCAACATTGCGATGGGCACATGCAAGCAAATAAGGAGATTCGCCTATCTTGTTTTCTTCTTTTGGATCAGCGCCATGCCCATATAATAATCTCGCAACACGTGTATGATTTTCTCTGCACGCTACTGTAAGAGCCGTATCTCCACTATATTTATCTTTTAACAAAAGCTCTAGATCCACCTTAGACAAAAAAAACTCTATCACCTCATAATGCCCAAATTTAGATGCAGCTAAAAATGCCAAATAGCATTGGTTTTCATAGGATTTTTCGCCAAGAAGTTTTCCGGAAAAATCATATATGTTATCATTCATAAATCGCAAAACTTTTTTACAAATATCTGTATAACCTTTTTTTGCAGCTAAAACCAAAAAGGTTTCATGCTTTTTATTCACAAAAATAAGGTATGGAGTTAATCGAGAATTTTTTCTTTTGGCAAAAGATTAATCAAATACCATGCTTCTTTAGAAATTAAATATTCCAAAAAAGAAACTCTCTTATTTTTACCAGGATATTCAACCATGGCGCCTAAATTAGAGTAAAAAAATAATTTGTACGCCAATTGATAGCAGCTATGCCGAAATAAAAACGCCAAAGCAGGAACCATTTGGCCCGCATTATCAGGATCTTTAATTAGACTATCTTCTTGCAAACCAACCGCTTGAATCTGCTCATCTGATAGCATATTCATGGCGGCGAATGCTTTTTTATAAAGCATTACGCTAAAAACAGAAACTGAATCAGCTTTTTTATTTGGATTTCTAACCATCATATTCAGATCAAAACCGGGCGCTATTTTTATTGCAAATTTAAATCCTTGTTCATCTAGTGAAAATTTCAGAGCGGAGACCGTTCCATTTCCATCAAGAGATCGAATCATCGTATTTTGATTGAAACCAGCAGCACTCAATTGTTCAGGCAATAATCTCTCGAGAAAATCGAATTGTTTTTTTCTAAGTAATAATTCTGGCGCAGATGGTGCGTACTGTTTTGTTTCTGTTGGCCCTATTAGTGCTTCATTTAAATTAAGCACTTGAACTATTCTATCAGGAACTTTTTTTAAATACACAATGCCACCATGAATAAAAAAAAGTCCTAGTATCGTGAGTTGAATATAAGGATCCACCGTACTCTTGGCTATCGCATTAAAATTTATACTTGCAAACTGTGCTGTACTAAATTTATTGAGAAAATTTATTTGATTTTTAACAATGAAGCACTCAATAACAGATACACCCTCTCTGTTTATAGAGGAATTGACGTCTATACGTTTAATTTGTTCTTTGGATAGACATTCAACGGCCATCACTGGCATTTTCTCCATTAATTGCCCAAAAATAGTAAGCCCATGAACATGATACCCAGGCTCATCAATCACTAAATTTAAATCAATATCCCGATACTTTGCGAACAAAGCTTTGACCAAATCAACTTGAGCATGCTCCAGCTTGTCTAACTCTTTTGAAAATTGAATGATGCTCACTACGCTTTCCTTTTTTATATACCGGTTTTACTGGTTACAAACATATGATCAATAATAGCACAATAACAAGGTAAATTCTACAAATTAAGCTTATTTATCTAATTTAATCAATAATTTGCGATTAATTTTTAAACAATTGCAAACTTAGTCATGACGTAATTATTCATTGAAACAGTCAACACAAGGCTCTGGCGATAAAAATAACAAAGCAACTCGAAAAAAAAATATAAAATCGCAAATGGATGGCACTTGAAACTTTATTGACACTTTACCAATATCAACAAAATAGTTGATTGCTAATTGACTAGATTACTCGGACCCATTGATTTATGATGAAAATATGTTTGGGCTGCGAGAAGGGTTTTTAAACAAAAAAAACAAGCTAAAATCAACACACGACACCACTCTTGCTGCTAATGCTTCAAAAGTTGAACTTCCTATAAACGAATCACTGCCCCCTGCTATAACAGCAACGGCTCAAACAACAAACCTTATTAAACCACCACTTGTATTTGACGATCATAGATGGGTGTGTTGAGAGAAAAATTGAATCACCTATTTATGTTGCAATTGACGAGCTAATCAATATACGCACAGAAGAAAGTATCGTCGTCATTGAGCGCCATGAATTTCCAATTCATTTTACTCCATATAGCATAAAGCAAGAACTGACAAAACGCGGCAGCTCATTAGCCGTACTTGACGCCGAGCCACTCGGATGCTTAGTGGCATATGAAAAAATTATCATGCAGCGATTACAGTTGTTAGCTGAACGCATGACATCAAATAATCAAGAAGTCACAAAAAATACATGCGCCCATCCAACTATTTTAATAGATATTTCTCAAAATATTGAAGAACAGATGGAAAATCAATTAATGCATTTTGATTTTTCAAAGGAAAAAAATATTATAGTTAAACCTACTTATTCTACTCTGGGCGCTAACATTTTTTGTTGCAGCAAAGACATTTTACTTGAAAAACTAATGGAACTAAAAAGTACTTACCACTCTGCGAAGCCATATCATAGAACTGCGGAAGATGTTCTAAGAATGGTTAGTGTAGGCACATCAGGCACCTTTTCTGGCACAAAAAGTGACTTTAAAGAAAACTGCAGAAAAATGGGCGCCGATTCATTGTTAGCGGAATTTGATACGCGTGATAAACAGGATCCATTTTTTATCATTCAACCTATTAAAAGTGATGTTGTTTTGGCAACACATTCACTTGTATTAACAAGAGAATATTTGCCAACTTATAGAACCTTCATCCTAGTAGCTCAAGATAGCAATACCCCTGATAATGTTTCAGTACAACTATTGAGTAAAGTGCAGGTTATATTACCTCAGCAACATTATAGCGCTAATGAGAATATAAGAAAAAGCAGCGTTGTTGCAGGCAATAGCCACAAAAGTCGAAGCTATATCGAAAAAGATAATGAAATTTATGAGTGTGTCATAGAAGCATTGAACACCCCTCAAACCAAAAAATTCTTTAGCTTCATTTTTGGTGGTCATCAGAATATATTGCGCCAGCTACAAACTAATTTTCCCGAACAAGAAAATTATTGGCGCTCAATTAGCACTTATCCTCCTTATCAACGTATGTTCAATCTTCCTATACCCCAAACAGAGACGATAAGATATCAAAATATTATGATGCTTTATAGATTGATGCGATTCTCCAATTACAAAAGCGCAGATCAGCTTGCAACTTCGTTGACATTACTCGAACTTTACACTGAAATTAAAAGAAAAAACCATGCAGCACCATCGTATATTAAATATTTTTTAATTAGTTTTAATTATGCAAATAATATGATTAATTTTCTCTTGGTCATGTATGAAAACAAAAATAATCCATTTTTAGTAGCGTTAAATATTAAACGGTTACTAGGATCAATAGAAGTCTATACAGACGCACTGAAGCTTCTAAAAGACAGTAACTATATTGATCTAATTTATGATTGCACAAAAAAAGTATTAAAATTATTTGAATTGCTATTTCCAGACGCAAAAAAATTACGTAAACCACCCTCTCAACCAAAACTCGACCAAAACTGGGTTGAGTTTTTTAAGCAAAAATCTGCCAGAGACACTGCCATTGATTTGACTATAGGACTTTTTAGAGCTGAACCCTGTTTAATTGATGCAAGATCGTCAGAAAAAAGCAAAGCAGAAGAAATTGTTGAGCACAGATTAGCGCTTTCACAATGGTCAACGTTGTATTTTCATAGCATTCAAATTACAAAAGAAATTATTGAGCCAGCATATCCGAGCGTGTAAACCACCAAATCAATGAGCAACTCTAGGTAGTTACATCAAATTTAAAAACCTAAAAGAGGCGCTAAATCAGCGTTATAATATCGATTGTCAACACACCCTAATGATATTAATTTTTATCTTTTCTAGGATGCCCCCAAAGTTGCCTCCTTTGATTTCTACAAAGGGTACATTTTAAATAATTAAATTTTTTAAGATTTGTTTAATATATGATCTGTGATAATACGCCAAGTTATAAAACTCGAGGACACGCCATGGACCTTAGTCAAAGCAAAAAAAAATCAACTGGCGCCGAGCCAACAAAAGTTTATTTATATAAAATAAAACCAAACGATATTTGTAATGAAATGGATGCCCTCCCTGAATCTAGTCCAACATTTCAGGGAATAGGTAAATCCAAAACTCTCCGCTTATTACGATTGGACATCAATCAAAAATTAAACCTGTATATTAAATATCATAACCGCACATTAACGCAAATCACTGAAACAATATTTCATCGAGAAAATCAAAAAAAAGACAAATGCCCAGCGTCATTAAAGGCGAAAGTAGCTAGCAAATTTCTAGATTATATTTGTAAAAGCGGCGGTATATCAGGAGCAGATATTTATCTGGAAGTTTATAACGGATTTATTTACTGTTTTTATAAAAATGACAGTGCATCAATTTTAGAAATTCAAAATAAATTTGCATCACTTCTTGATGAACATAATTTATCCGCTGAAGCGTTTTTCGATGTTTCAAATGAGACAATAAAGTTACCCGAAATAATTCAAAAATTTTTATCTCCAACAACACCTTTTGAAACCGAAATCGCTCAACTCAGAAAATTCATCGATCATTACAATAGCTTTATTGTTCAAGCAACACAAAAAACCATAAACATAACAACCCTCTTCGGCGAGAGAAAAATAAGCCTCACAGGATTAGTAGAATCAGCAGCAAAAACTAATGTCGCAAATGCGTTGATTGCTGAATATGAAACTGAAAATCCAAATATTAAAGACCGTTATCTTCAATCACTTACCGAAAATGGATTAACTTCAGATAAATTTTTATCTGGACAAACTAAATATTTTTTATCTGCAGCACTGATAGAAAAATTAGAAGACTTTGCCATCAATGTAGATAATTGTGCTAATTAAGTAGGTAATATCTGCCGTAAATTACCTACTTCTTTGATTTGGTACCTACTTAATTATGAGCTCACTGAAGATTATCCCGGATTGTGTTAAATATTGTAATCTCGTTTGCAAAACCCTTGGCTTTAATTGTAATGGCAGGCAAAAAATCCGCGCTTGTGTGATTTAAGGCCCTCGTAATTCAGCGGCAACAATGCCATTGTTATTTTGAGCTCCGCCGCCAAAATGCCCGGCTCTCAAAATATGTGGGCTTACATGGCTTGCAGGCTGTGCTCTTACTGAAGGTTGTAATGCAAGGATTTCATTTACAAAAAGCAATGAATCGCTGGAAATTAAACGTATCAACACCTCGGCGCTTTTCATGTTATTTTTAAAGCCATTAGAAACTATGCAAGCTAACGAAAAAACAATACTTACGGTGCTCATGCACACAGCGCATAACGTTTTATTGTTAATATTAAAATATAAAAAACCAAGAACTGCGACCAAGACAAGAAATCTTAGTAAATTCTCAGTTCGCATACCGTTATTGAATGCATCGATGTCGAAAGTGCATGATTCTAAAAACCTCTTTCTTGATGCATCTATCTCCACAAGTTCATGATTGAAATCTTGCTTAAGAGATATTATTGTATCTGCTTTATCTTGCGATATAGCTTCGCATGCCGCTTTAAAGGTAGATAAATCTTGTGCTGCAAGCATAATAAGAGAGATAACAAATGCATGTAAGTTCATTGCTATTGCTTTGATTTCTGGGTCTGTTTTTCCTGCTATAGCCAGAGTCGATTCAAGAAAGTATATTTTAGCTGGTTTTGTTTTTGTAAGCTCTTCTCTCTGATAGAACCCAATAAGCATGCATTTATGTTGCACCTCGCCCTGTTGGCCAGGTTGTTGACTACATTCTTTGTGGAGTTTTATCAGCCTGCGGAGAAGGTCGGATTCAAACGCCTGTAATAACCTACTCACTTTTTCAAACTCGTCGTGTTTATATTGGTATTGCCCGCCCAATTCATTGACAAGAAAATTTTTATCATCTCTTAAGAACGCGAGCATAGCGTATTCCTTTTTTCAAGCATTAGCGAGCAATTGTATATTCTTTAGCTTAAAGCTTTGTTAAATCAGCGTGGATCAATAGCATCATGCGCGTAAAGGGATTATTTGAAAAAACGTTGCCCGCCAGTAGTTATTGTCATTACTACATTAGTTCGCTCTCTATCGACAAGATGGATCGCATCAGTGAAGCGGTACGTGCACACTGGGGGATAGAGAACTTGATAGATCAGTCAATCACTTGACAAATGAGTATGGCTTTAGCAATTAGGCCACTTTAAAAACGATAAATTAACCCTACTAACAAGCTTTGAATAGTCAGATCTGCGCTGCTATTCATTGAGCTAGAGAACTCCGATAAGGTCGGCGTTGGGGTAATCGCATAATCGGTACTTATTGTCCCAAAATCGGAATATAGGTATTGTATTTGAAGAAACCAATTGTCGTTAAAAGCATACTCACCGCCCGCCCCTAGAGCCCAACCGTATTTCATTTCTGAAGTAGTTCCTGATCCATATGCGCCCGGTAGATTAAGGCCCAGCTGAGAATTATCATCACTATATGAAGAAGTATATTCAAGATTAGTCATTGCAGGGCCGCCAGTTAAATAAACTAACCAACGATTTTCTGCATAGCCTATCTTTAAACGTAATGTCCCTTCCCAATTGGCCTTAAGGGTCTCATTAGTCGCAAATTGTATGCTGGGATCTGAGGTAAAAGTGTTATATCCAGAATGAGAACTATTTAGAGACAGCGTGTTAAAGCTCGCTTCACCTCCTATAACAATATGATTAAATTGGCGCTCATAGCCTCCAAATATACCGCCAGAAAAACTTCGCTCTGATAAATCATCATCAGCGGCAGCGGCAATCTCAGGAGCGTCTTGCGTATAATTAAAGTAAGTACCCCCTGGCGCCACAGAAGTTTGCATTTTTGTCTTGCTGAGCACACTTCCCATATCAGCACCGACATAAAATCCATTCCATTTTTCTTCATTTTGAAGAGAAAAAGCTTGTGTTGCCAAAAACAACAAAAGACATCCCTGCAAAAAAGTACAAACTTTAAAACTCATAATAAATCCCTATATTAATTTTCTGAATAGTATCAACATATAAATGAAAAAATCAATTGGCTTTTGTTAGCCATAAAAAGAGGGAAATCGTGAGGTTGTGCAAAAAAGATCTTATCACAACGTTGTGTTTCTAATAAGCCAATGCTCTTCAAGAGGGCGACCAATCGGTAGCCCCTACGCGCCCACCATCAACGCAAAACCTAACGAGTGCGTACGTTCACTACTTTTAAAATAATAAATTATTTTTCCACGTGCGGGGATTATTTTTTATGTACTTGCGAATATGCAACAACGATTTTTCATTGCACAACATGTCCAAAATCATTTAAGAGCATCACCTCGTTTTCAATTTCTCCAAACAAGCATTAAAATAAATAGCAATTAAAAAATATGACCGTGAACATATCGTAAAGCATTAAACGAATTAGGGGTGCTTTAAATAAAGGCTTTTTTCGAGATCCACGCCCTAGAGAAAAAGTCTTAGGGGGCAGAATTAAGCTTAGCGCCCTCTTAGGTAGAAAAATATGGCCATATCCACTATAATCGTCGCCATTCTTTATATTGATGAAGCGACACAACAAAAATGCCAGAGCTTGGTTTATTAGGACAACTGACAACCCAAAAATACGTGATGGCATCGTTTTTAAAGGAGTGGTTGCCAGTTCAATCCATCGTCAATCTTTGGACAAGCGCTGGCACTTCAAGCATACTGATACGCTCCTCTCTGTTTATGAGTCCACAACACAGCCTCACTCAGCTGACCTTAGAAAAAGCAACCGTTTCGGATTTAAAAAAATTCTTGCGCGTGCTTGTGAATACTAAATTTTCTAGCCCAATCTACTCAGCCGAAGAAATTAAGAAAAAGATTTTGAGTTCACTAAATCAGCCAGACGCAGATCTCGAGTATCGACTGCTGGCATTGAATTTTTTGAATGAAAATCCATTTACATTTGAGCGACCACGTAATTACGATCGATTAACTTTATTGCTTTATTGCGCAAACCCTTCGATAGACCCAGGCTTCATCGCTAAAGAAATTCAACGGCTCTTATACAAAGCTCGAGAAAATTTTCAAAGAATAAGGCAGCGCAGCAAGTTGAATAACGAACTCCATGATCCAACAAAAGCAATTATTATAGATATTGTGCTCATGCTAAACTCAACCGCACATAAGCTCGAAAGAAATCAAGCAGGAGCACTCATTGCACAAGCATATAATTTTTGCAAGAAGGCTCGAAGCTATTTTAATTGGCGTAATATGCAGGAAACGATCTATTTATTGGCCATGCTTACCGTTAAGTATCAAGTCAAAGAGCTTCACGAGCTGGTAGAATTTCTAGCTGATTTGGATGAAAGCTCGCAAGGCAGTATATATCCAAACTCCTCTCTTTGCCGCACTATAAGCGAAGTTGCTTCTCAGCATCCATCTACTTTTACGACCGCAATTTCCCAAGGCTTACTGAATAATATCAGCAATAATGTTGCTCACGCATACGCTGTACTAGAAGCTGAGAAAAATAATTTTCTTGGGGACAGTCAGAGCGACCTGGTGAAAAATGCGTTCTGGACACTGCTAAACCCTCCCGATATACGCCTTCAACAGAAAATGATAGAACATGTTATACATTTATGGAGCCACCTTGGAGACAGCACGCGTGGTACGATCAGTGATAAGTTATTGGCACTGCTAAGCGATAGCGATGACAAGTATAGCCGCCCCGTTCGTGGCGAGGCAATAAGGGCTGTCACACATTTATGGAATCACTTTGGTGACAATCTGCGTGAGGCAATGAGCAATAAGTTATTTGCGCTGCTAAGCGATACCAGATCTGACGTTTGTGGCGAAGCAATAGAAGCTGTCGCATGTTTATGGCATCACCTTAAAGACAATCAGCGTGACATTATAAAAAATACGTTATTGACGCTGCTAAGTCATGCCGATATTAATATTCGTAGCTCGGCGATAGCCGCTGCTACAGGTTTATGGGATCACTTTGAAGACAGCCAGCGTGACATCGTGAAAAACACGCTATTAGAGTTGCTAAGCAGCCATGTCAACTTTGATTTTCGTGACGCTGCCGCAAGTTTATGGGATCAGTTTAATGACAGTCAGCGTGACAATATATTATCTAGACTACTACGTACTAATAAAAAGGCTTTGCTCAATGATGATAAGACATTTATTATCTCTATCATCAGCGCGTTAAGCGAGAGACAAGTATCGACCATCCTTGAAAGGATAGTCGAATTTTTAGACGATGCTGATGTCGATGTTCGTACAAAAGCGTTTGATATTTTTACGTGTATCATTTGCCATCATCCAGACCATGACTATCATGCTCATCTCAATGCCTTGAAAGATCCATTACTAAAAGCTTATCTTGTTCATGCCGCTGATACGATAAGAGCCGCATTGCAATTGCCAGCACCAATCAACAGCCATCCCTGAAGCGAAGCATAATGCTAAAAAACAAAATCAATCTTTAAAAAAAATGTATCTGTTTTTACAATAATAGCGCCCTTTCATTTTGAAGTGGCGGCGGCAATCAAATCAGTGTATTAACTTATTGATAAATAAGGATATTAATTTTCTTATATTCACAGATGCCCCCAATGTTGCCCCCATGCATACCACTTGAGCCCTATCACTAATCTTTTATGAATCACAGTTTTTCATTCGCGATTCGCGAATTACGAATGAAAAATATTCAAGATTCAAGAATCCTGAATATTCATGCGATCAATAGAGCAAAAAATGAATGGCTTTTAGCCTGAGCTCTCACCCCGCAAGCTACTTGCTACTCTGCTGAGTAGTAATCAAATCAAACTTGAGTTGACCGCTCTGGAACTCTCTTGATCCTTTTTTGAGAGTGAAGGCTTATTTTTAACTCAGGGAAATTTTCAGGTAAAGTATCGATGCCATCCAATAAGTTTGCCATAAATTCATTGGCTTTACTCTCTTGCAAAGAGTATCCCTCCCCCACTGAATGTCCATATGAATTTCCATCGACAATAGACGTTCTAAATTTTTTGATAAAAGCAGATGTTTCTCTGCCAAAAAGAAAATAGCTTTTTCTCCAAATAAAATCAATTTCTTTTATGAGATCATCTTTCCACGTCTTATATGATGCCACAGAATTTACTTGATCATTGCTAGGATGATAGTAATCCCATAGCACTTTATCTATTACAGAAAACACTTCATATCTTTTTTCAAACAGGTCCTTATTGTAATTTGCTTCATCAAGCTTGTACTTAAGCGCAACAAATATTGAACCATAGGATGAAGCCAATAAGGTAAAAGCCCAAACCTCACGATAGCAACATGATAAAATAATTGTTATTATAAAAAAAGAAACTGTGACAAGCATTGGGTCTGTTTTAAAAGGATTCCTACAAACCCAGTTTTTTACAGTAAAAAATATTTCTTTAGCTTTACTATCGAAACGACATTGCCAAGATAGACATAGCTCACTCACCCCTCCTATACCAGCAATTTTTCCAGTATTATTGCATTTTCTACATTCCCAACACATATTCCTTTCCTCTTTAACGAGCAAGCTACTTAAGATCTCATTTTTTTATTACATTAGCATGCTCAGGTAAGAGTACTGCCGCAGTTTTGAACTGGATACACTCCAATTGTGCAATAGAAAAATCAGTTTTACTATTTAAACTAAGCGCATGACTACAAATATAAGAAGCAACATCCGCAATTTGTAGCATTGATGAACCATCTGCTTTTACAATATGAGGAGAAAATGGTTTCACTGCACTTCCAGTATCATAGAAACCCGAACACCAATTATGAGCTTGCCTACGTTTCTTACCAATAAATTTTGCTTTTGTTGCGTTGTGAGAGACAGTTACTTCGCATTCTTCAAATAAAGGCCCGTGCGAACGATCAATAAAACATGCTTGTGCTAACAAGCCGTGAAGCCCTTGTGGTGTAGGAGTAATCAAAAGCTCACAATCCAGGTTAGTATCAGAGCTTGGAAAAGTATAAACATTTTTGCATTTTTCATGATCACAGTAAGCATATTTAATAAAGATAGGGATTCTGTTGATTATAGCAACAACTCCTTTTACTAGATCAAAAACATCTTTCTCGCCCAGATGAGCTAATCCAACCTTTTTTCTATTGTCACCACTGAATATATCCTTACAATGCAAAATGGTTGAAGCTGGAATTCTATAAAATTTTTTCAGTTCCGCAAGCCTGAACTCTAAATTAGACAAATAGTTTTTACCAATAATAGCAAAAGCATATATTAAAAGGTTATTAACCTGACTTTCATCTCCATATGCCAAATATACTGCTTGATTTTCTGTGTTAATTGCGTGAACTCCAAAAGTAGCGATAGATAAAGTAGCCTTAAAAAACAATAAAAATTTTGAAAATATGTGGGGATAACTTATAAAGTTTCAATAGGCAAAGGTTCGAGCCAAAGCTAGCGAAAAAGAAGGAGGGATACTTCTAGAAGGTTACGCGACAAAAAAATTAAAGCTGTTTTAAAATAGTCAATTGCTCGACTTTTTTAAGGCGGCTAAATTTCAAGATTAACAATGCTAACTCTTCCGACTCCGCATAAAAATAAGCAGCTGGCACCTTTAACGCTGTCGCAATTCGTTTAAGCGTATGATAATCAGGCGTGTGCCTGCCCTTCTCATAATGATTCATCCGAGCGCTAGCTGAAAACTCATCCATACCTGCAGCAATACCCAGCTGCTTTTGAGACAGCTCAGCAGCTTTACGAGCTTCTTTAAGTCTTTTGCAGAGAGGAGAATCGGCCATTTATTGTACAAAAATAGTTCTTTAATATACTTAGAGAATCTATGTTTTTTGCACCCTCAGATACTTAGGATTCCTATACTTTTTTGTCAGCTCAATATATAGTTGCAACCAATTAATTTCCGGAAATAACTTCTGGCGGCAAATAAGAATATCAGTGGCAAAATCAAGGAGATAAAGAAGTGAAAATTCAACTACACGATGTGATAAAAAATGCACAGTGTTGGGATGACGTTTATCAGGAACTTTCAAAGTACAACGCAAAAGCTAGCCCTCATTCAAAGAAAAAAAGTGTGGCAGGAAAGCTATTTGAAGAGTTTTGCGAATACTATTATAAAGCTGAGCCTTCCGAAATACATAGTTACAAAAGCGTTAATCTCTTTAAAGATACTCATAGCAAAATTATAGAAAGGCTTAAGTTAGGAAAAGTAGAACACGGCATAGATTTAATTTTAGAAAGTCATGAGGGTGAACTATCTGCTGTTCAATGTAAATTTACAAACGACCAAAACTCAAATGTGAGTTGGAGCAGAAACAAGATTGCCAATTTATTTGCCGAGGGTGATTTGGGTGATTATTTTGTAGTTTTTACTAATGCAGCAAACATTGATCGACACAGCTTGACCAAGAAGCCAGGCAAACTCAAAGTCATTACTTTTAATACATTATCTCAACTATCCTCTGAAACACTTGAAAATATCAAGCGCTTAGCTGAAAAGAAGAAGCCCATTCCGCATAAACCCTATGAGCCTAGAGACCATCAAAAACAAGCAATACAAGCCGTAATCAATGGATTCGAGAAATCAGACAGAGGGCAATTAATTTTACCCTGTGGCGCAGGTAAAACACTTACTGCCCTATGGATTAAAGACGCATTGGATGCAAAACGCACGATTGTATTACTCCCTTCGCTAGCTCTATTACGTCAGATCAAAAAGGAATGGCAAGAAAATCAAACCCATCATATTGCAAGTATTTGTGTCTGTTCTGAATCTGATATTAGCAATGAGGAAGATTGCATACAAGATAACCTATACGAAATAAGCGGTAAAGTTTCTACCAACCCCGATGAAATAAGAACTTGGCTGAGCCATCATGAAGAGTGTATTGTTTTTTCTACGTACCAAAGTTTAGAGGCTGTCTGTGACGCCGTTAGATCAACTTCAGTAGTTTTTGATTTAGCGATTTGTGACGAAGCACATAAAACAACAGGAGGAAAAAACAATCAATTCACTTTGATTCATTCTAACGATAATTTGCCTGTCAAAACACGTCTTTACATGACAGCGACCCCTCGTGTCGTTACTGGCGGTCTTAAAAATGTAAAAAATGATGACATCCGTTATCTTTATGATATGAGCAATCCTAAATATTTTGGCCCCGAATTTTATTACATGAGTTTTAAGCAAGCTATAGATAGTAATATTCTTGTTGATTATCAAATTATTGCTATCGGAATTGGTGACCAAGAATTGGCTGAAGCCATAAAGCAACGAAAATATGTAACTAACTACAGTACACTTGATGAAGTTGCCAATAATTTTGCGCTTGAAAAAATGATGCAAATGCATGGCCCTACTCATGCTTTAACATTTCATTCATCAGTATCAAAAGCCGGGGCATTTAAAAAGCGGCATTGTGAAATATTTCCCCTAATAAAAACGGATCATGTCAATGGAAATATGACTACTAATGAAAGAGAAAAGCGCCTTCGTGAATTTAAAGCAGAAGAAAAAGCCGTCATGACTAATGCGCGTTGTTTAACCGAGGGGGTAGATGTGCCAGCAATTGATGTTGTTTACTTTTGCGACCCTAAGAATTCGAAAATTGACATTGTGCAAGCAGCAGGAAGAGCACTTAGAAAAGCAGATAATAAAAAAATAGGCTATATAGTAGTTCCAATTTTTCACACAGAGAGAGGCAGCCTAGATGAGGTTATTCAGTCAGGCCCGTTCAAAAATCTTATTAATGTAATTAGATCGCTCTCGGCTCACGATGATCGACTAGTCGCTGAAATTAATAATATTAAAAGCCAACTAGGTAAACAAAAAACAAATACTCAACATTTTTTTATTGAATCTACAGAGAAAGTAATAACCATTATTGGGTTTGAACAGGCTCTTCAAGAAGCCTTATTTGATCAAATTGTGAATAAAATTAAAGTGCCTTGGAGAAATTTTGTTGAAGCGAATGAATTTGCACGTAGCTTACGCTTGAAAAATGTAGATGCTTGGAAAGCTTATTGCAACACTGGAGAAAAGCCAATAGATATTCCTGAGTATCCTCAAGATATTTATAAAACTTGCGGGTGGTCAACTTGGGGCGATTGGTTGGGCACAGGGGTTGTTGCCAATCAAAATAGAAACTATAGAACCTTTTATGACGCCAGAGATTTTGCTCGTAGTTTAAATTTAGAAGGACTACAAGCCTGGCAATCCTATTCCAAAGGAGGAAGTAGGCCAGCTGACATCCATTCACTACCATCTCGATATTATAAAGACAAAGGTTGGATCTCCTGGGGAGATTGGTTGGGCAATGGAAACGTCGCTAATTGCAATAAAAAATTTAAACCATTTGAGGAAGCGCGTGAATTTGCTCGTAGTTTACACTTGGAGAATGGAAAAGCATGGAAAATTTACTATACAACTCACTCTATACCAATAGATATTCCTGAATACCCTGATGATATTTACAAAAATAAAGGTTGGATATCATGGGGAGACTGGCTGGGCAATGGGAACGTCGCTAATTTCAATAAAAAATTTAGGCCATTTGAGGAAGCACGTGAATTTGCCCGCAGTTTACGTTTAGAAAATCGCAATGCTTGGGAAGCTTACTCTAAGAGCGGCAACTTACCCGCAGACATTCCTGCCAGCCCTCGAGGATTTTATATAGATCAGGGTTGGATATCATGGGGAGATTGGTTGGGCAATAGTAACGTTGCTAATTCCAATAAAAAATTTAGGCCATTTGAGAAAGCGCGTGAATTTGCCCGCAGTTTATATTTAGAAAATCGTAATGCTTGGGAAGCCTACTCTAAGAGCGGCAACCTACCCGCAGACATTCCTGCCAGCCCTCGAGGATTTTATATAGATCAAGGCTGGATATCCTGGGGAGATTGGTTGGGAAAATTTAGTTAAAATTGCCTGCCCTCTGCGGCGGGTTAAGCTTTCATAATTCGCTCATAAGCCCTCATTGCTTCGATCGGATCAGTAACCGTAAGTTTTAGCGGAGCAGCTATATTGGGCTGCTCTGTAATGAATTTTTTAAGTCGATCCGCCTCGTCTATATTTAAACGACCATCCAACACTGCCTGCATTATCTCATCATTTAATTTGGCAATGCCTTTGTTGTCTAATTTTGCCGGTAATTCAATATCCAAAGGCTCATACTTCGTCTTAGGAATTAATCGCTCGATGCAAAGGCGAAGAGCTGTGCTATCACCTTCTAGCGCAAGCTCAATTGTTTTGCTAATTAACTCTTCCGCATGCGGTTCTAATAAATTTGCCAATCGCACTCGTCTACTGACTGCGCCTTTTGGTCGGCCATTAGGATTGCCTGATTTTCCAACTTTAAATGTCATTCTTGTTTTCCTATTGTTTTTTACAAGTAAATTTATTTTCTATAATGAAATATTATGGTTAAAACCATGTCTTAATGTCTTGCAAGTCTTTAAAAAAGACTATTTTAAAAGACATGAAGACATGTAAGACATTGGTTCGTTTAATAACTACAAGATTTTATCTCCCACCATATATAACTTCCTCTTTTCCCAAGGCTTTTACATCCGATGCCCAGCTGGCGTAACGCTGGAGCCACTCTCCGCAAGGCATCCGCGAAGCCTTTTGCTGTGCGCGGCCAACTATCAACACCTAGTGGTCTTTTCTGTTCTACTTTTACAAATAAATCTTTTATAGGCATGGTTATTGTTCGCTTATTTTCTGTTTCAAATAATTCAATTAATGCCGATGCAACTGGACTGGCGTCAATAGTTCTCACAATAGATTCTTCTCTGCTCTTATTGAACTCCTTTAGAAATTCTTCTGTGGATTTACCCATAACATTAGCTACCGCCATGCCAAAACGAGCAAACTCAGCTAAGCGAGTACGATTATTTTCAGGTAATTTCATTTCAGGTAAACACGCAAGTGATTGAGAAAAAATAGTTAACAAAGCTCCAAATAAATTGGAATACTCTGTTTCAAAAATACGCCAAAGCTCAGTCATTTCAACTCGATGTTGAATTTCTGGAGTTTCAACAGATATCGTCCGATCAATTAAATCTTGCGCTGTTATTGCAGCGCTAATTCCATTTAATACGATAGGACGTTTTACTACTAATACAGATTCTTCAGCATCGCTATATAATTTTCTTTTAGCGTGTCCGCCACCTGTAGATAAAATACATAAAGCATCTTGTACTGGCGCAGCAAGATGGCTGATATTTTCATAGCTCACAAGCCAATTAATACCCGCGCTAACAAAAATGTCATCTGTCGTTTTAGGAGCGCCTCTCAAATTACAACCGTTAGGATCAATTAATTGTCTTAACATGCTTTGTGTTGTGCTTTTTGCGCTACCTTGCTCACCGATCAACTCTAATATGGGAAAAGGAGTATCTGGTCTCAGACAATCAATTAACCATGTAATCACTAATAGCCTGCTGTTTTCGGGGATATTTATAATTGACCAAAGCTTAGAGATGTCTGGGCCGCGAGTAGGTTCTGGCAAAGGTCTCAATGTTTCTGGGCGTATAAACCTAACAGGAGGATTATTTATTATTTGCCAGTTTCCAGCAGTAATACTGATCGCCCTGCTCTGATCATTTTCTCCTAAATCAATGTAATAAACATCTTCATATTGTGCAACACGAATATAAACATCATGACATTCACCTTTATGTCTGGCAATTCCGTTAAGAGTAGTCATCGCTTCACGTAGCGATTGATCACGAACTGATTTTCCAGTGGATTCATAAAACTTAGCAACTAACCAATTTTTAAATGACTTTCCATCCAGCCTTCGCGCTTCTTGCGTTGCTATGTCTCGAGCGTAGGTGTCAGAATTTTTGTCATGAAAAAGCTCTACTCTTTGCTCTACAAATTTGACTAATGTAGATGACTGGCTTTGTTTGTTATCATGGCTTTCTTCCTGAATTTTATTTTCAGGTTCTTTGGTGTTTTCTAGCAAATTTTTTAATAAACTGGCGCCAAATTCTTGTAAATAGTCATTCACGTCATAATTGGATGGCTTATCAAGAGGAAGTTCGACCCATCGACTTGAAGTAATAGAAGCGATTTCAACTGCATCATCTTCCTTGCCGCGATCTGGAACAATAATTAATTGAGCAATAGGATATTTTTTACGTAATACCTGAGTTACTTTTCTAATGCGATGAGCGCCAAAACATACAATAGCCGCCTCTCCTATTGCTTCATTAACAGCCCAAGCTTGGCCAATACCTTCACAAATATAAATACGATTTTTTATTTCTCCTACTGCAAAAAAACCATCATTAAATTTTGCGCCGGGTAAATTAAGTTTTTGGCTACCATCACGAGGAATAAATTGGAGGGTTTGTATTTTATCCTCGCTATAACATGGAACCACTAAAAAACCTTCAACGCTTTTTCCACAAACTTCATAATAAGGTGCGTCAGCAGGATACACTCTTAATCCATCGCTTTTACCTTGTTTACATTGGATGTAAGGTTCGCTCAATGTCGCAGGTACGCAAAGCTGCCAAATTTTAGCAGCAGTTTCATTTTCATATTGAACGGCTGTTGAAGGCATTTTATTTTGCTGCTCTATATCAACGCGTGATGATATATGCTCAGCCAGATAATCGTTCGGCCGTTGCCAACCTTCATCAGTTGCAAGTTTATAAAGCGTTCCTACAGTAATAGGACCATCGGCTTTAAATGAATCCCAAGTATTTTTGCAATCATCTTCACTAACATAGTTATGCCCTCCTTCACTCCAAGAGTGAAAAGCTTCAAATGTTAGTTCGGCAGATTTCGCAGCCATTCCGATGCGAACCCACTTTTCACGTGGGCAGGCAGGGTCTAAGAAATTTAGCGCGGAGTGCGCACATTCTATTTTATGCATAATATTTATCCTTAAATATTTATGATTAGTTGTTGTTGTGTTGTCTCAGAGAAGTGGTGTAAGAAGCTTAATGATGATTTATCAAGAAATTTGCCATTTCAGAAATATCACAACTGCCATTTTGCAAAGGTGCGTCATCTATCCATGGCGCTAAGCAAAGTCCCTGAATTTCCAATTGACTATCTATAAATGTAGGAAAAAAATTCCCAATACCTGTAAGCACTAATATTCCATTAATGGTGGGTATGAGCTGACATTCTTCATACGAATTATATTTAATACCTTTATTTCCCGCTTTAAGAAACAGATCTTTAGGCAGATATATCATTTGAGTATATGTTTTCTTAGGCGTTGACTCTTCTTTTTTTCCAATCAAGCGGTAATGTTTATCATTAATTGGCGCAAGTTTACTTGTTATGTTATTTTTCAATGGGTATACCCCATTTTGCTTGAGTCCGTTTTATGACTCGCAATTAAGGCATGGATATCTTCAGCGTGCCAGGCAGTACAGCGAGGAGATAACTTTATTGGCTTAGGGTATTTTCCAGATTTTACTCCAGCCCAAAAACTTGACCTCGAGATCGGGTAGACTGCAAGCACTTGTGGTAAGCGTACAAATCCTTTTTCAGGGATAATAGATTGAGAAATGATCGTTTGACCATTGTGATTATTAAATTGAACCATAATATATCCTTATATTTATAGTTAGCGACATCCGATAAGATAAGATGCAGCTTTGCTGATTAGGGCATGATTTTTTTAAAGCGCCCGTGGGTTTATTGGCGAAATCCTTTCACCAGTTTTCTTATAGGCATTCAGAATTGATTGCTTGATTATATTTACAGTTAAGTTACCTCATAATACCTCCTTGTATTTATGCCTATGGTTAATTGGCCATGCCCGATAAGATGCAATTTTTCTGATTAGATCAGAATTTTGTAAAAAAATATTGTGGGTTTGCTGGTGAAAGTCTTTCACCAATTTTTCTATAGACACGGTTTCTTGAATAGAAAGAGTTGATTACCTGCACTTATATTGGCGCTTTACTGCGTCCAATAAAATCCAAGCACATCAACTATATCACAATTTTACAAAAAGTCAAGCAATTTACACTCAGCAGTTTATTGGCGCGAGACTTTTACCAATTTCACTATAGGCATGATGGCATTGAAAAGTAAGTAACTTATTCAAATAATCTTTTAATTGCTACTGCTTAGTTTTGTATTTATTTAGTTATTTATGGCTAGATTTTAATTGATCCAAATAATCCGCCCACTGCTGCATCATCTTGCGTCTCTCCGCTAAATGTGCCGTGCGGTTATAGGCTCTACCGTTCGGATCACGCACTGCATGACCTAATTGATGCTCGATAAAATCAGGCCGTACACCCAGCACTTCATCTAATACAGTGCGTGCCATCGCTCGAAATCCATGACCACTCATTTCTTCTTTTGCAAATCCCATACGTCGCAACGCGGCGAGCACGGCGTTATTACTCATTGGGCGTAATGTAGAGCGTGCGCTAGGAAAAACATATCTGCCTGTTCCTGTCAAAGCGTAAATCTCTTTGAGTATGTTTATTGATTGTGTAGAGAGCGGCACTAGAAGCGGTTGTCGCATCTTCATTCGTTCTGCGGGTATATTCCACTCAGCTTTTTCTAAATCGATCTCTGCCCATTCAGCGGCGCGTAATTCTCCAGGACGTACAAAAACAAGCGGTGCAAGTTTTAATGCGCATTTAGTCACGAGCATTCCTTGATAATCATCTATCGCTCTTAATAATGGCGCAATTTCTTCAGGTTGTGTGAATGCGGCAAGATGTTTTGCTTTAGTTGCTGGTAATGCGCCTTTTAAATCGGGTACAGGGTCACGTTCGCATCGACTAGTGGCAATGCCGTACCTAAAAACTTGGCTACAATTTTGTTGCACTCGGTGCGCTGTTTCTAATGCGCCTCGCTCCTCTATACGTTGCACTACTTTAAGTAATGTTGACGCGGTGATGTCGGCTATTGACATTTCGCCAAGCCACGGGAAGATATCTTTTTCTAAGCGCTTTAAAAGTCTGTCGCCGTGAGAGGCTGACCAATTAGCAGAATATTTAGAATGCCACTCTCTTGCGACCACCTCGAAGCTATTCTCACTTTTTGCTAAGCGGCTTGCTTTCACGGCTTTACGGTTCTCGCTGGGGTCGATCTGTTGTGCCAATAGCTTTCGAGCTTCATCGCGGCGTTCGCGAGCGTCTTTAAGGCTGACTTCTGGATAGGTGCCTAATGAGATACGTTTCTCTTTACCGTCAACGCGATACTTAAGGCGCCACCATTTACCGCCTGCGGGTGAAATCTCCAAGTACATGCCTTTCTCATCAGAGAGCTTGTAGGTTTTATCTTTAGGCTTGCTCGTGCGTATGGTTATGTCAGTCAGGCTCATTTGGGGGCAGCAACTTTGTTGTTAATCAAGATGCCCCCGATATTGCCCCCACTTAATGGTGGATGTCAATAGACGGTCTAAGACCAGAATGGACTTGAAAACGGCGTAAGTACTTGATATTTTGTGCTAAGTTGGACTTTGTTGGACGTCGTGAGATGGACAATTGGTGGAGGCGGCGGGAGTTGAACCCGCGTCCGCAAACTCTACGCCTTCGCTTCTACATGCTTAGTCTTGTCTTTATTTGATTCTGCGTCGCCGACAAGAAGGCGTTCACAGAACGAAGCTTTAATTGATTTTCGGGATTTAAGTCAAAGCACCTTAAATCATTATCTTATGAATATTACCGTTCCCCAATCCCATAAGCAGAATCAGTTCGCGGCAACGACATTAAGCGGCTTTAGCTATTTCTAGATCAGCAGCGTCGTTGTAAATTGCATTATTTGCGATTATATTTACTTGTAATACGTTTAACGAGATTACTACGTGCTCGGCATGCGGCTCGGGTTTCGCTATTCACGTCGAAGCCAGAACGCCCCCATTGAATTGACGATTATATCACAAATTGTGAAAGATTAAAGCATATCTGAAATTAATCGCCCTTCTATCGGCACAAGAAAATTGGCTTTGCCCAATTCGTTATAGGCGCAAGGCTCATGAAAATCAGACCCTATCGACATAGCTAAATCAAGTTGTTTGGCTAAATTTGCCATTAGCATTTGATCAGATTTATTTTGATTGGTAGTAGCAACTTCAATACCTTCGCCACCCGCAGCTTTGAATTCTTCAAACATCGTGGTTGTTTTTTTGATGGTGAGATCATAACGTCGTGGATGAGCAATAACCGGAAGCCCGCCGGCATCGCGAATCATTTGCGCCGCATCGGCTAATGACATCCATTCGGATTTAACATACCCCGGTTTGCCGCGCGCCATAAATTGTTTGAACGCTTTGCCAGGCGCTAAAGCATAACCTCGGCTTACCAAATAACGCGCGAAATGCAGCCTTCCGGGCACGCCTTTAACGTATCGAGCAATACCTTCTTCAACACCTGGAATACCAAACTTAATGAGTTTTTTAGTGATTTGTTCAGCACGATTCTGTCGAGCATGCATGACACCATTGAGCTTATCGCGCAAGGGTTGGTGCAATATATTAACGTTCAAGCCGATCATATGAATGGTTTGTTCACGCCATAAACAAGAAACCTCTATACCAGGGATTATTCGGATGGCATGTGATTGGGCGGCAAGTATAGCTTCGTCGATCCCCATGACGGTATCGTGATCGGTTAAAGCCAGAATATCGACCTGCTTTTCTATCGCACGTTGCACAAGTTCGGTGGGTGATAAAACACCGTCTGAATAGTAAGTATGGGCGTGAAGATCAATTTTCATAAAAAGGCATTGTATTTTGAGATTAAATTTTGCCTATGATAGACTGGTTACATCAAAAGTGTGAGGATTTTATGCAGATTTTTTACGATTTATTCCCTTTGTTCTTCTTTTTCATTGCTTATAAATTTATGGGGATTTATGTGGCGACGGGTGTGGCAATTGCCGCGAGCGTCATTCAAGTGGTATATACGCGAATCCGGCATAAAAATTATCAAACCATCCAAGTGGTGACGTGCGTGATGATTGTGGTGTTTGGCGGTATGACGCTCGCTTTTCATAATCCTGTTTTCATTAAATGGAAACCCACGATGATCAACTGGATTTTAGCGATCATCTTTATCGGCAGCCAACATATCGGCAAACAATCGGTATTACAACGTATGTTGCATGACAAAATCTCAGCACCCGCTTATGTTTGGCGTACGCTTAATACGATGTGGGTGAGTTTTTTTATTTTTACGGGCACTTTGAATTTGATCGTCGCTTATAATGTTGATACCGATACTTGGGTCAACTTTAAAGTCTTTGGCATGTTAGGATTAACGTTTATTTTTGGTGTTATTCAAGCGTTTTATTTAGCAAAACATATTAAAACATCGGGGCCAGCAGTAGAAAATAATCATGCTAACAATTGAACTGATGCGATCACGTATTTCGGCGCTAATTTCACCGACGCATCTTGAAATTATCGATGACAGTCATAAACATATTGGCCACACGGGCAATACGGGCGGCGGGCATTTTACGCTGATTATTTCGGCAGAAAAATTAAATGGGCTTTCAAAATTAGCGAGTCATCGTTTAATTTATTCTGCCGTAAACGATTTAATACCAGAAAAAATTCATGCTTTAGCCATCAAAATTAAAGCATAATCGATCAAAACTAGCGCCAACATTGCTTCAACAACAGGTACGCCACGAATGCCGACACACGGATCATGTCGCCCGGTGGTAATAATTTCAGTTTCTTCGCCCATTGTTGTAATCGTTTTTGCAGGTTGTGTAATGCTCGATGTGGGTTTAAATGCTACCGAAGCTTTAATTATTTGTCCGGAACTAATACCGCCCAAAACCCCACCGGCATGATTCGATAAAAATCTCGTTGAATCCATTTCATCACGATGTTCACTGCCCTTTTGCTCGATACACGCAAAACCATCACCGATTTCAACGCCTTTTACTGCAGGAATACTCATAAGCGCTTTTGCAATTTCTGCATCTAAACGATCAAACACCGGTTCGCCCAATCCTGCAGGAACATTTTTTGCAATGACATCAACGCGCGCGCCGATGGAATTTCCTTCACGACGTAACTGCGTAATCAAACTTTCCAATTCATCTGCATTATTTTCAGTAATTCGCAATGAACCCACTTGCGTTAAAAATCCATTGATTTCAATTTGATATTTTTCACGTAAATATTTTTTCGCGATCGCACCTGCGGCAACGCGTAAAACCGTTTCACGCGCAGAAGCGCGTCCACCACCGTAATAATCTCGAATACCGTATTTTTGAAAATACGTATAATCTGCGTGACCAGGTCGAAATTTATGTTTGATGTCTTCGTAATCACTTGCACGCTGATTCGTATTTTCGATTAACAATCCAATGGGAGTACCTGTAGTAACACCTTCAAATACACCCGAAATAATTTTCACCTGATCAGGCTCACGACGTTGTGATGTCAGTGAAGATTGACCGGGTTTACGTCGATCTAATTCTTGCTGAATATCGTCTTCAGATAACAATAATCCTGCGGGGCAGCCATCGATAATTCCCATATATGCTGGGCCGTGACTTTCACCACAAGACGTTAAGCGAAATAAAGTTCCAAAAGAATTACCAGACATTCAATAAATCCTCTTTATTTAACATAAACACGCCCTCGCCACCCATCTCAAACTCTAACCAAACAAAAGGCAAATTGGGATAATGCTCTTCCATTATCTGCCAAGTATTTCCGACTTCGACGATTAATATTCCATTATCTTTTAAATGACGCGCCGCTTGTTTTAAAATTTGATCGACAATATCTAAACCCAAATCGCCCGATACCAAGGCCATTGTCGGTTCATGCTCAAATTCTTCTGGCAATGATTGCATTTCTTCTTGGCCGACATACGGCGGATTACTGACAATAATATCGTATTGTTTATGCTTCACCGGATGAAATAAATCACCCTGTAGTAAATGCACTTGATTCGTTAAATTATGTTGCTCTACATTTATTCTTGCGACATCTAACGCATCTTGTGATAAATCCACCGCGTCGATATTGGCATTTTCAAACGCATACGCACACGCGATTGCAATACAACCGCTGCCGGTGCAAAGATCTAAAACGTCGGTCACCGTTTCTGGATCGATCCAGGGCTCGAAATAATTACAAATCACTTCAGCCAATGGCGAACGTGGAATCAACACGCGCTCATCAACATAAAACGGCAAACCACAAAACCAAGCTTTATGCGTTAAGTACGGCACAGGCACATGCGCATTAACGCGCTGATGAATGAGAGTTATTAATTCTTCTGGATTTTCAAGCGGAATAGCAGCGAGCGCCTCATCGCTCATATCATGCGATAAATTAAGCACATCAATCACTAATGCATATGCTTCATCCAAAGCATTATCGGTTCCGTGGCCATAAAAAATATCGGATTGCTCGAAAAATTTATTCGCGTATTGAATTGCTTGTAATGGATTATTCACTCGCATAGCTAACTAAAATGAGAAAAAGATGTGTAAGAGTCTACCATCCATCACGAAAATTCGATACTATCCTAAAAACAATTTATCAGGATCAGTATGAGCAAGACTGTCGTATCCCCCTACGCAAACTGCTCAAAAATCTCCCCTGAAAGCTATCTTTTTCAAGCAAATTCCAGTTTAGGCCCCAAAATTATTCGTAAATTGAAACAAGGTAACTATGTTCTAGAAGCCACCTTAGATTTACATGGTTATATTTTGAGCCAAGCGGAAGATACCCTAGAAGAATTTATTCAAGAATGTTTAGAGGATAGTTTGCGCTGTGTTCTGATAATACACGGCAAAGGATCACAAGCTATTTTAAAAAATCACGTCAATGATTACCTTCAATATCACTCGCAAGTGCTCGCTTTTTGTTCAGCCAAATCAAAAGATGGCGGCACGGGTGCAATTTATGCTTTATTAAAAAAACAACACTCAACAGGAGACAACTGTGAAGAAAAATAAAATAATCGTTATTGGCATTGCAGGTGCCTCAGGCTCAGGCAAAAGCCTCCTCGCAAACAATATTGTCAGCGAGCTCGGAACCGACCAAGTTGTAGTGATTTCCGAAGATTCTTATTACAAAGATCAAAGCCAACTTTCCTTTGAAGATCGAGCCAAAGTCAATTATGACCACCCCAACTCGTTTGATCATGATTTGCTGAGCGAGCATTTGACTCAACTACAAAACTGGAAGACCGTCGACGTGCCTATGTACGACCACTCTCAACACGTACGCAAAAATCAAACTCGTAAAGTGGGTAACCACCGCATTATTGTCTTAGAAGGCATTTTATTATTTGTTGATCCTGAGCTTAGAAAGAAAATGGACATCAAAATCTATATGGATACCGCGCTTGATACCTGCTTAATTCGCCGCTTAAGACGCGATATTGTTGAGCGCGCGCGTACGTTTGATTCCGTGATTGAGCAATACGAATCCACCGTTCGCCCCATGTATTTGCGCTTTATTGAGCCATCTCGCTTGCATGCTGATCTTATCGTTCCCCGTGGCGGTGAAAATCGCATTGCGATCGATATGATTAAAGCAAAAATGCGTGAATTATTAGGTAACGAGGCTTGACCGAAGGCCACGAGGCGTTTACTATAGCGCCTCTTTGGTATTCCCCGATAGCTCAGTCGGTAGAGCAAGTGACTGTTAATCACTGGGTCGGCGGTTCGAGTCCGTCTCGGGGAGCCATTCTAATTCTGTAACTAGCTGAAAACACTAGAGTTTCAGTTCTTACCTAAAGAAAAGGTCACCCTTTGGTTACCCTAATGTGAAATCGTAAAAAATCCCTTGTCTTGTGTTAATAGCTAAAATAGGCAAGGCCAAAGTTTTCATGAATTAACAAAAATAAAATCATATGAAGTAACAAGCCTAAATCTTAAATAGGCGGCGCTATGGCAGCTTCGGTGTTACCGCCAATATTTGCTGAAATTCCTCCCACTGGTCCAAAAACAGAAAGACCAGGGGAAGACAGTGAGGCTGAAGCACTGAGTACATCCTGGGCGGCAATAGGAGGTACGACAGGCATATTACTAATGAATCTTGTGCCTGCCATAATTAAGGCTGGATCCTTTGGGTAATACTCAATTGTTAGATCAAGATTTCGGGTGTTTGCAGCTGTATTGTCAAAAATATCCTTTAGTCCTACAAGATGCGCATCTCCAACATTAAAGCGTATTTCATTCACATGTGTTGCCGAAAGAATTGATAGAATGTTTTTAACAAAAACCTTGTTCCTCGCTGTCATGACTACTTCATTGTAAAAATCGTCGCCAGTAAGAGCGGCAAGCTGCGGAACTGAGTCAAAAAATAATACAAGCCTCTCTTCAGTTAATAATGGATTATTGGAAAGCTCATGGTAAACAGTTTTAATTGAGAATAGAAGAAAAGAAGAAACTCTCTTTAATACACTATCAAGCTCACTTCTGATTTCTAAAACAGCCCTTAAAAACTGAATATTATATGTTTTTGTAGCTATAGCTGAGTCAAAACCTGCATCTGTAAATAATAAAGCATGCGCTTGAAGTGCTATTTTTACCTTGTTTTCAATTTTATATTTTATTAGTAGCTCCTGCATTTTGTCATGCGTAAAAGCCAATCTACATAAACTGATAACATCATTGATATAGCTTCTTACAATATAAAAAAGTTTTGCTTGAGAAGCCCCAGGTAAACGAGGAAACACATTCAAAATAGCAGCATCACCCCTAATATTAGCATCATGTAATTTTTGAATAGCTTGCAATAAATTTGCATAATTTTTTAAAATAGACCCCAGACTTAATAAAAGAGAACACTCAACACCATATACATTATCAACGGGCGGCAAGGAAAAGCCCCCTCCTTCCATAAGCAAAATTATAGAACCATTTCTTGCTTGAAGAGTAAATTGATCCTGCCTGGCTTTATCACCCTCATCATCAAAATGATTTTCACCATAAATTTTTAAAGTTTTCATCAGGACTCCTGGCTATAAGAAATTTGTACCTAAATGGTTTCGAGGTCAATATGTATTTGGCTTGCCCATCAGCTGGCACATTTTCTCAACGAAATACCTTGCACAAAAAAAGCCTGGCGCATGTAAATATTTAGACTAGAAGCAAGCCTAAAAATGAACTACCATTTGCAGTAACTATATCATAATTTTAATAAAACTAAGACTTCTAGTAACATATGTATAAAGCGCATATCGGTCTAGTAATTTATTGCGCAATATCTAACCGGCATAGCACTAGGCCCTCCCGCTTCACTTTTAAAGGTGTAGAATTCGACACCTTTAAAATTTGGGTTATGTATTTGCTCCCAAATCCCGAGAAACTCAACTGTATTACGATTACGCATCCAATTATAGACAAGATCGTCACCGCCAAATTTATTAGCCATATCTGTTAAGCTAATAAAATCACTGTCATTAACAGAAAGAATGTTGATGACAGCGCCTTGCACGCTCATTGTTACGCTTTTATTCTTTGTCATAAAATCCTCGCTAGTTTAACTGGCCGGCCATTCTATCTGTATCACCCTCAATAATCGTATAAAGCAATTGATACGCCACACGCCAGCGTCCGCCCTGTGCCGTAATGAGCGACACTGTTTTTTGGTTTAAACCTTGAACCCGCCCCACCACCGTTTCGCCATTGCGACTATTAGTAAAGCCGACCCATTGCCCAACGCTGAGTTCGTTTTTATGCAAACCTTTTTTTTCTGGATTTCTAAAATCAAATTCACGGCTATCTAATTTTAATAAATGATAGGGAATTTGCCACTGCTTCATATCGCACGCATTTTGTACCAGGACATTTTTTTGATTTTTCTTTAGTAAACGCGCACGAATAAATTGTTGCGTTTTCGCTTCAAAATATTCAACGTAGCTGCCTTCTTTTAATTTTTCTTTGACTGCAAAAATACGTTGTGGATTTTCAAGTTCATTTTGAATCGCATGCGAGACGCGAAAAATTTCAAATAAACTGGCATGTTTCAAAAAGGCAACTAATTGATCATACTCAACCACTTCACTCATTAAACACCCCTTTCGCCAGCCAAAAACGGCATTGTATTGACTTTAAGAGCTTTAGTGAAGAAACTTAAGCAAGTGAATTTGAATGGAATCTCTCATGAATCGTTATCCTGCTAGCCAATATCACCGCAAAACTGCCCCAGAAAATAAAACTGAGTTTGATCTACTTTATGCACAATCAATTGAAGATCCGAAAGGGTTTTGGTCAGAACAAGCAGAAAAACTTGCTTGGTTTCGACCTTGGGATAGCGTGTTTGCAGGATCGTTTGAAACGGGTGATGTCACGTGGTTTCAAGGCGGCAAGCTCAATGTTTGTTTTAATTGTGTTGATCGACATTTAGAAAAACATGGCGATGAGATTGCATTTATGTGTGAAGACAATGAACCCACAGAATCGACGCAACTGACTTATCACGAACTCTATTTAGCGGTTTGCCAATTAGCGAATGCGTTAAAATCACGTGGCGTGAATAAAGGCGATCGCGTTTGTATTTATATGCCAATGATTGCAGAAAGCGTGATTGCGATGTTGGCCTGCGCGCGAATTGGCGCGGTACATTCGGTAGTATTTGGTGGATTTTCTGCAGAAGCTTTAGCCAATCGAATTAATGATGCTGATTGTCGTTGCATTATAACGGCAGAAGAAGCCATGCGCGGTGAAAAAAAGATTTTATTAAAAGCCAATGTTGATGAAGCGTTAAAACAGTGCCCAAAAGTTCACACGGTTTTAATTGTCAGACAAACAGAAAAAGGATTTCAATCGTGGAATGAAGACCGTGATTTTGATTATCATGCGTTTATTGCAGAACAATCAACACTTTGTCCATGCGAAGAAATGGACGCTGAAGATCCACTTTTTATTTTATATACTTCAGGCTCAACCGGAAAACCCAAAGGTATTTTACATACCACCGCGGGCTATTTGCTTTATTCAATGGTAACGTTTCAAACGGTATTTGATTATGTGCCGGGAGAAGTTTATTGGTGCACGGCGGATATCGGCTGGATCACCGGCCATTCCTATGTGGTTTATGGGCCATTAGCAAATCGCGCGACGAGTATTATTTTTGCAGGCGTTCCCAATTACCCTGATGCTTCACGCTATTGGCAAATAATCGATAAATATCAAGTTAATATTTTTTATACCGCGCCAACTGCTTTACGCTCGTTAATGGCCGCAGGCGATGAATTTTTACAAACGACGTGGCGAACAAGTTTGAGATGCTTGGGCAGCGTCGGCGAACCTATCAACCCTGAAGTGTGGGAATGGTACTTTCACAAAGTTGGAAAAGCAAAATGCCCGATCATGGATACCTGGTGGCAAACTGAAACCGGTGGATTTTTAATTACCCCGATTGCCGGCATTACTGATTTAAAACCCGGATCTGCGTCTCTGCCCTTTTATGGCATTCAACCCAAAATTATTGAAGGCGAACTTTATATTCAAGCCTCTTGGCCAGGACAAATGCGTGATATTTATAATGATCACGCGCGATTTATTTCAAATTATTTTTCTCAAGCAAAAAATAATTATTGCACCGGCGATGGCGCGCATCTCGATGAAGATGGCTATTACTGGATTACGGGTCGCACGGATGATGTGATTAAAGTCTCGGGACATCGCATTGGTTCTGCGGAAGTGGAAAGCGCGCTCGTTGATGATCATCGTGTCGCTGAAGCCGCGGTTGTTGCCATTCCTCACGCTATTAAAGGCGAAAGTATTTATGCGTTTATCACATTAAAACAAAATCAAACAGAATCTGAAAATTTAAGCCACGAACTTAAAGAACACGTCAAACAAACCATTGGTTCATTCGCAGTTCCTGAATTTATTCAATTCGCCAAAGATTTACCAAAGACACGCTCAGGAAAAATCATGCGGCGCTTGTTGCGAAAAATCGCGCAAGGCGACCTTAATAACCTGGGCGATATTTCGACGTTGGCAGATTCAGAAGTGGTAAAAAATATTATTTCTAACTTTGCCAAGCGGACATAAAAGTATTGGACGCACGCTGCTTATCAATGCTTTGAATGCTTTTATACGCTTCCTGAGCTTTAAAAAAATAGGATAAACTAGAAAAAAGGGGGTCCTCATTAGAAAAATATGCCTGCGGTTCATTATCACTTCTTAACAATCTCTGGCCGGTAGTATCTAAGCCAGACTCTAGATTATTAGAGCCCTCAAACACATCATCGAAATCAAGCAATAGCTCTGCTTTTCCTTCCAAAGAGGCATTGACCTGGCGAAGTTCTTCATTCAAAGTTCTTAAATCTGCACAACTAGACCGCGAACTCTTATATAAATACTCCTCCTCTAACGGAGAAAGATCTATATTATCCAGGCTTTCTATATCAAAAAGCCCTTCATAAGATATTCTTTCATTATTACCTGACATACATAACACCTATTCTATTTTTATTTAATAGGAAATATAGTAAAAAATATCAGTTTTGCAATTATTTATTTGTGGTTATTTTACGAAATCGATATAGCAACCAACCCAAACCAATAAATAATACTGGCCCTAAAACAAGCTCGGATTCATAAAACACAATATCGTGCATTGTTTTTAAGTCGCTGCTAGGTACAAAACTAACGATAATCCCTAACGCAATGGAAATGAGAACACCACTCGCCATGAAAACACCTAACGTTTTATTCATCTTCAAATGATGTAAAGAAAAAATGTAGGCTATGGCTAAATAAAAATACGGAATGAAGAATAAAATCGTCGACATCAAAACCAACACTTGATACATCGCATTAATATTGGGCAACAAGCTTGTCACCATAATTACTATTGAAACCAGCACTCCTTGAAACAAGATCGCATTAATAGGAGTTCCATCAGCATTTGATTTATGCATCCAATTTGGCAAAACGCCGCGTGGCGTACATTCAAAAAACATAATAATCGGTGCGAGCAACCATACAATAATAGCAGCCAATTCAGCAACAGCTAATGCTGACGCAATGAGTCGACTCAACCAAGCCACATGAAACTTCACATCAACAATTTGAAATGCTTGAATAATTCCTGAAGTTTTGGAAAGCGTTTCCGGCGTTGCAAACACATTCATCATTAAAGTGCCGACGACGTATAAAACAAAAATTCCGGCTGAACCTCCAAGTAACCCTAAATATAAATCACGACGTGGATTTTTTACCCGATTCGAAAAGGTTGCAATGACTTCAACACCCGCCATGGCAAACATGATCATGGTCAGGGATGGCAAATTACTCGTCACGCCACCACCTGGAATAAATTGACTTGGACTAAAATCAGTTGCACTGCCCCATTTAAAATAGGCAATCACCCCAAATATTATTAACAAAAGCATCGGGAAAAATAACCCTAATATTCCGCCAATGCCGACAAAATATTTACTGGCTTTTAAACCAAATGAACTAATCGCAACGATCAACCAAAAGCCAATTAACGCTGTCGTCATGATATATTTCGGATCCGTCGCAAGCTCAGGCCGCCCGATGGCAAACGCAAGATTACTCGCTAAAAAAATTAATATCGCAGGATAATAAAAAATATTTGTCACCCAATATAACCACGCCACGGTAAACCCATGTTTATCACCTAAGGCATTACGCACCCAGGCATACATTCCGCCTGCATCGGGATACGCACGCGATAATTGCGCTGTAATAATGGATAGCGGTAAAAAGAATATCAACGCACCAAATAACCAAAGAAAAATCGATGAGGGTCCAATGCCAGCAGCAACTGCAATCCAACGAATTCCAAAATTCGCTGTCATGGTCATAATAATTACATCGAAAACATTCAGTACTTTATTCGTTTTTGGCGTTATCATCTTTTTCCATTCCTAAATCAACGGGGGTTTTGCTCTTACGATGCGGTGCTTCATAAACCAGCTTTGGCACCAAATAACCTGGCAAAGTCGCGATCATATCACGCATCAATTGAACAGCGATAGGTTTGTCAATATCAAAATGCGCAGCGCCAGAGACTTTATCCAATAAATGCAAATAATAAGGCAGAATACCGATATCATATAAACGATAACTCAACTCCACTTGGGCGGATAAACTATCATTCACGTCTTTTAATAAAACGGCTTGGTTAAGTAATGTCACACCCGCTTCCTTGAGTTGCTGCATTGGTAATTCAAGTGAAGCATCCCATTCATTGGCATGATTACTGTGCAATACCATTGTTATACGAAAACGACTTGTTTTTAAAATTTTTAATAAATTTTCTGTCACACGCGCAGGAATCACCACGGGCAATCGCGTATGAATTCGCAAATATTTTATTGACGAAATATTTTCTAAGCGTTGCATAAAATTTTCTAGTAGCGAATCATCCACCGAAAGAGGATCACCGCCACTTAAAATCACCTCTTTGACTTCAGGATGATTCATTAAATATTCGAAAACAGGCTCCCAACCTTTGGTGCCAGGGTTGTTTTCGTTATACGGAAAATGACGACGAAAACAATAACGACAATGCACCGCACACGCGCCACTTAAAGTAAGTAACACTCGACTTGTATATTTATGCAATAACCCAGGTAATGGATTCGAATCGTTTTCGGCTAAAGGATCCTTTATAAAACCCACCACCGCGTCTAATTCTTGCGAGAGTGGTAATATTTGTTTGAGCAAGGGGTCGCTCGGATTGCCTTTTTCGATTCGATCAGCAAATGCACGAGGCACACGAAGAGGAAAAGAGCTGTCTTGATCTAAAGCTGCAACAGCTTCGCGAGATAAATTTAAGTGGCTAAGTAAGTCATCAATTTTTTTGAAAGATTCTTGCCACTGCTGCTGCCAATTAGACATATAAAAACCAAAAATAAAACTGGCATTGGTAGGCGCGATTGGTTTCGAACCAACGACCCTCACCTTGTCGAGGTGATGCTCTACCACTGAGCTACGCGCCTAACTTACTAGATTAAGTCGTGAACGACTTGAGGCCGGTAAGATACCATTGCATAAAAAACTTAGCAAGCGCCTTAAAAGCTGTTATCGTTCACACCTCCAGAGGGTTTGCTGATGACAGAATTAAATCATATACAGTTTGATCGTTTTTCTTTCGATTATTCGCCGAATCGCCCACTTTTTAAAGATTTTTCCCTGACTGTCCCGCGAAATTGTTGGCTAGGAATTTTGGGACCTTCCGGCGTAGGCAAAAGTACACTACTGCACGCGATCGCGCGACAATTACAAGCGACTGACCCTGCACAACATCTTGCGCTTTTATCTCAACAAAGCACTCTTTTGCCCTGGCTAACGGTTTTAGAAAATGTTCACATTGGTAATTTATTAAGAAATGAAAGCATTCTAGATTCAGCAGAGGCCATATTGACTCAATTAGGATTACAAGATTTTATGCATGTGTTACCGAAACAACTGTCTGGCGGACAAGCACAACGCGCGATAATTGCACGAACGCTGTATGAAAAAAGTGATGTCGTATTGATGGATGAACCTTTCTCGAGTTTAGACGCCATCACTAAACAGCAAATACAAGAAATTGCTTATCAAGCCTTTCAAGATAAAACCGTCATTTTAGTGACACATGATCCCCTAGAAGCATTACGATTATGCGATCAAATTATTGTATTAAAGGGGAAGCCGGTTTATTACGACACCACCCTACATTTAAAATCTTCAGCGCCACGAAAATTAAATGAAAAAGAAGTGACTGAATATCATGAAATACTCATGAATCAACTCATCCATGCAAAAAAAGAAGAGTGACCCCATGAATCGAAATGTTTTATACAGTTTAATTTTAGTGCTACTCTTTTGGCAGGGAATCGTTTGGGTTTTTAATTTGCCTGAATATATTTTGCCAACACCGAGTGATGTGTTACTCGCCTTTATACATAACTGGAAAATACTGGTCTATAACACTTCCATTACACTCAGTGAAACGCTGTTAGGTTTAGGATTTGGCGCTTTAAGCGGTTGTATTGTCGCGATTTTATTAATGCTCTTTAAACCATTAAAATTATTTTTATTGCCTTTGATGCTGATTAGCCAAGCATTGCCGGTGTTTGCTGTCGCTCCTCTCCTCGTATTATGGCTCGGTTTTGGTATGGCATCAAAAATTATTGTGGTGATGTTGATGACTTTTTTCCCCATTGCATCAGCGCTGTTTGATGGTCTCAATAAAACGCCCGAACATTATTTAACAATGGCTACTTATATGCGCGGCAAAAAATGGCCTATTTTACGCTATATTTATTTCCCTCACGCACTTCCTTTCTTAGCCAGTGGTTTACGCATTTCTGCTGTATTTGCGCCGATGGGCGCTATTATGAGCGAATGGGTGGGCGCAAGTGATGGCTTAGGTTATTTGATGATTAATGCCAATGCGCGTTTAGAAACGAGTTTGGTGTTTATCTCAATCATCATGCTCGTCATCATGGCGCTCGCGTTATATTTTTCGATTAATGCTTTTTTTAAATGGAAAATAAGATGGTAAAAAGAAAAAATATTATTTGGTTAATATTGATTATTATTGCGGTCGTCATTATCACGTATTTAAAAGAGCGAGCGCCGCTAACTCCTACAACAGATCGACATGTCACTATATTACTGGATTGGTATATCAGCCAAGATCAAGCACCAGTATTGATTGCAGACATTAATGGTTATTTTAAACAAAACAATCTTGATGTGAAAATTGTCGAATTAAGCGATCCTAGTATCGCACCCAAATTAATTGCAAATAACCAGGCAGATCTTGCTATCAGTTACGGCGGCAGTTATCAGCATCAACTTCAAGCGGGCATCGCTGTAAAACAAGTCGGTACTCTCGTTGATCGGCCGCTCAATTGCTTAATTTATTTTTCACAATCCGGCATTCATTCTCCACAAGATTTAAAAGGAAAACGCGTTGGCTTTACAGACCCAAACGACGATTTTTTGCTATTAAAAGCCGTCTTAAAATCAGGCGGCTTGACCATGAATGACGTCACACTTATTAATATTCAATCAACATTGCTGCAATCTCTCATGCTGGGAAAAGTCGATATCGCCACCGATATGATGCGAAACATTGAACCCGTTGTGTTTGCACACCACGGTTTCACCTCAGAAATGTTTTGTCCAGAAAATTTTAATGTTCCGAATTATCCTGAACTTATTTACATTACTCACACAGGCCAAACACCTGATAAAATTAATGCCTTTTTACAAGCAGTGACAGAAGCGACACGCTATATTGAACAACATCCTGAAGAAGCCTGGGGAAAATTAAAAACCACCTATCCTAAATTCGATACCGATATTCATCATGAAATTTGGCAAAAAACTTATCCGTTTTTTGCGCATGATCCAAAAAAAATAGAGAGCAAACGAATATGACCTTAATTATTATTCTTTTTTTAATTATTATTATTGGTATTATTTTATTAATTCCTATTATCAATCGTGAAAGCAAAGAACAGCTGAAAGAAATTCACTCTTTGCGAGAAGAATTCAAACTATCACTTGCTGATCATCGAGAAAAATCAAGCGAACAACTGAACACCATTAATGAAAAAAATCTTACGACATTTTCAGATGTGATTAAACGACTAGCGTTGATTGATGAAGCTCAAAAAAGAATTAACGAGCTTTCATCGAATATTATGAGTTTACAATCTATTTTAAACGATAAACGTTCCCGAGGAGCTTTTGGAGAAGTGCAACTTTCCGCACTTGTCAGAAATTTATTGCCTGAACAAAGTTTTTCGTTGCAATACACACTCAGCAATGGCAAGCGCTGTGATTGCATTTTATTTTTGCCACAACCCAGCGGCAATATTGTCATAGATGCCAAGTTTCCGTTAGAAACTTATCGAAAATTATCGTTACCCGAAAACACGTCAGAGCTTAGCCTCAAACAACTACAACAACAATTTCGACAAGATTTAAAAATTCATATTCAAGATATTGCTGCCAAGTATTTAATCCCCGGCGAAACTGCTGATGGCGCGATGATGTTCATTCCTGCTGAAGCAATTTTTTCAGACATTCATGCGCATTATCCTGATATTGTTGATTTTGCGCATCAAAAACGCGTTTGGCTTGTTTCTCCCACTACCGTCATGGCGATCTTAACCACTGCGCGTGCCGTATTAAAAGATGCTGAAACTCGCACGCAAATTCATGTGATACAAGAGCACTTAAATGTTCTTGGCAAAGACTTTAATCGCTTCCAAAATCGCATGGATAATCTTGTCAAACATATTGAACAAGCACGAGAAGATGCTACAGACGTGAATACTTCAGCCAAGAAAATCACCAGTCGATTTTCTAAAATTTAGCAGTTAGATATTAATGAAACTAAAGATTCTGATACACATTAGTTTCTGCATGCTACTATTTTAACAATGCTATATTTACCAAGCGTTTATTACTTACTTGACCGTCTTGATCAATAGTACCTACACCAAGAAACTGCCCTGCTTCGCTATAAAAACACGTTGGCAATGGTTGCGGTGCAGATGGCAATGTAATGAGTTTACCCTGTAAAAGTTTCAACGCCATTTCATCATTTAAAATATGATGCGGCCACGCGGTCAGTGCAGCATCCATAGGTAACAAATACTGATCGCGATCGGTTGATGCTTCGAGCTCTTCAAAGGTCATCATAGGATAAGCATCAAAAGGCTCTACCATCGTGCGACGTAATGCGGTGACATGCGCACCACAACCCAGTGCTTCACCGATGTCGTCAATAAGACTACGGATATAGGTGCCCTTGCTGCAATGAACACGCAATGAAATAGTGTTTTCGGAGGGCGACCAGCCGGCAGCCCCTACATCGGCCAATGGTAGCGGCAGGTCTTCTTGCCCAATATTTATTAGTTCTAACTGATAAATCGTGACAGTTCGGGCAGGTCGATCAATGGTAATACCGTTTCTGGCATATTCATACAAAGGGCGCCCCTTGTGTTTTAAGGCAGAATGCATCGGTGGAACTTGCTGAATCTCTCCTAAAAAACTCTTAAGAACCTGCATCAGCCTCTCAAGCGAGATACATGATTCACTTCGCTGTGCAGGGGTTCCACGGGGGGATGGGTGCCCAAGAAGAGAATCATGTATCTCGCTTAGATTGGCACTCGCATTGAAACCAGAAGCAATCACCTGCCCTTCCGCATCGCCCGTATCGGTACGCACACCCAACATCGCGGTTACTTCATAAATTTTATTCGCATCAAGAAGATGTTGAGAAAACTTCGTCGCTTCCCCAAAACAAATCGGCAACATACCAGTTGCGAGGGGATCTAAACTACCCGTGTGTCCCGCTTTTGCGGCATTGAATAATCGTTTGACACGCTGTAAAGCATGATTGGAAGATCCGCCAAGGGGTTTATCGAGCAGAAAAATACCGTCAAGGTTGCGTTTCATAAAACGTTATTCTACTTCGTCATCAGCAGAATATTTTTTATCTTCACGCATACTTTGGTTGATGAGTTGTGTCATTTTTATGGCACGATCAGTCATATCATCGTAATAAAAAGCCAATGTCGGTACTTTTCGTAATTGACTAACTTTCGCTAAATGCGAACGAAAAAATCCAGAGGCATGTTTAAAGCCTTTCAATACATCACGAATGAGTTCTGGCGTTGCGCTTAGTAGAGTAAAATAAATTTTTGCATGACCCAAATCATCAGAAACTTTAATGGAAGTGATCGTGACGTCTTGTAAACGCGGATCAGCGATTTCACGTTTGATGAAACTCGCCAACTCAATTTGAAACAATTCAGCAACACGGTCTGCACGTTTAAATTCTTTAGTTGTCATTTCGTATTTCCAAAGGGGCAACCGCCGGATCGCCCCTACAGTGATTATGCTTTCGGCGTTATTAAAACACGTTCATAAACTTCGATTTGATCTTTTGGTTTAATATCGTTGTAGTTTTTCACACCGATACCACATTCCATACCATGACGCACTTCTGACGCATCTTCTTTAAAGCGTCGCAATGATTCCAATGCGCCTTCAAACACCACAACATGATTACGTAAAACACGAATCGGATTGTTACGTTTGACAATACCTTCTAACACCATGCAACCGGCAATCGCGCCAAGTTTTGATGAACGGAATACATCGCGTACTTCTGCAACGCCGACAATTTTATCTTCGTATTTAGGCGCGGTAAGTCCCGTAACTGCTGCTTTTACGGCATCAATCGCAGCATAAATTACGCTGTAATAATGTAAATCAACTTTTTCTTGTTCGATCAATTCACGCGCAGTGTTATCGGCGCGAACATTAAATCCTATCACAATCGCTTCAGAAGCAAGCGCTAAATTGACATCAGATTCAGTGATACCACCGACTGCGCCATAAACCACTTTAACTTTAACTTCCGCCGTAGACAATTTTGTCAATGATTCGCTCAACGCTTCTAATGAACCTTGTACATCAGTTTTTAATACAATATTGAGAGAACGCACAACGCCTTCGGATAAATTCGAAAACATATTTTCTAAATTTACTTTTTGCTGACGGCTAATTTGCACACTACGATATTGGCCTTTTCTAAATTGCGCCACTTCACGTGCTTTACGTTCATCTGCAACCACTAAGAAATCATCACCCGCTAATGGTGTTCCAGAAAGCCCTAATATTTCAACCGGAATTGACGGGCCTGCGTGTTGAACTTTCTTACCAAGTTCATCAATCATAGCACGCACACGACCGTATTGTTGGCCCGCCAAAACAATATCACCTTGATTTAAGGTACCGTTTTGCACAAGCACCGTCGCAACGACACCACGACCTTTATCGAGTTTTGCCTCAACCACACCGCCCGATGCCGCACAATTACGTTCAGCTGTAAGCTCTAAGACTTCCGATTGCACGAGAATAGAATCTAACAATGCGTCAATACCATGACCTGTTTTTGCTGAGACATCGACAAACATGACATCACCGCCCCATTCTTCAGGTTGGATATCGTATTGTGTTAACGCTGTGCGCATTTTTTCTGGATCAGCGTCGGGTTTATCGACTTTATTCACTGCAACAATCACCGGAACGCCGGCAGCTTTGGTATGTTGAATAGCCTCAATCGTTTGAGGCATCACGCCATCATCGGCGGCAACCACCAAAATAACGATATCAGTGGCTTTAACACCGCGTGCACGCATAGCGGTAAACGCAGCATGTCCAGGGGTATCCAAAAAAGTAATCATACCGCGATCGGTTTCGACGTGATAAGCACCAATATGCTGGGTAATACCACCGGCTTCACCTGCGGTGACTTTAGTACGACGAATATAATCGAGTAATGATGTTTTACCATGATCAACGTGACCCATAATAGTCACCACCGGCGCACGTGTAATCGCTTCTGCAGAGCCTTTTTTGACGCTTTGCATCAATTCTTCTTCTAACGCATTTTCACGCGTTAATTTGACTGTATGACCAAATTCTCCAACAACTAACGCTGCCGTGTCTTGATCTAACAATTGATTAATAGTTGCAACAACATCCAGTGTAAATAATTTTTTAATTACATCGGTTGTTTTCACCGACATACGCTGAGCTAAATCAGAAACGCTAATCATTTCTGGTACGTTAATTTCACGCGTTAATAATTTTGAAGAGGGCTTATTAAATCCATGCGCATTTCCCGCAAAATGATCAAATGTTCCTGTGCGCTGTTTTGGTTTTCGACGTTTACGTTCGCCACCAAGGCCAATGTAAGATTCACTTTCGTCATCTGCGATGTGCAAACTAATTTTATCAGGCTGTAAATGCAGATTCTTATTCAGTTTCGGCGTCACACCTTTTTTAACTTCACGCTTTTTGCCAGGGCGCTCTTCAGCAGCGACTTCATCTTCTTCAATTTTTTTACGTTTTTTATGAAGCGCTGCATCATCCGTTGCTATACGTGTTTCAGCGAGAAGAGCATCTTGTTTAGTTTTTTCAGCCACCGCTTTTTTAAGCGCTTCATCTTCAGCGAGTTTTTTTGCTCGCTCTTCGGCTTTGCGTTTTTCTTCTTGCTCTTGAATGAATTCGTCTTCGTTGGGCGTCGGTTTAGTTTCTACTGGAGAGGCTTCCTCAAGTAACTGTTGTTTCGCTTCAACTAATTCTTCAGGACTACGAGTACGAATTTTGCGTGTCTTACGTACAACAACTTTAACACCTGAAACTTCTTCTGTTTGCTTGCGTTCGAACACAACATCCGCAGATTTTACTTGGCCATGGCGATTGCGTAAATGCTGTAGATAAATCTCTTTTTCAGCATCTGAAATCATTTGATCCACAGTGGTTTGCTTTAAACCTGCTGCCGATAATTGCGATAATATACGCTCAGGCAGCGCCCCTATTTGAATCGCAAAATCTCGTACCGTAACATCTGCCATATTTACTCCTCGCGCAAATCGAAATTCTTCGAGTGCACCTTATTCTTCAAACCAAATTTTACGCGCTGTCATAATCAACGTACCAGCGGTTGCTTCATCCATGCCATCTATTTCCATTAAATCGTCAATTGCCTGTTCTGCCAAATCTTCTCGCGTGATGATGCTATGGCTGGCCAAACGAAATGCCATTTCTTTTGTCATCCCTTCCATCGTCAACAAATCTTCAGCAGGCTCGTTATTACCCATTGCTTCTTCTTTAGCAATCGCTTGCATCAACATGTAATCTTTGGCTTTTTCACGAATACTCGTCAAAACATCTTCCTCAAGAGTATCAATTTCCAAGAGCTCTTCGACTGGAATATAAGCAATTTCTTCTACCGCTGAAAAACCTTCTTCGACAAGTGTCTGCGCAATGTCTCGCTCAAGATGAAGCTGAGTCATAAATGCATTAATCAACTTTTCATCTTCCGCATCGTGTTTTTCTAAGGCCTGTTCTTCCGACATAATATTTAATGTCCAACCGGATAACTGACTGGCAAGATTGACATTTTGACCACCTTTACCAATTGCTTGCGATAATTGTGATTCTTTGATCGCAAGATCCATAGAATGGGTATCTTCGTTGACAACAATCGATGCCACTTCTGCAGGCTCCATCGCATTAATTACAAGTTGCACTGGATTTTCATCCCACATGA
>JAZKAS010000032.1:58374-59747 GCA_040389005.1 Pseudomonadota bacterium
ACGGCTTGGACACGAGATCCACGCATACCAATGCATGCGCCACGCGGATCAATGCGACCGTCATTGGTTTTCACGGCAATCTTAGAACGCGCTCCAGGATCACGTGCCGCTGCTTTAATTTGAATAACGTCTTCACCAATTTCAGGTACTTCAATGCGAAATAATTCAATCAACATGCCTTTATGCGTACGGCTCAAGAAAATTTGTGGGCCTTTGGGATCATCAGAAACTTCATATAAATAAGCGCGAATGCGTTCACCGACACGGACCATTTCACGGGGTAGCATTTGTTCTCGCAGAATAAACCCTTCCGCATTACTACCTAAATCCAAGATAATATAATCACGAGTTAACTTTTTAACTGTTCCATTAATCAATTGCCCAAGTCGTTCTCGATATTGGTTCGCAACTTGCATACGTTCTGCTTCACGTACTTTTTGAATAATAATATGTTTAGCAATTTGTGCAGAAATTCGACCGAATCCAACAGATTCAATTTTGTCTTCGATAATATCGCCGACTTCAGCATCAGGATAATCTTCTGCGACTTGCTCTAATGTCATTTCAGCATCAGGATTTTCAACATCGTCTTCGCTTTCAACGACAACCCACTGGCGAAATGTTTCATAATCGCCTGTTTTAGGATCGATTGCGACGCGCACTTCAATTTCTTCTGTCGATTTTTTCTTAGTTGCCACTTCTAAAGCATTTTCAATTGCTTCAAAAATGACTTTCTGAGGAACGCCCTTTTCATTGGATACAGTTTCAGCAACTAATAAAATTTCTTTATTCACAGCCATTTTCTTGTCCTCATTCCACTCACACTAAAGGGTCTAACTTTGCACGACCTATGTTGTCGCACTCCAAGGTCACTTCTTGATCTTCAAGTATCATGCTAATTCGGTGGCCTACTACTGACTTTAACCGACCTGCGAAATTTCGTCTTCCTGCTAAAGGAATTTTGAGACGTACTTTGATATTTTCACCGATATAACGTTGATATTGTTCAATATAAAATAAAGGCCTATCAATGCCTGGCGAAGAAACTTCTAACACATATTCGCCCGAAATAGGATCTTCAACGTCTAATACTGCACTCACTTGTCGACTGACTGTGGCACAATCTTCAACATCAATGCCTTTTTCACTATCAATATAAATGCGTAATTTCGAATGGCCAGCCGTTAAGAGCTCACAACCCCAAAATTCATAGCCCAATCCCGTCACAACGGGTGCTATAATCTTGATTAACGTATCTATTCCACTCATCAAAATCAACCTCTAAAAAGCAAAAAACCCCAAAAAGGGGTTCTAAAAACTGGTAGCGGGGGCAGGATTTGAACCTACGACCTTCGGGTTATGAGCCCGACGAG
>JAZKAS010000033.1:0-4350 GCA_040389005.1 Pseudomonadota bacterium
TATTTTTCTTGATTGAGGTTTCCTTGAAAACTTTTAAATGGCGAAAATATTAATATGAACACACGAGCTGCTGCAGATAAAAAATTTTTATACGGTATATTCAATTCATTGAGTTTTTCTTTTATTTCATTTCGACACAAAAATTTGTGCATATATTCTTCGAACCACTCTATAATCGTCGATGCATATAGAATCAACTTTTTTTGACTAATAAACCACGCATTATCTTCTACCTCCCAAACCGGACAATGATTATGCAGCCATGCCCACTCGCCCTTTTCGGCCTGATCGATATTTTTATTAAAGTTACGTGTATCTGTGGAATTATGCTTTGTCGACTCCAACGTAACGGCATGAGTTTCTTCATTTATAGTGACTTTAGGTGATTCAAAATTACGAGCGTCATAACCATTTGCAAACGGTTGCAATTGAACTTCTAGTGCCGCAAAAAATGCTTCTTCTTGCGTATAGCCCGCTAATAAAGTCACCGACTCTGGCATGATTTTTTGTACTCGATTTATTGTTTTTTAAGATTCGTTCGCGTGGAAAGTATAACACAGAATTGAATTTAGGCTTTAAATAGAAAATGAACGCTGTCATAATCGGAATTAGACGGAAGTTTGTAGCCCTCTTTTTTGGAGCCTTATGGTCTTAGTTCTTGGCATTGAAAGCTCCTGTGATGACACCGGCGTCGCGCTATATCACAACAAGCATGGTTTAATAGGCCACACACTTTACAGCCAAACAGAATTACATGCGCAATATGGCGGCGTAGTGCCAGAACTGGCATCACGTGATCATGTGAGAAAATTACTGCCTTTATTAAATCAATTACTGAGCGATACACAAACAACACTTGCGGATATCGATGCAATTGCCTACACCGCGGGCCCGGGATTAGCCGGGGCGCTATTGGTCGGGGCGAGTTTTGGAAAAAGTTTAGCGTTTGCGCTGAATAAGCCCGCGATTGCGGTGCATCATATGGAGGGACATTTGCTCGCAGCGATGTTAAGTTCACCAAAGCCCGAATTTCCTTTTTTAGGATTGCTTGTTTCTGGCGGTCATACGCAATTGATGGCGACAAAAGCACTCGGAGATTATGAATTATTGGGCGAAACGTTGGATGATGCCGTGGGCGAAGCGTTTGATAAAACTGCGAAAATGATGGGCTTGCCGTATCCCGGCGGACCGGCATTAGCGAAATTAGCAGAAAGCGCAAAATCACATCGTTTCCAATTCCCTAAACCCATGACCGATCGCCCCGGACTCGATTTCAGTTTTAGTGGTTTAAAAACATTTGCGCTCAATACCTATCATCAACATCAAGATGAGCCTAATATCAAAGCCGATATCGCTCTCGCATTTCAAACCGCAGTTGTCGAAACGCTTATCATTAAATGCCGGCGCGCACTTCAACAAACCGGCTTAAAACGACTCGTCGTTGCCGGCGGTGTGGGCGCGAATGCGGCATTACGCGTGGGATTAACCTCTCTTTTGAACGAACTTAAGGGCGAAGTATTTTTCCCTGAATCAATTTTTTGCACGGATAATGGTGCGATGATTGCGTATGCGGGATGTCGGCATGTGTTGCAAGGCGAACAGGATCCGAATCAAGCGATTATTGTTCGCCCCAGATGGGCTCTTTAACGCTGCCCAACTTTCGTTTCTGTGCCATTCAATAACCGAACGATATTCGCTCGATGTCGCCACAAAATCGCAAGCGTAATAATGACATAAACGATATAATAATCTGCTGGAATTTCACCCCATGCAAATATCAATCCCAAGACAACTGCAGTGAGTGCCGCTAAAGAAGAATAACGAAACAAAGCCAAAATTAATAACCAGATCGTCAACACAATCCCCGCAAGCGCCGGACTTAAACCGAGCAACACCCCCAAACCGGTCGCAACCCCTTTGCCACCTTTAAAACCAAAATACACCGGAAACAAATGACCCAAAAATGCCGCCAAAGCTGTCATTGCGATCACCGCTTCAGAAAATCCGAATACACGGGCCAGAACCACCGGGATCAGCCCTTTTAATAAATCCCCCAATAACGTAATCGCACCGGCACGCTTTCCCCCAACGCGCAAAACATTCGTCGCACCCGGATTACCGGAGCCAGAAGCGCGCGGATCAGGCAATTGCATGAATTTTGAGACAAGAATTGCGCTGGAAATGGACCCTAACAGATACGCCACTGCCACCATGATTAATGCAAAAAAAGTATTTAGCATATTTTTATTTAATCAAAACCAAAAGTAGTTAGAATATAGCAGCTTAAAGATTACGAGGATAGAGTTTCATGTCAGCTGCAAAACCGTCAGATTATTTAATTTGGATCGATCTCGAAATGACGGGACTCAATCCCGCCCATGACCGTATTATCGAGCTCGCCATCTTAGTAACAGACAATAATCTCAATATCATCGCCGAAGGCCCGACGTTTACCATCCACCAAACCGATGCTTTATTAAACGGCATGGATGAATGGAACACGAAACATCATAATGCCTCGGGCTTAGTTGAGCGTGTTCGTTTAAGCCCGATCAAAGAAGCACAAGCAGAAGAAGCAACAATTGCATTTTTATCGCAATATCTGAAACCGGGCGAATCGCCTTTGTGTGGTAATAGCATTCACCAAGATCGAATTTTTCTAACAAAATACATGCCAAAGCTTGAAAAATTTTGCCATTACCGAAATTTAGATGTTAGCACGGTAAAAGAACTCGCACGTCGCTGGAAACCAGAACTCACTTTCAAAAAGAAATCAACGCATCGTGCGCTCGATGATATTCGAGAATCGATTGCGGAGTTGCAATTTTATCGTGAGCATTTTTTTGCAAGTTGATCTAACGCCCACGCAACATGTTCACGCACTAACTCAGAAACATCATTTTGGCGTTGTTTTAATGCATTAATAATGGTTTCATCGAAAGGCGCATTACCCAATGCTACGGCGATATTTCGCAACCAACCTTCATAACCCGCGCGCTTGATCGGCGAACCTTCTGTGATTCGAATAAATTCTTCTTCTGATAACAAAAACAAATCCACCAACTGACGGTTATCAAATTGATGTCGCGGATGAAAATCTTTTTCATCCGTGATTTTTGCATAACGATTCCACGGACACATGATTTGACAATCGTCACACCCAAAAATGCGATTGCCCATGGGCACTCTAAACTCAATAGGAATAGGACCTTTGTTTTCTATGGTTAAATAAGAAATACACCGTCGCGCATCCAGTTGATATGGCGCAATAATCGCTTTTGTGGGACATACTGTTATGCACGCTTTACACTTGCCGCAAATCTCGTCTGGAAGCGCTTGATCAATGGGCAACTCAAGATCTGTTAATAATGCGCCTAAGAAAAAATAAGAACCGACTTCCTTATTTAAAATCAGTGTGTTTTTTCCAGTCCACCCCAACCCAGCTTTTTGCGCCAGCGCTTTTTCCATAATAGGAACACTATCAACACACACCTTATAGCCATGTTCGCCCGCAAGATCCCCAATGGCTTTGGCAAAATCTTTCAACCGTTTACGCATGAGATTATGATAATCGCGCCCCAGGGCATAACGCGCGATATATCCCTTAGCTTTATCTTTTAAGGTTTCACGCATACCATCATTCGGTGGCAAATAATTCATGCGTACAACAATAATACTTTTCGTCCCCGGTGCCAGTAATTCCGGGCGCAGACGCAATAGGCCATGTTTTTCCATGTAACCCATATCGCCGTGATGGCCTTTTTTTAGATAATCTAAGAGATAATTATCAAAAGCAGTCAAATTTGTATCAGTAATGCCCACTTGTTGAAAACCCAACCGCATCCCTAATGCCTTTATTTGGTCAACAAGCGCCACATTTCACCCTAACATAAATTGATAATTCATGTTTTTGATATTACACTAAGACGTAATAATTCACGAATATTCAAGATGTTATAATTATTTATGAGCGATCCCTCTAAAGCACACATCGTCCTCGCTAATGTTGCGCAGGTCACAACGCTTGCGAAACGCTTTGCGCAATTGCTCGAAATGAAAGCCGCGCGCTTCAATAAAACTCCGTGGGTCATTTTTTTAGAAGGCGATTTAGGAACAGGAAAAACCACGTTTGTGCGTGCGTGTTTACAAGCGATGGGTGAAACAGGAAAAATTAAAAGCCCCACGTATACTATTTTAGAATCTTATGAAATCAAGCAATGGAAAATTTTTCATTTAGATTTATATCGCTTAGCAGATCCAGAAGAATTACATTTCTTAGGTCTTGAAGATTATTTTACTGAAAATTCTATTTTTTTTATCGAGTGGCCGCGAAAAGGATTAGGCGTACTC
>JAZKAS010000033.1:4360-42875 GCA_040389005.1 Pseudomonadota bacterium
ATCCGACATCGTGTTGAATTATAAATTTTTAGCACAAGGACGCGCGCTGGAGTTGACAGCGTTTAGTCAACGAGCACTTCCACTCTTGGAGTCAATACATGAAATTTGCGTTTAAACAGTTTTTATTATTTATCGTTTTATGTTGCACCTCCTTTCTGATACTCGCAACTTCCGCCAATGTTAAAGAAACTTCAGCACTCTCAAACGATAATCAGTTACATATAGAAATTCCTTTTACAGAAGCTGTAAAATATCATTACTTTTTTTTATCTTCACCGAATCGTTTGGTGATTGATTTTGATACCACCAAAACTATTAAAACTCCCCCACTTAATCTCACCAGCACCCCATGGATTCATCAAATACGCGTAGCATATCGCACGCCAAAAACACAGCGTATGGTCTTTGAATTTTCTGAGGCAGTTAAAGGAAAAGTAACGTTACTGCATTCTCCCAACAGTACAACCTGGAAATTAAGTATCGATTTACAACCACCTTTTGCTTATCGAAACAGCGTGCAAGAAGAAGTAAAAGCTTTTGATAAAGAAGCCACACAAATCAACAAAACATCCTCTGCCACAAAAACGGCAGATGCTTATCTTGCAACCGCTCATTGCGTTAATATTGTCATTGATCCCGGGCATGGCGGACATGATTCTGGCGCAGTCGGACTTCATGGCACGCAAGAAAAAAATGTGGTACTCGCTATTTCAAAATATCTTAATGACTTAATCAAACAAACTCCCGGCATGTGCGCATACATGACCCGCGACACAGATAATTTTGTTTCTCTTCGCGGAAGAATCGATTTTGCCAGAAAAAAATCTGCTGATATTTTTATCGCTATCCATGCTGATATGTTTAAAAACACAACCGCACATGGAGCAACCGTTTTTGCCTTATCTCAACGCGGCGCAACGAGTGAAGCAGCACGATGGATTGCTCACAATGAAAACGTCGCGCATTTTCTTGAAATCGGAGACACCCCCGATAAAGACAAAGATTTACAATCAATTTTAATGGATATCTCGCAAAATGAAACCATTAATCGCAGCTTAATCTTAGGCAAAGCAGTTTTACAACAACTAGATGACGTTTCAAAACTTCATCATATCATTGTTGAACAAGCGGGATTTGTTGTTTTGAAATCACCGGACATCCCATCTATATTAGTTGAAACTGGATTTCTTTCCAACAAATCTGAAGAAGCACAACTAACACAAAGCACTTATCAAAAGAAAATTGCTTTGGCGATTTATCGCGGCATCATGAAATATTCTCAAAATTATTCTCTTACTCATTCGAAATCTACAAACCAGGCCAAGAAATGAGAATTCATAAACTTTCCGCGCAACTTTCTAATCAAATCGCCGCGGGAGAAGTCATTGAACGCCCCGCATCTGTCGTAAAAGAATTGATAGAAAATAGTTTAGATGCGGGCGCCTCTGAAATCGAAATTGAAATTGAACAAGGCGGCGAAAAGCTGATTGGCGTTCGTGATAATGGTTGTGGCATTCATCAAGACGATTTAACACTTGCCCTCGACAGGCACGCAACAAGTAAATTAATTTCGGTTGATGATCTCGCTGCGATTCACACGCTTGGATTTCGTGGTGAAGCACTTGCAAGCATGAGTTCTGTTTCACGTTTAGAATTACAATCTAGAGTTGAAAACGTTGACTCAGGCTGGCGCATTTTTTCTGACGGCATGATGTCGGTTGAAAAAGAACCCTGCGCACACGCAATTGGCACTTCAGTAAAAATACGTGATTTATTTTTTAATACGCCAGCGCGAAAAAAATTTTTAAAAAATGAACGTGTTGAATTCAGTCATATTGAAAATTTAGTCAAACGCGTGGCGCTTAGTCATTTTCATGTCGGTTTTCGTTTAACGCATAATGGCCGCTCTGTTTTTCATTTGCCGCCTGCGAATTCTCAGTTAGAAAAAGAGCGCCGTGTTTCCATGGTGTGTGGTCAAACATTTCTGGAACATGCGCTGTTTCTTGAAACAGAACATGCAGGATTGAAAATTTTTGGCTGGGTGGCAGAACCGACTTTCTCACGCAGCCAAGCGGATACACAATATTTTTATGTCAATCGTCGTTGCATCAAAGATAAAGTCGTGACACATGCAGTTCGACAAGCCTACGAAGATGTTTTATATAATCAACGTCACCCGGCTTATGTTTTATTTTTTGAATTAGACCCGCATCAAGTCGATGTCAACGCACACCCTACAAAACATGAAGTGCGATTTCGCGAAAGCCGCATGGTGCATGATTTTATTTTTAAAAGTTTACATCAAGCGATTGCAGATATTCGACCCGAGCAAATATTGGCAAAGAGCGAAGCCGTTGTAGGGGCTATCGGCGATCGCCCTCCCTCTGCGCAACAATCGTCAATATTTCAACAACATCGGGAAAGTGCACAACAACCCTTGTTTGCGCAACAACACATTGAATCTTATCAATCGCTATACCAGACAGAAAATGTTGACGTCGAACGAAGCAAAGCCCCCTCAGCAAAAGGGGCAGCTTCGCAAAGCGAAGCGGGGGATTTTGGACACCATAATTCAGAAAAAATCCCCCCTTCCCCCCTTTTACAAAGGGGGGCTCCAGTAGATGGAGCAACTCAACCTCTTGGTTACGCCATCGCGCAATTAAAAGGCATCTACATTCTCGCTGAAAACGAAAAAGGCTTGATTCTCGTCGATATGCATGCCGCTCACGAACGCATTGTTTATGAAGAAATGAAAATCGCAATGCAATCTGGCAATCTCATCGCGCAACCTTTATTAATTCCAATCACTGTTCAAGTCACGGAGCAAGAAGCCAATCTGACCGAAGAACACACCCACCTGTTCAGTTCATTAGGATTAGTCGTCGAAAGAATGGGGCCAGAAACCTTGGCCATTAAGCAAGTGCCTGAAGTCCTAAAAAAAGCCGACGTAGCACAAATTATCCACGATATGATTGCTGATCTGAGCTCCCTTGGCGAAAGCAAACGCCTTGAAGAAACCATTAATCATATTATGGGCAATATGGCCTGTAAATCAGCAATAAAAGCCAATCATCGTTTGACGCTCCCAGAAATGAATGCAATTTTACGTTCTATGGAAATCGTTCCCAGAAGCGGACAATGTAATCATGGACGTCCGACGTGGATTCAGTTAACGTTAGAAGAGCTCGATAAGTTTTTTTTAAGGGGGCGTTGAAATGAGCATTAAAAAAATCCATGTTTTACTCGTTGAAGATACCGTTATTGCAGGCATTGCTGGATCTGCCGTATTGGAAGATTTGGGATGTGAGGTAACACTTGTGAGCACCGGCCGACAAGCCATCGAAAAAACACAGCAAGCACCGCAACCCTATGACCTGATTTTGATGGACTTAGGATTACCCGATGTTGATGCCCTGACGGTAACAGAAAATATTCTCGCCAATTATAAGCTGCATAAAAAAACACCTCCCCCAATCATTGCATTAACCGCCTATGCACAAGAAAGCTTGCAAGCAGATTGTATGAAAGCGGGAATGGTAGATTTTTTAGCCAAGCCATTAACAAAAGATATAGCACAAACAATATTGAACAAAGTACTGGGGCATGAATAAAGTCATCTGCATTCTTGGCCCAACTGCGTCTGGCAAAACCGATCTCGCCATCAAGCTCGCACAACAATCGCCCTGCGATTTGATCAGTGTTGATTCTGCGATGGTTTATACCGGCATGGATATTGGTACCGCAAAACCCAATGCCGAAACACTCAACGCTTATCCACACGCTTTAATCAATATTTGCGACCCTGCAATCCCTTATTCTGCAGCACAATTTCGTCAAGACGCTATCACTTGTATTGAACAAAGCCTTGCACGAAATCGCTTGCCTGTTTTAGTTGGAGGCAGCATGCTTTATCATCGCGTACTACAACACGGCATTGCTGAATTACCCGAAGCTAACCATACAATACGCGCAGAATTGCAAAAGAAAGCCGATGTTGATGGCTGGGAGGCGCTGCATCAAGATTTACAAGCAATCGACCCCGTTGCAGCAAACCGCATTCATGCTAACGATTCGCAACGCTTACTCCGCGCACTAGAAGTCTATCAAGCCTCAGGTAAAACCTTGTCGCATTTTTGGGCAGAGCAGGAAGCCAGCCAACTGCCTTATTCGTTTATCAATATCGGTTTACAGGTGGATCGCCCTTTATTACGCGAACGAATTGCTGATCGCTTCAAATTAATGATAAAACAAGGCTTTATCGAAGAAGTTAAGCAACTTTATACACGCGCCGATATGCACGCTGACCTTCCTTCTATGAAGTCCGTCGGCTATCAACAAGCATGGCAATACCTAGAAGGACAAATTACGCACGAGCAAATGATTGAGCTCAGCATTAATGCCACGCGCCAATTGGCTAAACGCCAAGTTACTTGGCTACGTCGCTGGCCGAAATTGCACTGGTTAGAAAACACAGATCCACAGTGTTTCAAAAAAATAGCAACATTTATTGCTCAATGTTAATACGTTGTTAAGTAATATCGTTTACTCTACAATCAAATTATTCAATTATAAAAATAATTATGCTTTCATTTTGGCCCTTAAAAGCTTCTACCTCCCCCCAGGTTTCTGATATTGTTGTTCACCACTTGCAAAATATTACTCGAGAGTTCACGGCCGCTTATCAAGCTTTAGCGCTGCCCTCATCATCTCCAATATCACTTCCTCAGGAAATCAATGTTATTTTTAACATGCCAACAGAAAATTACAATAAATCCAACGTCACCGATTATGCAAATATCATAGACGGAGTCCTGGAGGGCAGACTGGATGAAATTGATGAATACCATTTAAATGTAATTCGACAAATGGTCCGCGAACTACGCAACGATTCAAAATTTAGCAGTAGCGCACAAAAGAAACTACAAACTTTATTTTACCACTTCTTAAATAAATACACTGCGCTAAGCGAAAACCCAAAAGTCAAAGCTGAACTCCAGACACTTAATTGTTTTTTAACTGAATACACTGTAACGTTTACCTTGAGCGAATTAAAGAAATTACATGACGCCATGAGCGCAATACAAGAAGCAGCGAAACATCATGTCGCTACCGAAAAATTAGACCGAATAACAAGCAAATACAAAGCAATACTTGAGACACCCACTTTAGAAACGCTCGCTAACCGTTTGCCTGACACAAAAAATCGCACAGCCGCGCCACCACCTCTTACCTCTATACAAAAATCACAATTTGAGACCAGCTTTGAAACAACTAACCTGAGTGACACACATCGAATTTTAGAAAAAACGAATCATGGCGCACTAACGCACCTTTATTTTGAATACCTATTGAATACTAAACCACCCGTGCATCTTGGTGATAAGAAACGAATTATCACGTTCGTAATTAAGCATATCGACGCACTCTCCTATCAAGAAGAGTTTAATTATAGAGCTTATAATCGTCTTATTTTTGAAGCGTGTAGCAACATATCGGCTCTCGAAGATAATCATGGGGCTTTTATAAAAGAAAAATATGCGCAATTACTCAAGACACCTTTGGAGCCAGCTTATTTTAAGCTTTGCCTGTTAAAGCCTTTTGATGTTTGGTTTCAGGAAAATGCACCTACAGAACAGAAACCTTATACCATCAACCAAAAAGGTACATTTTTATTTTATCCTGCTGGAACAATAGCCAATGATAAACCTCTTGATGAGCAAGCAAACTGGCGACCAAAACCAAAAGCATCAATATTATGATTTATTTAATCGCAGCAACAGATCAAAACAATGCCATTGGAAAAACAGGTGAATTACTTTGTCATTTGCCTTTAGATTTGAAGCATTTTAAAAAAAACACATTACATCAATCGATTTTAATGGGGCGAAAAACATTTGAATCGATCGGGCGCGCACTACCCGACCGTGAAAATTTTGTCTTAACGCATCAAAAAAAATTGCTATTACCTGGATGTATTTGCGTGAATTCACTCGAAGAAGCACTTGCAAAAAAACACCATGAAGATTTGTGGGTGATTGGCGGTGCTGAAATTTATGCGTTGTGTTTGCCATTCGCCGATAAAGTTGTGTTGACACATATTGAACATGCATTTGAAAATGCGGATACATTTTTTCCAAAGATTGATTTAATGCAATGGAAAATAACGTCTGAAGAATTTCATTCAGTGAGCGAAAAAAATAGTTACCCACTGAAATTTGTCACTTACCATAAAAATATTTAGCCCAATCGATGCACGGTATCAATCAAAAACTTCGCTCGATCGGGCAATGTTTGTTGCAAAATCCCATGACCAAGATTAAACACAAATCCGGGATAATCTTTCATCGCTGTTAATATTTTTTTAACTTCCTGCTCAATCACCTCTTCAGGGGCAAATAAAGCGAGTGGATCGAGATTTCCTTGAATCGCCACACGACCTTGCGTCAATTTTGCGGCCTGTGCTAAATCCATCGTCCAATCTACGCCTACGGCATCACAACCGCATTGAGAAATTTTATCCAACCACTGACCACCATTCTTAGTAAATACAATTTTTGGAATTGATTTTAATTGCACGATAATTTTCTGCATATAATTCAGCGAGAATTCTTGATATTGCGCTGGACTCAATAACCCACCCCACGTATCAAAAATCATAATCGCATCTGCGCCACTTTCAATTTGCGCATTTAAATATAAAACGGTGGCATCGGCTAATTTTTCTAACAACATATGCAAAACTTCAGGTTGTTGATACGCCATTTTTCGAATGCGTTCGAACTGGCTGGAATTAGCGCGGGCGCTCGCACCCCCTTCAATCATATAACAAGCAAGTGTCCACGGACTTCCCGCGAATCCAATCAACGGCACACGCTGTTGTAGTTCGCGTTTTGTTAACGCAATCGCGTCCATCACATATCGCAACGAATTTTGCGGATCAGGAATTATCAATTGACGAATATCCGATTCTGTTTGTAATGGTTTGGAAAATTTTGGCCCTTCATTTTCAACAAAATGCAATCCCAACCCCATCGCATCAGGAATTGTTAAAATATCTGAAAAAATAATTGCCGCATCTAAATCAAATCGCGCCAATGGCTGTAATGTGACCTCACACGCAAGTTCAGGGTTTTTGCAAAGCGACAAAAAACTCCCCGCGCGTGCACGCAATTCTCGATATTCAGGCAAATAACGCCCCGCTTGTCGCATCATCCAAATGGGTTGCCGTGTGACGGGTTGTCGTAAAAGTGCGCGTAGAAAATTGTTATTTTTTAATGCTGTCATTATCTTAAAATCTGTCTCTATAGAAAGGAGAGATTTATGTTAATCTATCTCTCACAGAAGTACAGAATTTTTATAGGCTTATTGAATGCACGCAAAAAAACGTTTTGGTCAAAATTTTCTCCATGATCGTCACATGATTGATAAAATTGTGCGCAGCATTGTGCCTAAAAATACCGATACAATTGTCGAAATCGGCCCAGGGCGCGGCGCGATCAGCTTTCCGCTACTCGCTTCGGGCTGTCGACTAGAAGCCGTTGAAATCGACAAAGATCTCATTCCCGGCTTAATGGAAACCTGCCCAAACCTTGAGCGATTTCATTTGCACAACGCGGATGCACTAACCTTTGATTTCTCAAGCATCGGCAACTCATTCCGCTTAGTCGGCAATTTGCCTTATAATATCTCTACGCCGCTTTTATTCCATTTGATGAATTTTACATCGCACATTATTGATATTCATGTCATGCTACAACGTGAAGTCGTCGATAGAATTGTGGCGGAACCCAACAATAAAACCTATGGACGATTGAGCGTGATGTTACAATATTATTGTGAGGCTGAGCGGTTATTTTTAATTCCGCCGGGGGTGTTTGATCCCGCACCGAAAGTAGATTCGGCCTTATTACGATTAGTGCCTAAAAAAAATCGCGCCTTGAACCTTGAACAAGAAAAAAATTTAGAAGAAATTGTAAAGCTCGCGTTTGGGCAACGCAGAAAAACATTAAGAAATAATTTGAAAACAATGATCAATGATGAACAATGGAAAAAAAGCATGATCGACTCACAGCTTCGTGCAGAAAATTTAAGCGTCGAAGATTTTGTGACACTAACAAAAGAGATTGAGAAGAATGGCAACGTATGCAATCGGTGATGTTCAAGGTTGTTTTGATGAACTTCAAGATTTATTAAAAAAAATTCAATTTAATCCCTTGCACGACACATTATGGTTTGCAGGTGATCTCATTAATCGCGGTCCACAATCGTTGGAAGTATTGCGTTTTATTCGTGATTTAGGACCTTCGCACAAAGTCGTATTAGGCAATCATGATTTGCATTTACTTGCGTCGTGGGCACATGGAAATTCAATTTCTTCTAAAGATACATTACAACCGATTTTAGATGCGTATGATGGCGAAGCACTTTGCCAATGGTTAAGGCATCAACCCATTATGCTTGAAGATCATCAATTAAAATTTATGATGGTTCATGCGGGTGTTTTACCTCAATGGACGCTAGATCAAACACGACACTATGCACGCGAAATTGAACACACCCTAAAATCAGAAGCTTATAAAAATTTTCTTAATCACATGTACAGCAACGATGATAATGTGTGGCATGAAAATTTAACAGGATTACCACGTTTGCGCACTCTTGTGAATGTATTTACACGCATTCGCTATTGTGATGAAAATGGCGTAATGGCACTCACGCAAAAAGGTGAATTAGGCACACAAAGCAAAGGCTTACATCCTTGGTTTGTCTATCCAGAACGTAAAACACGCGATCAAAAAATTGTATTTGGTCATTGGGCGGCATTAGAAGGAAAAATACTCGGCGAACATAATGTCTTTTCACTCGATACCGGGTGCGTGTGGGGGCGATCATTACGCGCGATGCGATTAGAAGATTTAGAAATTTTTGAAGTACCTAGTTATCAAAAAAAAAGAAGTTAGAGAAATTTATGAAAAAATTATTACTGCTTACATGCATTGTTCCAATATCTTATGCAACACAAGTCGTGCAGATTCAAGCAACTTTGCCCACCAATTCTTCTGATGCTAATTTTTTATTTATTTTAGAAGATTCAGACACTGGCAAAAAAACAGCAGAATCTATCTATTTACATGCCGGTAAAAATTTAGCGACTTTTCAAGTTGAAGGCGATCACTATCGTGTTATTCCTGCAAACTTAGAAGCGCCCCACCAACAATTCACGCCTTGCGCACCAACACAATTAATCAGCAATCATTCGCTCATTATCACGATCACCGGAAAAATAGCGCCAAACGAATTACGCTGCAACTACCGTGAAACAACAACACTACCGGATTTGTACACACATACAGCGGCCAGCGCATCTGCTGCCACCACATCGGCTCCTGTTACCACAGATCCAAACGCCGGAAGCAAAGCAATTGCAAATTATTTAACCGCACTCAGTAAAGATTGCCAAAAAGGAAAATTTATTGCGGATTTTGATTCACAAAGCGTGACCTATAATATTCTTGGAATGAATGCAGGGCATTGCGAAGTGAATATCAACACCAATCAATCACTTCCATTAACGTGCCAATTTAATCAAAATGATATTGCCTTACTTTCATCTCCCACAGAGATTGAAAGTTATAAATTGGGAACGGCACAATATTCTGATAATTCCTTAAGTGCCCGTATTATGAAGGCAAGGTGTAAAGCAGAAACCACTAAAAAATAAAATCAAACTAACAATGACAGTGGAATCGCCCATAGATTGTTTCCAAACGACAAACATTGATCGCCATCATAAAGCACAATGCCGCTTATCCAATCATCGCCGACTAAAGAAGCTAATTTTCTTAAACCAGTAAAGTCATGATTAAAAATAGTTGCCCCTGCTTTGACTTCAATGCCAATCAGTTTACGATCTTGATTTTCAAGAACAAAATCAACTTCAACTTGATCTTTATCTCGATAATAATAAATATTCCGCGGGTCGGGGGTAATCGCAATCATTTTAAGTAATTCACCATACACCCATGTTTCTAATAAGGCGCCTGTGATTATTTTGTCGGTTTCGATACGCGCAGGAGTTATTCGATTGAGACACGCCAAAAGCCCACTATCCAACAAATGAAGTTTAGGTGTTTTTATAAGTCGACTCAGCGCATTTCCGTGCCACGGCCTCAATTGTTTTACTAAAAATAAATTTTCTAATAAGCCAATATATTTTTGAGTTGTTTTAACATCAAGATTTAAATAGGCGCCTATTTGAGTAAAATTAACGAGTTTTCCTGAATGCTGCGCAAGTATTTCTAGCAAAGGCGGCAGATCAACCAGCTTTTCAATCGAGGTAATATCTTTTACATCACGCTCAACAATCGCTTTGATATAAGCTCTTGCCCATGCGCTACGTCGACTCAGATTTTCTCGAGAAAGCATTTCAGGGTAACCGCCAATAAGCGCTTTCATCACGCAATCTATTTTGTTTTCAATCGAGATGGGCCAGTCTTGTGCTTGAGCATGATCAAGAAACTGACTGTCGCGCCCTTCAAGTTCCGCCAATGAAAGGGGCAAAAGTGTTAACACTTCCATTCTGCCAGCAAGACTATCCCCCATTTTGGGTAAAGCCAAAAGATCTACAGATCCTGTGATTAAAAATCTTCCCGGTTGCCTATTTTCATCGACAGACAATTTAATCGCACGAAATAGACCCGGAGCACGCTGAATTTCATCAATAATGCCCCGGTCAATGCGCTTGATAAAACCGACCGGGTCTTGGAGTACCGCGTTGAGCAGATTGTCATCATCTAAGGTGTAGTAAGGCAAGGACTTTGTGTAATGTTGCACCAAAGTTGTTTTTCCGGATTGGCGAGGGCCGTTAATAAAGACGACTGGCGTATCGTTCATGGCGATATCGATACGCTTTATAAGGGCTCTTGGAAAGCTGAAACTCACGATTTTACCTCACAAATGGTTCGTCCAATCTGGATTATACTTCCGTCCAATCTGGATTATACTTCCGTCCAATCTGGATTGTAAAGTCGTCCAATCTGGATTATAGCGACGAAACCTTCACCATTAAGCAGTAATAAAACCCATCATGCCGGCTTATTTGAGGAAAACATTGCCAGCCGTATTGCTGAGCAAAACCGATTGGCAACTGGATAATTTCAGAGCGAGCATCCGCATGAGATTGTAGAAAAGCCTCAATCACCGCTTCATTTTCATCCGGCATCACCGAGCAAGTCGTATATAAAAGCAAGCCGCCTACTTTTAATAACGGCCATAACGAATCAAGCAATTTTATTTGTTGCTCTGCAAAACTTTGCAAATCACTTTTTCGTCGCAATAATTTAATATCTGGATGGCGACGAATCACGCCTGCGCCTGAACACGGTGCGTCAATTAAAATTTTATCGAATAGATGGCCATCAAACCAATTGTCTATTTGACACGCATCACCGGCAATTAATTTAGCACGAGCCCCTAATTTCAATCGTTCTAAATTTTGTTTTACTTTTTGCAATCGCGATTCACTAACATCGAGCGCTGTTAATTGAATACTAGATTCTGTTTCTAATAGATGCCCCGTTTTTCCGCCTGGCGCAGAACAAGCATCTAACACGCGTTCATTCGGTTGTAATTTTAATAATGGCGCAACATATTGCGACGCCTCATCTTGAACCGAAACTTCCCCTTCTGAAAAACCTTCAATCTCTTTTACAGGCAAAGGCACGTCCAAATAAACACAGCATTGAACACCATTTTTGTTCACACGCAACACCATCGGCGCTTGATGATTATTCGCTTCTAAAATTTTTTGCCAATCATTCGGCCACGATTTTTTCAGATGTTCTATCATCCATTTTGAGTGCGCATGATTCGCTGTCTCTTCTTTATTTACGAGTTCAAATAAATTTTCTTTTTCACGTAATGCGCGACGCAAACACGCATTGACCAAACCTTTCGCCCAGATTTTTTTCAAATGAACAACCGCATCAACGGTTTCGGTGACAACCGCATAAGGCTTTATGTTACTGTGATAAATTTGATGAAGACCTAATAAAATTAATGCGTAAATATCGGCATCTTTATCTTTTAATGGCTTTTCTAACAAAGCATTCGCAATGGCACTTAATTGATAAAACCAACGACACAAACCATAACTGTGAGCCTTGACAAACGGATCATCAGTCGCTTCATGACGAAGCAATGCATCGTCTAAAGTAATTCCTTTAACGAGAATATCAGAAAAAATATTAGCAATTTGAGCGCGTTGGTTATTTGACATGGAATTTTTCTTTGTAAGCATTAAACATTTCATGCGCGCTCAACGGATTTTTTCCTGGAAATTGCAATCGAGTTATACAATACGCGCTATCTTGCGTTTTAATCGTTAACCCTGTTTTGTTAAAATCAATAACATTTCCTGGTAATTTTTCATCGTTATTTTTTAGCGGATATCCTGAAAAAATTCTTACCAACTCATTTTTCCATTCAAAAAAGGCAATGGGCACTGGATAATACGCTCGCACTTTTCGATCAATCGTCTCACTCGTTTCATGCCAATCTATTTTTGCATCTTGTTTTTCTATTTTATGCGCATAAGTTGCAAGATCGTTATTTTGCACAACCGGTTTCAGCTGATTGTTTTCAATATCATTTAATGTTTGCAACAACAAAGGCGATGCAATCTCGGCAAGTTTTGCGTAAACACTTTCACTCGTGTCTTTTTCAGAAATCACACAAGATTGTTGATGCAAAATTTCGCCGGTATCTAAACCTTTATCCATTTGCATAATAGTGACGCCTGTTTCACTATCACCCGCTAAAATAGCCTGTTGAACAGGTGCAGCGCCACGCCAACGAGGTAATAATGAAACGTGAATATTAATGCAACCGTGTTTCGGTGCTGTTAAAATTGACGTTGGTAATATTAATCCATAAGCCATGACGACCATTACATCCGCCTGATACGATTTTAATTTATCACGCGCTTCTTCTACTTTAAAATTTTCTGGCTGCTCTACAATAATATTCTTTTCTAATGCTAAAGTTTTTACCGGACTCGGCATAAGTTTTTTACCACGACCCGCAGGTCGGTCAGGTTGCGTATAAACCGCCACAACCTCATGTTTTGAAGTTAATAATGCTTGTAATGGAACCGTTGCAATGTCAGGCGTGCCCGCAAAAATAACTTTCATTAAGATTTTTTCTCTTTACTTAATTCTAATAAATGCTTACGCACGCGCTCACGTTTAATTGACGATAAATGATCAATAAACAATACGCCATTCAGATGATCAATTTCATGCTGCACAATCACTGCATGAAAATCCGCAAAATCTTTTTCAAAAAATTGACCCTCTTTATCTTGCGCACGTACTTTCACACGTTGCGAACGCTTTACTTTGTCATAAGCACCCGGAACTGAAAGACACCCTTCTGGAGAATCGATTGAACCATCACGCGCAATAATTTCAGGATTAATGAGATAAAAAGGTTGACGCCCTTCGTTTTCCATAGGGTCCACAGTAACAACCCGCAGGTGTATATTCACTTGCGTCGCGGCTAATCCTACGCCATTATCATCGTACATGGTTTCAAATAGATCATCGATCAAACTTGACAGCGCAGCATCAAACACTTCAATGGGTTTGGCTTTTTTGCGCAAACGCGGGTCAGGATAAGCTAAAATCGGTAAAACGGACATAATCAATAATGCTCCAGCTGAATATTGACGTATTTTACCTGATTAACAAATAATTCACATGTCAATTATCAAGTGCAACTTTACTTAATTAATAACTATGTGCTATTGTTAGGCAACTTTAGATGTGGTAAAAAAATAATCAAAATGAAAGATAAAAAACTGAAATGGCAAGAAAAGTAGTATAAAGCAGAAAATTTGTCTAAAGATGGTCTGTATTTTGGATATATACCAGGTAACATAGAGTACGCAGCGATACCTCAATCCGCCACTTCGTCGAAACATAGAGCTCTTCGCCTGCTCATTGAGTATGCGGGGTGTAACTATTCTGAATCACCATTTCGCCTAGCATTCAACAATGACCGAGGATTGAAAGCAACTTTTTTTCGATTCCCTAATAACAGAACTCACATGACCGCCGTCCGAACTGCGCTAGAAACTTTTTTTGCACAATACGATTCCAGCGACAGCCAAGGGAATGGTATTTTGGAGCGCCTGGCACGTAAAAAATATTTCTCAGAGCTTCTCGATGATTTAACAAAACCCGGCGCATTAGATTTATCACCTCAGGGTGATCTGCACTGCATTTTTCAAATTATTGACGATAACTACACTCCCGTTCCGATTGAAATCATAAATCTTTTTAAAAATTTCACGAACCAAGCATTACTACCTCAGGAACTGTGCATAATGCAAAAACTTGAGGGTACATTTATCGACTTAGATACTCATGGCTTTACCTTTGAAATCTTAAATGAAAGTTTAGTAAAGGACTGCTACACTAGCGCTGAGATCGAAAAAGCTAACTTTATCTTCATCGCTTGTTATGCGAAACTTCTAAATATTGATGAAGATCGCGTAAGAAATAATTACTTAGACAATATAAAACACTTAGATTTTAATTTTATTAAAGAGATTTTTGCTTCTGCCGAAGTAACGTACCCTGGTGAGTCAGTTGAAGTTGAAGTTGAGGTTGATTCCATATTTCCCTCTACTCCTTAACCAGCTATTCAATACTCAAAACATACGGGGAAAATTGCGTATCTTCAAGTGCATCAGAAATTCCACTGAATTGTGATAATTCGAATTTCCTGCCAACAAACATTAAACTTCTTTCTAAACGCCCCCGAAGGGGGCGTCATTGCGAGCATAGCGTGGCAACCCATGTGAAAAAATAGGAAAGGATTGCTTCGAGTACTCGCAATAACGACAACAAGGATTTGGAAAGAGCTCTATTATTTAGCGCGCGAAAACGATATGTGTCGATTTCGTGCTAGTTACGACCCTGGTCGATAACTCAACGCCTCCATCAAATGTGCCTGTTGAATATTGTCTTGGTCTTCCAAATCCGCAATCGTTCGAGCAATCTTCACGATTTTTTTCGCAGATCGCATCGATAGTTTTAATCGCTCACATGTGGTTAAAAAAAACTGCTCTTCTTGCATCGAAAGCGCCCCATATTGTTCTAATGCTTTTGAAGAGAGGCGCGCATTAAGATGTTGTTGTCGTGTATATTGTTTTTTATGAGCTCGCGTAATTTTTTCTCGCATCTCTTTTGAGGTCACGCTATTTTCTTCTTTTTTATGCAGATCATGATACGTCACGCGTGGCACATCAACATGCAAATCAATACGATCTAACAATGGCCCCGATAATTTATTTTGATAACGCACAATTTGTTGCGGTGTACAACGGCAGGTATGATCAAGATCGCCGTAATATCCGCACGGGCAAGGATTCATCGCCGCCACTAATTGAAATTTCGCCGGAAAAGTGAGTTGTTGTTTCGCGCGTGAAATAGTCACACAGCCAGATTCGAGAGGCTGTCGTAAAGCTTCTAACACATTACGTTGAAATTCAGGCAGTTCATCTAAAAATAAAACGCCATTATGCGCGAGTGATATTTCTCCTGGCTTGGGTGGATTACCGCCGCCCACAAGCGCGGGCGTTGAAGCATTATGATGCGGACTACGAAACGGTCGATTCCACCAACCTTGTGGATCGTCTTGATAATACAGCGAGCGCAAACAGCCAATTTCTAATCGCTCTTGTTCTGTTGGCGCGGGGAGTACGGTGGCCAATCGTTCTGCCAGCATTGTCTTTCCTGTTCCTGGCGGGCCTTTTAACAACACATGATGACCACCCGCCGCGGCAATCATGAGCGCACGTTTTGCATGTGCTTGACCTTTGATATCACTCCAATCGATGGAAAACGGAATTTCTTTATATTGCGTATTTTCAAGAGGCATTTTAAATAACTCTGGTTTTTGCAAACCTTCGCACACTTCACTTAAATGCTTAGCCACATAATGCGTATTTTCAACTAAAGAAATCTCTGATGCATTTTCTTCTGGCAACACTAAAATACGTTTCGCTTCTTTTGTTTTGATTGCAATGGGAAGTGCGCCACGAATTTTTCTGAGTTCACCCGTCAAACCTAATTCACCGGCAAATTCATATTGTTCAATATTTTCTACCTGAATTTGATTCGAAGCTAATAAAATTCCAAGCGCAATGGGCAAATCAAATCGCCCACCTTCTTTGGGTAAATCAGCGGGCGCAAGATTCACGGTAATACGCCGCGTTGGCAATTCAAAATGATTGCTAATTAAAGCGCTGCGAATGCGATCACGACTTTCTTTAACCGCAGTTTCCGGCAACCCAACAATAAAAAAATTCGGCATACCGTACGTAATATGTACTTCAACCGTAACAAGAGGCGCATCAATGCCAACACTGGCACGCGTGTATACAATAGCGAGTTGATTCATGTGAATTCTCAACAATAAAAGTTAAATAGAGTTTTTAAAAAAATAGAACGGTACGGGTGGGATGTGAAGCATAAAGGAAATTCAGAAAAAAATCATTCTTCTTGTTGATACTGATCTTTCAAGCTTGCGCATTTTACGGGAGGAAGCTGCTTAACTTCTTGCTTTAAGATTTTATTGATCGAACCCATTAATTGATAGACCCATTTCTCGTAAACGGAATCAATCGTATCGTCTTCGACATCATAATCCATGTTTTTGCTATCAAAATATTCAATACTAAATCCACGATACCCATAAGCGACATGCACCATCGCCTGCAGTTGCGCAGTTGTTTTTCGAGCCTCAAGAATATGCGCAGAAGAAGAAATAATTTCCCAATGCTGATCCATAAGACCCGCTATGACGGCTTGCTCTACTTGCTCCACCGATTGAATTTGACAAGGAACTGGCGCACCAATTTGCGGCACGGTAGTTGATGAACAAGCAGCCAACATAAAAAAAATCGAAGCTGTTAATAAGCACAATACTTGTTTCATGTGACATCCTTATATTATCTGGGCAGGCACAAGGAGCAGCCCCTACATCGCAGGATTTGTTTTTGGATGATAATTATTTTGCAATGCCTGTAATTCATATTTTTTATTAGCGTCTTCTGATTTTGCTATGACCGCTGCATCGCCCAACCAATCATTAATCGCTTCTATATCATTCAACCCTAAAATTCCGGTGTCACTTTTAAGATTGACTAAATTCGTGACGTAATTATATCGATCTGCCGCATACGATTGCTCAGACTGATAAAGCAAACTTTGTTGATTAAGCACATCAATCATCGTTTGCGTTCCAACGCGATAACCAGCTTCTAATCCACGCAGTGCGCTCACATTCGATTTCACGGAAGTTTCATCTGCTTGTACAGCGCTGATCGCCGACATCACATTCAAATAATCAACGCGCGTACTGGTTTCAACCGTGCGGTGTTCTAATTCCAGATTATGAATAGCCGTTTCATAATTAAATTCTGCTTGTCGCGTTTGCGCCGTCACTAAACCGCCTTCAAATATCGGTATCGTCACATCCAAACCTACCGAACCCGTATTGGTGCGTGAAGAGCCTGCATCTGAGATGTAATCCGACGTTTGATATTGATAATCAGTACCATAAGAAGCATTCAAATTCACTGTGGGTAAATGACCACCCCATTCCGCGCTGACTGTTTTCATCGCCGCAGTCGCAGTGTAATGCGCTGCTTTCAACGCAGGATTATTCTCAACCGCTGCTTTGACCCAATCATTGACTTTTTTCGGATCGGGTGAAACCAACGGAAAATCTTTATTCAATGCAGAAAATGTTTTGTATTCTTTTCCCGTTACTGCGCGCAATGTTTCAATCGCATCGGCGACTGAATTCTGCGCAGCAACTTGTTGCGATACCGCTGTTGAATAAGCCGCTTGTGCTGTATAAACATCGGTTTGTGTATTCGTACCCACACGGTATTGTTGTTGCGCTTGTGTGAGTGAACTTTTATTAGCAACGACATTCGCCTCTGCGTAACGTAAATTTTCTTGCGCTTCTAAAACTGAAAAATAATCAGTTGCCACCGTGACAATCAATGTTTGCAATGCAGCATAATATGTCGCTGCAGCAGCTTTTACCGTATCTTGTGCGGCACGAAACTCTTCGATCGCGGTAAAATCAAAAATCGATTGTGATAACGACAAGGCTACACCGTAACCTTTGCTAGTGGTTGTATTATCTGTTTGTGCGGCACCGGATTCTTTGACTTTATTTAAAAACAACGAACCATTACTACTGCTACCCAAAGAAAGCTGCGGCAATAATACCGCGCGACTAATCGGCGTATCTTGAAGCGCTGCATGATAGGTACTTTGCGCCGCCAAATAAGTTGGATCGCTTTTTAAGGCATCGTTATAGGCTTCGATAAGATCAGTCGCCAATACAGGAGTGCTCAATAAACAACCTGCTAAACCAAGTAAAATGACCGATAATTTCTTTTTCATAAACGATGAAACCCTGCTTAAAAACGACCGCCTAGAATAGACAATTGGCCTATTAAATACAAGGGCGGACACAAGGCACGACCCCTATAGCGCATAATACATATCAAATTCTACTGGATGCACCGTCATATTCAGTCGAGTGATTTCCTGTTCTTTCAACTCAATATACGCCGCGAGAATTTCGGGTGTAAAAACTCCGCCTTCCAATAAAAATGCTTGATCAGCTTTTAATGAATCAATCGCTTCACGTAATGAACCACACATATCGGGCACTTTGTTCGCTTCTTCTTTCGGCAAATGATAAAGATCTTTATCCAACGCCTCACCCGGATGAATTTTATTTTTAATGCCATCAAGACCCGCCATCAACATCGCGGAAAATGCTAAATAAGGATTGGCTAATGGATCTGGAAAACGCACTTCAATTCTTTTTTCAACCGCGTGGCTAACAAACGGAATGCGAATTGCCGCTGAACGATTACTCGCTGAATACGCTAATTTTACGGGCGCTTCATAGCCAGGCACTAATCGTTTGTAACTATTAGTCGTTGGATTGGTTAATGCATTCAAGGCTTTGGCATGTTTTAAAATACCGCCGATATAATAAATCGCCATTTCTGACAGGCCCGCATAGGCATCACCGGAAAACAAATTTTTACCCTCTTTAGCCAGCGATTGATGAGTGTGCATTGCGCTGCCATTATCGCCCACCATTGGCTTTGGCATAAATGTCACTGTTTTTCCATAGCTTAATGCAACATTACGAATGCAATATTTAAACGTTTGCGCTTCGTCACATTTTCTGGTTAACGTAGAATATTTTGTCGTAATTTCGTTTTGATTGGCGGTGGCCACTTCATGATGATGCACTTCAGGAATCAACCCCATTTGCTCTAACACCAGGCACATTTCAGAACGTAAATCGTGCGAGGAATCCATCGGCGGCACAGGAAAATATCCGCCTTTTACTGCGGGGCGATAGCCCATATTGCCGTATTCCATTTTTTTATTCGTATTCCACGCGCCTTCATTCGAATCAATCGCATACGATATTTCACGCATATCGACCGACCATCGCACATCATCAAATACAAAAAATTCAACTTCATGCCCCATGTATGCAACATCGGCGAACCCTGTCTTTTTCAAATATTCTTCGGCGCGTATTGCAACCGCACGAGGGTCACTATGATAAGAGTTTAACGTTTGTGGATCAAAAATATCGCAACGCACGATGAGTGTTTTTGCATTAAAAAAAGGATCAAGCACTGCACTTTCTAAAATTGGTTTCAATACTAGATCTGATTTATCAATCGAGGCCCAACCTTCAATCGATGAGCCATCAAATACTTTTCCATCAGTAAATAATGATTCATTGACACGCGCAATAGGAATCGTAATATGATGTTCTTTAGCGCGAAGATCCGAAAATCGTAAATCAACAAATTGCACTTCTTCTTTTTCGATCAATTCAAAAATGGTTTTTATAGATATTTTTTCCGACACGATAGACTCCTTATTACCTTAATCTGTTATTATTTTTTTCCGGGCAACATGCGTTTTAATACATCATCTTTTAACACAAAATGATGGATTAGCGCCGCTAACACATGAAATGACACTAAAACAATTAATACAATGGCTAAAAAATTATGAAGTTGAAACATTTGATTCGCTAAATTTTCATTCAATGAAATCCCTGGCATCGGAAAATAAAACCAACCCAAAAAATGCGGTATATGTCCTGCCGCCGTTGACATGACCCAGCCGGAAATCGGCATCGCAATGATCACTAGATAAATCGCATAATGCGCTAATCGGACAAACACTTTATACGCAGGCGGAAGGGTAGCCGAATAACCTGGTTGAATATTGAACCAACGCCAACTCAAACGCAGGGCCACCAAAGCAAGAATAATAATGCCAATCGTTTTATGCGTGTTATAGGGAATTTCTCCCGTAGATGCGGGGAAATCTTCCAAAAAATAACCCAACACCAACATGGCGATAATCAAAAAAGCAATTACCCAGTGAAAGCTTTTTGCGACAAACCCAAATGAATTAATTGTATTTTTTGCGGACATATTTTTTTCTCAATCCAAAGATTGCTATGTAACCATAAAAAGCTAAAATAGCGCTACTCATTTTTGCATGAATTGCTCATGACCAAAACATTTCTTTTTTACGATCTTGAAACTTCTGATCTTAACCCCGCATTTGGTCAAGTGATTCAGTTTTCAGCTATTCGTACAGATTTAAACTTGAATGAACTTGAACGTTACGAATGGATAATTCGGCCCAACCCAGATGTGATTCCCAGCCCTATGGCGATGATTATTCATCGCACCCCCATCGCACTTTGGGAGCAAGGCGAACCTGAATTAACCGTTATTCAACGTATTCATGCTTTATTCAATACGCCAGGCACCATTAGTATTGGATATAACACACTTGGCTTTGATGATGAGTTTTTACGCTTTAGTTTTTATCGTAATTTACTTACACCTTACACGCATCAATTCGCGAATAGTTGTAGCCGCGCGGATCTTTATCCGGTCACTGCGCTTTATTATTTATTTCACCCTGAGGTTCTTAACTGGCCCATACGTAACGAAAAAATTAGTTTAAAACTTGATGGAATAAACGAGTTAAATAAATTGGCGACTGGCGCAGCGCATACGGCAATTGTCGATATTGAAATAACGATTGCGCTTGCGAAAAAATTTATGCAGCACCCAGAGACCTGGCAATATGCATTGGGATATTTTGAAAAAGAAAAAGACGACGAACGTACACAAAAACTTCCTTTAGTATTAGAGAAAAAGCACGCTATTTTAATCGACGGAATTTTCGGTGCATCACTTAATTTTTGTGCCCCCGTATTACATTTAGGCACGCATTACCATTTTAAAAATCAATCATGCTGGCTACGTTTAGATATTGAAAATTTATCTCAGTCGACACTTGAAGATTTTATTCAATATAACTGGGTGATCAATAAAAAATTAGCTGAACCTGGATTTTTGTTACCACCTACCGAAAAATATCTCAATAAATTAACTTCTGATAAAAAAAAATTACTGAAAAAAAATATCGCATGGCTTGAAGAAAATCCTAAAATTCTTAGGGCTATTACACAGCATTATTGCGATTATACCTACCCAAAATATCCTGATATTGCCCCAGAAGCAGCACTTTATTATCAAGGCTTTTGGAATAGTGAACAACAGCAACAATCACTGCAATTTCATCGCACACCTGACATGAAAAAATCAGAAGTGATTGATCGAATAACGCATCCATTATTAAAAACACTCGCCATTCATGCGTTAGGACGATTAGATCTTAATCTTCTGTCTGATGAGCAACGTGAAGAATTAGACAATTATTGGGGTAAATGTAGAAATAATCCTGAAAAAATAATTGATTACAAAGGTAAACAAAAATTAAGTTTACAACAAGCGCTTGAAGAAATTCAAAAACTTAAAAACGATGTTACATTGGATAATGAACAACGCGAATTATTGCAAGCATTAGAAAAATGGATGTTTAAAAAATAAAATTGGCTATGACGGGTGCGTGATCTGACGGACGTTCCCACGTACGCGGCACTTTATCAATTTCACACCCTTGAAGATGATCAGCCATCATTGCGTTTGCGACCACATGATCAATGCGCAATCCCATGTCACGCCGAAATGCCGCTTGGCGATAATCCCACCAACTATATTTCGTTTCACCGACAGGTAATTTTTTATAGCAATCGATTAAACCAAGATTAAGAATACTTTGCCACGCAGCACGCTCTTTATCGCTCACTAAAATTTGGCCACGCCATAATTCAGGATCATGCACATCTTCATTCGTCGGAGCGATATTAAAATCACCCAAGACAATCACTTTCTGATGCTTATTCAGAATTGAGGCAAGATGGTTTTTTAAATGATCCAGCCAAATGAGTTTATATAAGTATTTATCGGACCCAACTTCAGAGCCATTCGGCACATATAAATTTAATATAAACACGCCGTTAATTTCCACACCCAAAACACGACGCTGTTCATCGACGTACCCTGGAAAATCGGTGAGCACGGTTTCTATGTGCGCGGGCTGTTTGCTTAATATTGCAACGCCATTATAGGTTTTTTGCCCTGAAACAACCGCGTGATATCCCGCTTCACGAAAAACATCAATCGGAAAATCCGCCGTTTGCATTTTAATTTCTTGAAGTGCGAGCACATCGGGTTGCGTGGTTTTCAGCCATTCTAAAACATGCTCAAGACGAACCTTCAGTGAGTTGACATTCCACGTGGCAATTTTAAACACTGCCATTATCAGAATTTCTCCCAGATTTCTTTATCTTCTGCCGGCTTAACGAGCGACGCACCATCTCGTAATTGTGCAATGCGCGCATGTTTGGCAATTTCTTTTTTCTGAGATTGCGATTTTTCAGGATGCGATTGATCAAATTGAATCAGAAAATCATCGATTTCACTGACAAATTGACGTTTAAGTGGATTCAACATAGCACTTTCTCACTCTTTAAACTTGCCGTATTATACGGGTAAATCATGGATGCCACAAATGCTAAGCAATACTATCCGAATCATCGGTGGAAAATGGCGCGGAAAGAAATTGTCTTTTCCAGCGAATTCCCCCGCCAGACCAACACTCGATCAAATTCGCGAGACGCTATTTAATTGGCTGCAGCCGATTATCAGCGAAAGCCGTTGTTTAGATATGTTTGCCGGCAGCGGCGCGTTGGGGATTGAAGCTTTATCTCGTGGCGCAGCGCATGTCACATTTGTCGATCAAGATGCTAGCACACTGATGCATTTAAGCCGTCAATTACAAGAACTTAATGCCAATAACAGTGAAACGCTGCGCCTTTCAATGCCCGCAGGACTTTCCCAAATAAGCCCCCCGGCGTTTGCCCCAGTATTTGACATCATTTTTCTTGACCCGCCGTTTGACTCAGATTTACTGGATCAAACATTAAATGCGCTCGCAACTAGCCCGCTCGTAAAATCAGGCACGCAGGTCTATTTTGAAACGAGCTCGTATCATGAGTTCAATTTTAGCGACAAATGGACACTGCATCGTCATAAAAAAACCAAACGAATTTCATATGGCTTGCTGACTTATCAGAGTATTTAGTTTATCTTTGAGAGCGACTTATTCAAATTTTATCATTACACAAGGAGTGTTTTATGTCGCATACAAAAAAAATTGCAGCCAGCTGGCTAATAATGCTTGGCTGTCTCGGAACGAGCGCTTTTGCTCAAACCAGCCATCAGGCTGCCGATGCACTTACTCCTTTCGCCGAAAAAGGAACGGGCGCAGTCACCATCGGTCATTTAGCAACGGTGTGTGCGAGTGATGGCAATAATAGCAACAAAAAAGACATGCGACCCGTCACTTATTTCTGCTGCTTAGACGAGCGCAGCGGAGATGTGCAATGGATGCTGGCAACTTCGATGAAGCGACCCGGTTTTGTCCACAACACTCTTGCCTGCCCACCTAACGCACGAGACGCTACCTGGCAATCGCAAGATCAAGTTTGCCAAACACCCCCCGCATTCTATCAAGATGGTGAAAATAAGCATGACTTAGCTTGTACTCATCCCGTAAGGCTACTCGGTTGGGTAGATAAAGACGCATATGGAAAACAATCACAAACAATAGAAACTCAAGAATCTGAGCTAACCGCGCCGTAAGCACAGATCGCATCGGCTGGCTTCTAACCGCTATTTGACGCCAGCCGATACCCTTTCTTATTTTCTAAAAACCAAATCTCGCACAACATGTCCCAATCGTTCACCACGTTGTTCATATTTCGTCAATGGACGGGTTTCAGGTCGCGGGACAAAGTTTCCACTTTCTGCAGTGTTTTGCAAAGATGAAGCTTGCAAAACATTCAACATATGTTCGGCGTAGTTCTCCCAATCAGTTGCCAAATGCAAGCAACCTCCGGCTTTGAGTTTTTTTGAAATTAACTCTACCAAAGCAGGTTGAATCAAACGCCGCTTATGATGACGCGCCTTGGGCCAAGGATCAGGGAAAAATATACAAACTTTATCAACGCTGTTATCAGGGATAGATTGATTTAGCACCTCAACCGCATCGTGACAATACACGCGCACATTCTTCACACCCTTCTGTTGCGCTTGATGTAAAAAGGCGCCCACACCGGGTCGATGCACTTCAATGCCAATAAAATTTTGATCGGGATTATGCTCAATTGTCTCCAAAAGAGACGCGCCCATACCAAAGCCAATCTCTATTATTAACGGCGCGTTTCGCCCAAAAATAGACTGTGCGTCAATTTCGCTTTTTTCACACTCCAAGCCGTAGAATGCCCAGTTTTCAATCAACGCCTTTGATTGTGCAGGAGTGAAGCGCCCTTCGCGTTTCACGAAAGACTTAATGCGTCTTAGAGGATTAAGGGTTTCGGTAGCGTTCATTGTCTTTTCTCAGTATCATTCTAGGCTTAAAAAAGGTGAGTATAGCATGTTTAACTTTCTCAAAAAGAATCAAAACCAAAATTCAAATAACCCTGTTATCGAAGAACCCAAATCCTCTTGGTTACAACGTCTTTCACAAGGATTCACCAAAACACGCCAGCAATTAAGTGGTGGCATCAAACAACTTTTTTCAGGATCAGTGAAAATTGATGATGAAACGCTAGAAGTGTTAGAAGCACACTTGCTTGCGGCCGATGTTGGCATAGAAGCCACGAGTAAAATTATCGACACACTTAAAGAATCTGCTAAACAAAAAAAATTAACTACCGGCGAAGAGCTACAAGCAGAATTACAAACCATCATGGTTGAAATTCTCACCGCAAGACAACACCCCCTTGTTATTCCAAAAGCAGATACGCCATTTGTATTGCTCATGATTGGCATCAATGGTGCTGGCAAAACAACCACTATCGGTAAATTAGCGAAGCGTTTTAAAAATGAAGGCAAATCGGTCATGCTTGCTGCAGGCGATACTTTTCGCGCCGCCGCCGTTGAACAACTCAGCGCTTGGGGCGAACGAAACGATATTCCGGTTATCGCACAACAATCCGGCGCCGATAGCGCTTCGGTCATTTTTGATGCGTTACAATCTGCGAAAGCACGCAAAATCGATGTTTTAATTGCAGATACTGCAGGCCGTTTGCATACACAACAAGGATTAATGGCAGAGCTCGTCAAAATTAAACGCGTGATTCAAAAAATAGACGCAACTGCGCCCCATGAAACATTGCTTGTACTCGACGCGAGTATTGGTCAAAATGCATTACAACAGGCGAAACAATTTAACGAAGCGATGGGAGTTACCGGAATTGTGATGACAAAATTGGATGGCACTGCAAAAGGCGGTATGCTGCTATCAATTGCGCAAACGCTTGAAATTCCGATTCGTTTTATTGGCGTCGGCGAGCAAATTGATGACATGCAACCCTTCAATGCCGAAGCCGTTGTGAATGCTATTTTTTCTGAATCACCCCAATCTGAGTTAATCGTATGAAAGATTATAAACCTGCAAAACGCGCTACTATCCGCAAATCAAAACGTTCAACCGAAAAGCGATCACATTTCGGTGTACTCATTCAAGCAATAGATTTACTCAGCCATCACTTGTTTGGTTTTTTTGTATTAATTGTGTTTACTTCTATTTTATTATCGCTTCCTTTAACGCTGACATATTTACTACAAGGCATGGGCAGCATTGGTGATGCACTGAATAAAAATGCACAAGTAAGTGTTTATCTCACACCGGGATTAAATGATGCCGATACAACCGAGCTCACCAACACACTTAATTCACGCGGTAACATGCAATTCGTAGGCTTTATTTCTCCAGACCAAGGATTGCAAGAATTTGAAAAACAATCTGGCTTAGAAAAGCTTAACGATTATATTAACACCAACCCGATTCCTGGCGTGATCATGTTAAAAATCACAACGCCAGAGCCAAAGCTTGAAGAATTAAATCGAATTACCGAAGATTTAAGCAAGTTACCCGGCGTGGAAAGTGTAGCGATGAATGGCCAATGGCTTAATCATGCTGTCTCAGTGATTACGTCTATTTCCACCTCTCTTGCTATTGCCACAGCAATCTCATTTTTTCTGAGCTTAGTGATTATCGTTGTATTATTAAATTTTCTACTTCCCGAATCGCTAGAAGAAACCTCCAATTTAACGATGGTTTATTTAGGTATATTGTTAGGGATTATTACGGGTATTGCAGCGGATTATTGGGTGAGTTATTTTGCACACATGCTCGATCAACTTGCAGGACAAATGACTTTTTTAAATTTAACCCCTGATCATTTTCATTTGGCCGGGTGGGATATTTTTGTGAATCAAGTCGGTTGCTGGATAACACTCATTATTGCCGCACTAATTGTGCGGCATTATCATCGGCATATGAAAGGATAAATTAATTCGTATACTGCATCCATAATGGCAACACCCTGGTTAAATAATTAGAAAATTTAAATAACCCAACGCTCGATTCACTAATGCCATAACGATCGGTAAATAACTCTGGATACGCCACGCCTAAGCCAAATAATCCTGGCGCAATAATGCCGGTGCGCGCATCATATTTTCGACAATCAAGATCTTGCGATGCAAGATGTCTGGTTGTAAAACCAGTTGCATAAACAACATGATCACAAAATTGCAATGCTTCTTCTGCAGAATCATCAACAAGACAATGACGCGTTAAATTTTTAATCGATTGTCCTTGCAGATTTTCTTTCGCCCATTGCGCTGCAGAACCTTTTAGACCTGTATTATCATAAATAACATGATCCGCTTGAAATAAGGCATAACGCAACGGTGATCGATAAAAATTCGTCACACGACACCCAGCGTCTAACAAATTTTTTATCACTAAAACACCTGAATGCGAAGCGCCAAAAACAACAACGCGCTGATTCGATTTAACGGTTTTTTTCAATAAATCAGGGTTCAAAGCAATGTTTAAAGTAATTTCATTTACGGGGACATCATAATGAGGTGTTTTGGGAGTCGAACCAATCGCTAAGATAACATTTTTAGAAAATATAGTTTCTTCTGTGGTTATTAAATTCCAACCGCCTTGTAATTGTTGCAAAGAACGCACCGTGCATTTTTGATGCGTCACTTGTTGACAGAGTTTTTCTGTCACCCATTGCAAAGGTTTTGCCATTTCACCCAGTAAACACGTATCGTTTTCATTTAAATGCGACAGCGTTAATTCTTTAGGGCAGTTGGCATAATCAAAGGACGACGTTGCTTGTAAGTATTTGGTAAATAAAGCCACTCGCGTATTACTCGGAACCGCGAACCAAGCCTGTCCAAAATCACCCACCAAAAATTCAGGATCTAACCACGCAATAGTTTCGGGAGCAACACCCGCATCCAATAATCGCCCTACCGCCAAAATACCCGCAGGACCTGCACCAACCACTGTCCACATAAAATTTTTATTCAATTTTGATCGCCCTTTTTTTGAATACAACACCGCTCCTGATGGGGCAAGTGACTATTAACCTTATCTAAAAAACCATCGCGCCGCTCGCCTTTGCAATAATCACCTGTCATTTTAGCGACCAATTTAGACGCAGTATATATACAGAGAAATGGAAAAAATGCATGAACAATAGCACCCAATCCCGCAATTAATAAACGCCCCGCACTGATGAGTGAGAATCGCCAATGCTGCCAATACGTTTCATTCACAGCGTGGGGATGTTGGGTAAACCAGTTTTTCATTCTGTCTCCTACGATTTCTAACAGTTTAAGGGAGGTTGCTTATGATGACAATCCTAATCAGCTGATTTATAATGTGCGCAACTCAATATTCGAGGAGCGATTTGTGTCTACAGCATTGCGCGTTTATTCCTCTGCTTTACCAGCATCAAGCCTGGACAATTTCATTCATTATGCAAATACCATCCCCATGCTTTCACTTGAAAACGAACAAAAATATGCCACACGCTTGTTCTGCGAAGGGGATTTAAGCGCTGCCAAAGAACTCATTCTACCGCATTTACGTTATGTGATTAAAATTGCTCGCGGTTATAGCGGTTATGGATTGGCATTAGGCGATCTCATTCAAGAAGGAAATATCGGCCTGATGAAGGCCGTTAAACGCTTTAACCCTGACGTTGGCGTTCGATTAGTGTCTTTTGCAGTGCATTGGATTAAAGCGGAAATTCACGAATTTATCATCAAAAATTGGCGAATTGTTAAAATCGCGACCACAAAAGCGCAACGCAAATTATTTTTTAATTTGCGCAAAATGAAACATCGTTTAGGCTGGTTTACCAAAGAAGAAATTCAAGACGTGGCCAAAGATTTGGGCGTAGCGCCTGAAGCCGTTATGCAAATGGAGGCACGATTAAACTCCGCGGATGCCTCCTTCGACGCCGCACCCGATAGCGATTCAGAGGAAGCCGCATTTTCACCGTCACAGTATTTGGTGGATCAAAGCGCTAATCCTGAACAAGCATTGGAACAAAGTAGCAGCGATGCCGTTCGACAAGAGTTATTATATCAAGCGCTCGATGACTTAGATGAACGCTCAAAAATGGTTTTAAATGCTCGCTGGTTATCAACAGATAAAGCCACATTGCACGAACTTGCTGCGAAATTAGGCGTTTCTGCGGAAAGAATTCGACAGATTGAAGCTGCGGCATTTAAGAAAATTAAGGCTGTTGTTCAAGAGGCGGCGTGACTTAAAAGCCAAATAATCCACCAATCGCTTGAAATAAGACATTGAGAATGGGTTCTAAAATCACGCTGAGTACGCCAAAATACACCAACGCTAAAACTATAAAAAACCCATAAGGCTCGAGCAAGCTTAATTTATATGCCGCAGGTCCTGGGATCAAACCCATTAACACTTTACTTCCATCCAAAGGCGGAATGGGAACGAGATTCAACACCATAAGCACTAAATTAATCTGAATACCGATGACAGCCATGGTTTTAATCGGTATAAAAATTTGAGGTTGTGTCGCAAAAAAAAGAATAACAATTTTTAAAATTGCCGCCCAAAATAATGCCATGATTCCGTTTGATGCAGGACCTGCTGCCGCGACCCAAATCATATCGATACGCGGGTTTTTCATATTTCGATCATTGACAGGAACCGGCTTCGCCCAACCAAAAATAAAACCACCAAACGTTAATAATAATGCCGGCACAATAATAGTTCCTACAAGATCAATATGCTTTAAAGGATTAAGCGTGAGTCGCCCCAATATTTTGGCACTGGGATCACCAAAACGATTGGCCACATAGCCGTGCGCGACTTCGTGTAACGTAATCGCAAATAGAACAGGAATAATGGCCGCAGCAATATATTGAATAGTTGAAAGTGGCATATTAAATTTGCTCGATTTCTTGCTCGCCCAAAAGCTGTTTCATCTCTTCCATTTCTTGCGAAGGATAAATAGTGATCTGAATACGACGATTTAATGATTGCCCATAAGCACTCGGATCTTCGGTAATAGGCAAAGTATTTGCCATTCCGGCATATTTAAAACGTTGAAAGGCTTTTAAATCAATATTATCTTGTTGCCATAAAGTCAGTGCAAACAGTTGCGCCTGTTGGCGTGACAATTTTGCTTGCACTAACGCCATACCAATACCATCGGTATGTGCGGTGATAATGACATTTTGCCCAGGAAAACGTGTAATAATCTTGGCAACATTATCAATCAATGGATACGCACCGGGTAATAAATTTGCCGTACTCGGTTCGAATAAAGCATCATCTGGCAACACAATCGTCACAAAACTGCCTGATTGATACACTTCACCCCCAACTTTGCGAATGTCTTTTGTCAAAACACTGTTCATCGGCCAATAAACATGAGACGCAGGATCCGAAGGCAATAAAACAGAATTAGAAAAAAGCGCATCACGCGCCACTGGGCCACTGGGCGGCGTAACTGCCGTGGGTTTTGAAGAACATGCGCAAAGAGCACATGCTAAAAATACGGAGCTCATTATCACTAATAAATTTCTCACGCGTTCGCTGCCTTGTTTTCAAAATGCTTAGGGTAATTATGCTACGGTCTTTACCTTGCGGCAATGCAATAGTTGATTTTTAGCTAAGTACAGAAAAAATGCATTAGTTGGCGATTTTTAAAGAAGGCGCCAATGATAATCTGATCGCACTCGAGTATTTTGATTGGTTTCTTTTACAATAGAACACTAAATCTGGCTGGGCTGTAGAGGTTGATCCGGCAGTCGCCCTTTTTTTCGTGCCAATAAAAAACCCGGCTGAAGCCGGGTTTAAATCTAGATGAAACAAAAGCGTTTCGACGGAGAGATAATTCTAAGTATTTTGCTTTGTGACTAGACGTCTGCGAAGCTGATTTTGGGAGTGTACATCTTCTTAGTACATGACCGAAATCGGCAAGCAGACAACGACGTCACGAAGCAAAAAACGACGAATTATTACATCATGCCGCCCATTCCGCCCATGCCTCCCATTCCGCCCATACCACCCATGCCGCCGCCAGCATCAGCTGAGTCGTCTTTTGGTGCATCAGCGATCATGCATTCTGTAGTAATCATAAGACTTGCAACAGAAGCTGCATTTTGTAGCGCAGTACGTGTTACTTTGGTCGGATCCAAAATACCCATTTCGATCATATCGCCGTATTCGCCCGTTGCTGCGTTGTAACCAAAGTTACCTTTACCATCAGCCACTTTGTTAGCAACCACAGAAGGTTCAGCGCCTGTGTTGGCAACGATTTGGCGAAGAGGAGCAGACATTGCACGACGAACAATTTCGATACCTAAATGTTGTGCATCGTTATCGCCTTTCAAGCCTTTGATTTTTTCGCATACACGAACAAAAGCAACACCGCCGCCGGCAATGACGCCTTCTTCAACGGCCGCACGGGTTGCATGTAATGCATCTTCAACGCGCGCTTTCTTTTCTTTCATTTCAAGTTCAGTAGTCGCACCGACTTTAATCACTGCAACACCACCAGAAAGTTTCGCTAAACGTTCTTGTAATTTTTCACGATCGTAATCAGAGCTTGTGTCTTTAACTTGTGAACGAATTTGTTCGATACGTTTTTTAATGCCGTCTGCATCGCCTGCGCCATCAATAATCGTTGTGTTATCTTTTGTCACAGAAACGCGTTTCGCTGTGCCTAAATCTTCTAACTTCGCTTGCTCAAGACTCATGCCCACTTCTTCAGCGATCACAGTTGCGCCTGTTAGAATCGCAATATCGTGCATCATTTCTTTGCGACGATCACCAAAGCCTGGCGCTTTGATCGCACAAACTTTAACGATACCACGAAGATTATTCACAACCAAAGTAGCCAACGCTTCGCCTTCAACATCTTCTGCGATAATAACTAATGGACGACCTGATTTTGCAACGCCTTCTAAGATTGGCAACATATCGCGAATGTTAGAAATTTTCTTGTCGACGAGTAAAATAAACGGATTGTCTAATTCACATGACATGCTTTGTTGATTGTTAACAAAGTACGGTGATAAATAACCGCGATCAAATTGCATGCCTTCAACAACGTCTAATTCATTTTCTAAACCAGAACCATCTTCAACCGTGATCACACCTTCTTTACCGACTTTCGCCATCGCGTCTGCAATGATGCGACCAATCGCGTGATCTGAGTTCGCAGAAATCGTTCCGACTTGCGCAATCGCTTTATCGTCGTTACACGCAACAGACATTTTCTTCAATTCTTCAACCGCTGCGACCACTGCTTTATCAATACCACGTTTGATATCCATTGGATTTAAGCCAGTAACCACCGCTTTCATGCCTTCTTTGAGGATTGCGCGCGCTAATACTGTCGCTGTCGTTGTACCGTCACCCGCTTCATCAGATGTTTGTGACGCAACCGATTTGACCAATTGTGCGCCCATATTTTGGAACGGATCTTTCAATTCGATTTCTTTCGCAACGGATACGCCGTCTTTAGTCACGGTGGGTTCGCCGAATGACTTTGCTAACATCACGACACGACCGCTTGGGCCCATCGTTACTTGAACTGCGTCCGCTAAAATATCGACGCCTTTTAACATTAAGTGACGTGCATCTTCTGCAAATCTTACATCTTTAACAGCCATTTTGATTTCCTCTTTATGCAATTAATCTAAAATACCAATAATATCGTTTTCAGAAACGATGATCAGTGTCTCGCCTTGAAGTTTAACTTCAGTACCTGAGTATTTGTTGTACATAACTTTATCGCCGACTTTAACTGTCATCGGGATCATTTGACCTTTGTCATCGCGCTTGCCAACACCGACCGATTTCACAGTACCTGTGTCAGATTTTTGTTGCGCAGCCGTTGGAATTAAAATTCCACCCAAACTGGTTTCTTCTTGAAGTGGGCTAATCAGCACACGATTTTCTAATAAACGGACTCCCATTTATTTTCTCCTGTTATGTTGACGATAAAATTAATTTCGGGGTATAGATGGGGCTTACTTGTAAGGTTTCAAGTGGTGCATGAACCAATATCCGATCGCCACCAACGGGCCGCCGACAAGTACCGCAAATGCCCAGGTAGCACCCGAGACTAAATGCGTCTTCAAACCACGCTTATTGAGTTCGCCGGCATCTTTGGCAACCGCACCTGCAAACAAAATGTGCAAAAGCGCAGAAATGATGACGAGCATCAATTGAATGGAAGGAATTTGCGCCATAAAACTCGCCAGTAAATTGTTCATTAATTAATCCTTATTGTGTGATTTTTTGACTGTTCGTTTCACTTTAAAAATAGCAAAATTCATTTCGAACGTTGTTTCGGTATCGATATTTCGCTCATCATCCGCCGGCAGCATCAAATCGGCTATTAAATCTCCAGCACGCGCCATTAAAGCTTTTTGCTTGAGGGACTTTTCCGGCAATACCTGCACTTCGCGCGTAATATGCCCTAATTCGCGCACTTTCGCAAAAGTATCGATGATCATGAGCGTTGTCTGTGTTGCCACCGGGCTTTTTAAGATAGTCGCTAACATATAAAGCCCTTTTTCTGTAAAAGCCTTAGGCAAAGTTTTTGAAAATTTTACCCGCTGGAGGTGGTCACAATTTGTGACCACCTCGCTTTTCTCGCTAGCCGTGAGCTCAATAAGATAACCATTAGGGAATTTTTCTGCATTGCGACTCACTGCTTGATTGATTTCTTTAGTTGCCACTTGATACAGCTCTGCGACATCACTGTCTAGTATGACTTGCAAATTGCGTAGTGTAATAATTTTGTTTTCTACCGCTTGATAGGTAATAATTGACATATTCCAACTCCCGTTGATTTTGAAAATATTGAAATTCGCCAAGATGGCTACATATAACGGGAAGGACGCACAGATTAACATCGCCCTTACACAAAGAAAAGGCCCTCACATGAGCTCCACAGAAATTAAAATCCCCAAACTCGTCACCGCACAAGTTGGCCCAGTACAACCATTAGAAAAAGCGCTCTTGGAGAAACAAGCAACCATCGAAGCCTGGTTTCGACAACAATTTCTGAATACGCCGCCTGCCGTTTATGGCTCGGTTGATTTGCGTAATGCCGGTTTTAAATTAGCGCCGGTCGATATGAATTTGTATCCCGCGGGTTTTAATAATTTAAATCCTGAATTATTGCCGCTGGCGATTCAATCAGCGCAAGCACTCATCAGTCAACGTTATCCGCAGTGTAAATCCATCGTATTGATTCCAGAAAATCATTCACGCAATTTATTTTATTGGGAAAATGTTTCAATACAACTCAGCATTTTGCGTAATGCCGGATTTGAAGTACGCGTGGGCGCTGATCCTGAATTTTTTCCTGAAGCGAAGACCATGGAATTATCCGCTGGAAAAACTGTTTTAATCGAGCCACTCACGCGAAAAAATAATCGCGTCACGCTACCTGATTTTAATCCGCAGATTGTTTGGTTGAATAACGATTTTTCTTCAGGCATTCCTGATTATTTAAAAAATATTGAACAACCCATCTGCCCACCGATGGAATTAGGTTGGCACAGTCGTTTAAAATCCGTGCATTTCGATCATTATCGAAATGTTGTTGCAGATTTTTCAAAAATAATTGATATGGATCCTTGGTTTTTAGATCCGCTATTTTATTTTTGCGACAAAATTGATTTCATGCAGCGCGAAGGTCAAGAACGCTTAGCCTCTAGTGTTGAACAATTATTAATTGAAATTCAAAAAAAATATGACCAATACAACATCAAACACGAACCTTTTGTCATTGTAAAAGCGGATGCAGGTACGTATGGCATGAGCGTAATGAGTATAAAAAGCGCCGATGAAATTCGTCATTTAAATCGCAAACAGCGCACGAGCATGTCAGCTTCAAAAGGCAGTCAAACTGTGCATCGTGTGATTATTCAAGAAGGTGTTTATAGCTTTGAAACCTGGGGTGAAAAAAATAGCGCTGCCGAGCCTGTCGTCTATATGCTAGGTCAACATGTTATTGGTGGATTTTATCGTTTACATGAAAATAAAAATAGCACCGAAAGTTTAAATGCTCCTGGCATGAAATTCGAGCCATTAAAAATTGATAACGCTTCTGATACACCGAATCGATTTTATGCGTATAGTGTTGTTGGGCGATTAAGTATGTTAGCAGCTGCACGTGAACAACAGGAGCTGAAGAAATGAAGCATTTGTTTATTATGGATCCTATTCAGTCAATCAATATTAAAAAAGACAGTACCTTTGCAGTGATGCTCGCTGCACAAAAAGCAGGTCATGACATTTATTATACCGAAGGGGCGAATTTATTTTTACGTGATGGTAATGTGTATGCCAGCATTGCTCCTATTTGCGTCATGGATGACGCGAATAATAAAAAATGGTTTGAATTTTTAGAGCCTCCGCAAGAACAAGCACTTGAAATCATGGATATCATTTGGATGCGCCTCGACCCACCGTTTAATATGACTTATATTTACATGACTTATTTATTAGACATAGTCGAAAAAAAAGGTGTGCGCATAGTTAATAGACCTAGCAGTATTCGAGATTGCAATGAAAAATTATTTGCACAATGGTTCCCAGCCTGTTGCCCGCCGACTTTAGTCACCAATAATGTTGCTCGCATTAAAAACTTTTTATTAGAACAATCACGCATCATTGTTAAGCCCTTAGATGGCATGGGCGGACGTGGTATTTTTTATTGTGAAAGCGATGACAAAAATAAAAATGTTATTTTAGAAACGGCAACACACAATGGCAGTGAGCTTATTATGGCGCAGCGTTTTCTGCCCGAAATTACCGCGGGTGATAAACGAATTACCATGATCGATGGCGAACCACTTAAATATGCCGTTGCACGAATTCCGGCGAATGATGAATTTCGCGGCAATCTCGCCGCCGGCGGACACGCAAAAGTAATCCCTTTGACAACACGCGATCGTTGGTTATGCAGCCAAGTCGCGCCAACACTTAAAGAAAAGGGATTGTTTTGGGTAGGGCTTGATGTGATCGGTGATTACATTACCGAAATTAATGTCACTAGCCCCACTTGTTTACGCGAAGTTGAAGAACATACCAAAACCCCTATTGCAGAGTTACTTATAGAGCGATTGATTTAGGAGTCGCCTTAGCAAACATATCAGGTGTTTGTTTTTGCTTCTTAAACCAATCGCAATAAGCGCTTTGGCGATCTTGTTGACTTTTTTGCAAAGGCTTTAAACCATCATCCAACGCTTGCACAACCGTTTCAATTGGACTGCCCTTACCCAACAAATCATTGCAGACATTAAATAGTCCGCTATGCACAATCCCCTCTTTTGCTAAATTTTTGACATTATTTCTGCCATTTTTAAAATCAGTAAAAAAATCTGAGAGCTTGATTAACCACCATGCAGAGACACCCGGCGCACAATCTTCTTGCTGTTTGATTTCATAATAAATCAAACTTAAAATAAAAATGCCTATCAGATTATTTTCATCTTCACTCCCATAACGCAACAATGCTTTTGGACCATAATTAACGACAAAAATAGGCGCCAGAGGCACACCTAATCGCCCGACAAACTGCATCGAATCTTGCATAAGCTCCAGAATTAAATTAAAAAAATCAGGAAAAATACGCGCTTTTACCAACACATTATCGTTTGTTGAAGTATTGCTATTAATTATTTTCACCAACTCTCGAGAAGAAACAATCTGCTCCGCGATCGGCAACTTTCTTGCGGCAAGTGACAACCAAAAAGATTCATTTGCCAAGCAATCATTTCGCACAATTTCGCCACTTTCCTCATAAACCTCAATACAACGTATGGACTTTTTTGCATCTTGATATATAAATACGACAGGATAATTTTCTGAATTATCTTTAACCCCGATATGTATACTACATATTTTAGCGCAATCAATAGTGATTTGATCTAAAGATTCTGATGCTCTCCAATGACGATTTCCATTTTTAAGTTTACTATTCTGCCCCACTCTTACATTTTCAATTTTTGAAGCGAATAAAGAAGACACACTCAAAACATGCACGCACAATACGTTACCTAATCGACGAACATCCTTTACTCCTTGTGTAAAAAATCTAGCAAGGTTTTCACGTTTTTTGTCAAATTTTTCTTTCTCATAAGTATGTTGATCTTGGGATTTTAGAATAAAATAAAGCGCTTTCGCTTCACCACTTGTAATTTTGTAGCTTGTAATCTTCAGCCATTGAGAAGCTATAAGATCGATTGCAGATTGAACGCGAAACCCAGATACCTCAACAAGCTCCAAATAAGCATTATAAGCAAGCACAAGATCATAAATACTGGGCCTGAAGGCCTGCTCTTGAATTTTTTTCCATGTCTCTACAAAAGAAATACATTTATTTTTAAGCTCAAAATTTGGCAGATATTTAATTTCATGAAAAAATCGCTGGCAACATTCCATCGTTAAAAATTGGGCTCTTACTGCAGATGGCTCTAAATATTGATAAGCCGCACCAAACGCTGTGAACAATCGGCTGATTAAACAAGGTAGAAAAACATGATGCCTTAAATCTTTTGCCAACACAGCAACGCAACTTAACCCAGCACGCAGTTTTTCAAAAAAACTCTCAATAGACAAATAATAATTATCGCTTTTGGGATATATTTTTGAAGGATCCGTCAAGGTCGAAAAGTTTTGTTCTGCAAATATTTCACAATCTGTACTTGAAAATACAAAGCCTGGAATTTGAGATTCTATTGAATCATTTATTTCAAAAAATTTACCGGCCGCTTCTAATTCTTCTATTTTATATAGAATATTATCAAGCACCAATTCACGTATTTTTTCGTTTTTAAATGCATCTTGAGTGTATTGTTGCACCTCTTTTCTTTTAAGATCTGATAAATTTCGATTACTTAAAATAATAACAAAAATTCCAACAGAAATTCCATGCCTTTGCTTACTGGCCAATATCTCCTGAGATTCTTGTTTTTCAACACTAACAGAATTAGAATTCGCCAAGGAAACACGTTTTTTAGATTTCAAGCCTTCCTTTATAAGGTCATAAAATTGCAATGCCCCCAACAACCATAATCCTTTTAAAACCACATCCTCAGACTGCTCACAATTGCGCTGCAACACTTCCATGTTTTCAATATTTTCTACAGCAGCATCAGCGCTTTCATTGGCGGCTTTGTTTACTATAGAATTAATTTCTAAATATTTTTGCCAAACAACCTGCATGCTTTTAAAAGAGGGGTCATTTTCCTCATCAAACAAGTTATTTATTTTTTTATTAATGAAATCAATTTGAGTTTTATTATAATAAGCATTAAACCCTAATGCAGCCATCCATGCGCAAATACTTAACATTGCTTTTATTTTTTTATCTAAAACGTTTAACTGCTCATCTTGCAAATATCGTTCAACTCCTTCAATATAAAACTGAGGAGGCCTCTCCGCTGAAAAAGTATTCTCAATATAATCTTTAAGCTGCTCTAACACTGGCAGGCGTTCTTCTAACGGAACAACAAAAATATTTGTTCTTGCCTCATAGCCTGAAAAAAATCTCAAATAAAAATGTC
>JAZKAS010000033.1:42885-50442 GCA_040389005.1 Pseudomonadota bacterium
TAACATTAATGCAGATACAAAATCTAAATTATTTTCTTTTATATCTTTAATAGTTGCACAAGTAGCATCATGAAATTTCGTGAAAGAATCTTCTTGACCTAAGCAAGATAAAAAACGTTCATTAAAATAATCAAATAACCCTTCAAAGTTACTCAACTTGTTTAACAATTTTGCTCTAATAGCACGTATACGCACTCCAGACTGATTAAAACGCTTAAGCAAATCAACGTCAAGCGCTTGTTTAAAAACAGCAAACTTAGCCTGAATATTATTAATATCACTTACGTCACTAAACCGCACCAAAGCAAGATAAATTTTCTTCCATGGCTTTATATTCAGAGACAATACTCCTGTACGACGGCTACTTACACCTTTGGCAATAGCGGCTATCAGCTTTAACTGATTACAAAACGATAATGCACTGTTAAAAATATCAGCAATGGCTTTTATTCCTGGCGCCGTATTAATAGTACCGAGGATCTCCGCAAGCCCTGCTGCATTCGCATCTTCTTTGTTCAAAGATACAAAAATAACTGCACCCGGACTTAACTCTACGGGCTTAACTTCGGAGAATTCTTGACTACTTCGATAAAGTATTTCACACAAAAATTTTAACCAAGGCTCATTATTTTGAAATGCCGCTTCCGTTAAGAGCTTAGAAAAAATGTCAATTACTCCCGGTCTTTCAAGCACACAAGCTATGAGAAAATCAACGTCTTCATAACCCAATGTCGACTCTATGACTTGTAGAAAAAATTTAGCATCATGCTCAATTATCTGAGTAATCAAAACGTCAAGCTGATCTTTTTCTTTGGTTTTTGCCACCTCCATCAAATAATTTCTAATGACAGGTAAAAATACATTCAAAGGAATTGATTTCTGTAGAAACAAAATCTCTTCAAAATAAAATGAATGCGTATGAAGTAAAGACTGTAGCCTACTAAAAATATTATCTATATATGTCGTAAATTCACTGCTTAAACTCGAAAAAACTTCAGCATACTTTATAGTTGAACAATCGCCTATGAACGCCTGAGTGATGCAGTCGTTTAAGCCTTCATAGAAACCAGGCTCTTTTTTGTAGTTTTTATGTGAAAATGTGAGCAAAAAACGTGAAATAGCATCATTAGTTAATGATACTACGAGCCAATAATTGAGCCCTCCTGCTAAACGCTCCTGATCTCTATAATGAATATCTAGACCAAATATTTCAAACACCATTAAACCTGCCATTATTTGTCGAATCTTTGATGCAGTAGATCCTTGAAACGATGTGAATTGAGATTCAAAGGATTCAAAAACAGCGCTTTTTGGAAATATTTGCTGAAAATCTTTCATTATAGCTAAAAGAATTATTTTGACATGTCTCAGAAATGTTTTTTCTAGTGCATCTTCTTTACTTTCGTAGCATATCATCGTTTGCATATTTTCAATGAGCAGGAGAATATCATTTGATACTGCAAGCTCTTCAAGCTTTTTTATACTCCCTTTGTTAAACAACCTGCCTAGCAATTTTGGATCATTAACTACACTCAGAAATGCTAATGTAATATTATGAAGCATTAAAGGTCTATGCAATTGATGCTCTTTTTTCCACGATTCACTTTCAAAATTTTTCTCATAAAGCTGATGAATAGCCTTTACATGGCCCGGATGAGCGCGCATATACTGAACGGCTTTTTTAAATTCTAAAATGCCACTATTATATTTACCTACTCCTGCTGGATATGCCCACATGATCGCTACAGCTTCCACTGCTTTTGCAAAACGCATATTGACGTCAGTAACATCATCATGATCGATCACTTCTATCAAATGACTATCGAAAATAATATTACATAAAGATTCAGTCATCGTATCAATTGTGCTACTTAGTGTCAGCCTACTTTTCACAAACTCAGGACATCGTGGATCACTAACAAACTTGCCTAACAAACGATGCAGTGTATATTGACAGAGTTCTTCAGAAAAATTATTTTCGTCAATTTCTGTCAAAACTGCTCGATTTAAATAATAAAACTCCGTCAAAATTTCTTCGTCTGTTTTTTTGCTGGAGATTTCAAAACATATATCAGGAATATTGTAAGTTATGTTACGTACTTTAAATTTTTTAATTATATCCGGCGAATCGGGAAAGTAAGCAGTCATAATTGAAACAGGTGACTCCATAAAAAAACCACCATATTCTTTTTCATCATTTAAATTTCCAAAAACCAGCGCACTCAAATTATCTCGCATACAGTTAAAAAAATCTTCCAACATGTCTTCTGAATTTTCTGCGACAGCAGCTTCAACAAGTTTGTTTGAAATTCCAGTGAAAAAGTGATTAGTCGCTTGTATTTCAAGTGAGGCGTTACGCGGTATTTCACAGAGAGGCACCGTATATTGAGAAGCTATTAGTGAAAAAACTTCTCGCAACTCATCTAACGTAGAGGGTTGATTTTCACCATAGAATTTATTTATTTTTTCACGAATCTTATTCACGAATAAAAAGAAAAAAGAAGCGATTTTACTCAGAGTGACCTCTGAATTTCCTCGTAAAAGTGTACCTTCTAAAACAAATTGATCAATATCCTCTGATTTATTGCGCCGATCTTTTTCTTCAAGAAATGCCGCTGAGCTTCCTTCACAATTTGGATACACTAAGCAAACACCATTTTCTAAATTTAAAATACCAGGGCTTTCAAGTAACCGCATTTTACCGTGTGCAATATCTTCTTTTGTCATTGTTTTAAAAGATGATAATTTACACCACATAGGCAATTGTGTGTTTATTACAGAAATAGCAAAATCATACGCATCTACGTCAGAGCGAATAATGATAGGATTACTTTCTTCTAGGCAAGCAGTAAGCAACTGCATTTTTTCAATGCTATCATCCTCTATATGCGAGGCTTTAAACGTTTCCCATAAGATTTTAATTTCTGCCTGATATTGCGCTGAGTCATGAGGCAGATAAGCGCTGACTAACGCCACAATATTTGTTTGTTGCATTTGATAGAATTGTGCAAGAACAGTGGCAATAGGGGTCATAGAAAGAAGATAAGGCATAAAACATGTGCTCTTTATTATATTCATAGCGAGAATTCCACTTCATTATAGTTCCACTGTATTAATGGACGCTTAATTACTGCTTTTATTTTCTTCAAATATGTGATTTCATTGCCTTCCTGCCCTTATCTCTTATACAACTCCTTTATTAAATGACGAAAAAGAGAAATCCGTGCCAGCAGAAAATTTTCAATTAATCACTATTAACGATCCGCTTTATCCGCAAAGTCTCAAAACCATTGATACCCCGCCTAAGGAATTGTACATCGCAGGGTCCATAGAATGCTTATCGATGCCTGGTTTAGCTATTGTTGGAACGCGAAAACCAACTATTTTTGCGCAAAAAATAACCGAACGTTGGGCGAAAATGCTTTCCGATGCGGGGATTGTCATTGTCAGCGGTCTAGCTTTGGGCATTGATGGCGCGGCACATCGCGGGGCGCTGCTCGGTGCGGCGAAAACGATTGCCGTATTGGGATGTGGCTTAAATCATGAGTATCCGAAACAACATGCGGAGTTACGTCGGGCGATTATTGATCAAGGTGGATGCGTAATTAGCGAACATCCTCCGGAAACACCCCCGCGTCAGTCTAATTTTCCACGACGCAATCGCATTATTAGCGGCTTAAGTTATGGTGTGCTTGTAATGGAAGCCGCGATGCGTAGCGGTTCGTTGATCACCGCACGATTGGCAATCGAACAAGGCAAAGAAGTGATGGCGGTACCAGGGAGCCTACATAATCCAATGGCCGAGGGGTGTCATTGGTTGATCCGCGAGGGAGCGACGTTGGTGACGAATGTGGAAGAAATTGGAGCATGCTTACGCATTGCTCAACCTCGCCCTCATCCCCCTGCCGGGACTTTTTCTCACAGAGAAAAAGCGTCAACAGGCGATTTCCTTAAAATCTCCCGTAAGGAACGGGAGAAGGGCGCAGTAGAGAGTGCAACAATAACACCCCCACCTAAAGAAGAACGAGCAATATTAGAACAAATTCATGAATACGTCACACCGATCGACGAAATTGTGGGTCAAAGCCGGTTGGCTTTTCATGAAGTTTGCTCTATCCTCGTTCGATTAGAAATTTCCGGCTATATCGAAAAAGTGGTCGGGGGTTATATTAAAACAGAATTATAGGGGCGGGGCAGCGCTTTGTGCCCGCCCCCTTAAAAGGTTACGTTATTATGCCAAAAGCCATTGAATCTCGCTCCAAATCTAAAACCGTCAAAAAAACAACACCAAAAGCGGTGAAACCAAAAGCCATGACGAAATCCAAGGCAAACACTATGGAGTCTCCGGTAGAATCTCAACCTGCCACAGAAACTAAGGCCAGCAAAAAATCTGGGCCCAAATACGTCGTCATCGTAGAATCTCCCGCAAAGTCTAAAACCATCAAAAAGTATTTGGGGAAAGACTTTGAAATTCTCGCCAGTTATGGTCACGTACGAGATTTATTACCCAAAGAAGGCGCGGTCGATCCCGAACAAAACTTCAAAATGACTTATGAAACGATTGAACGCAATGCAAAACACGTGCAAGCCATTATCAGCGCTGTTAAAAACGCCGACGCGCTCTATCTCGCAACCGATCCGGATAGAGAAGGAGAGGCAATCGCATGGCACGTATATGAAATATTGAATGAAAAAGGTTTATTAAAAAATAAAGAAGTGCATCGCGTTGCCTTTTATGAAATCACGAAAAAAGCCGTTCAAGAAGCCATTGCTCATCCGCGCAAACTTTCACAAGATTTAATTGATGCACAACAAGCACGTCGTGCATTGGATTATTTAGTTGGCTTTAATTTATCGCCTTTATTGTGGCGCAAAGTACGCCCGGGATTGTCGGCGGGCCGCGTGCAGAGTCCGGCACTGCGCATGATCGTTGAGCGCGAATTAGAAATTGAAGCGTTTAAGCATCAAGAATATTGGACGATCGTTTCACGCGATGCTTTCAAAAAACAAAATTTCGACGCAAAACTTATTTTATTGGATGGTGATAAACAAGAGCAATTTACAATTACCACAGAAAAACAAGCAGACGCTGCCAAGAAAAAGTTAATCAAAGCCGCGAATGGCGAATTGATTGTTGATAAAGTTGAAAAGAAGCAACGTAAACGTCAACCGACTGCGCCGTTTACAACGTCAACGTTACAACAAGAAGCGGCAAGAAAACTCGGATTTTCTGCACGAAAAACCATGCAAATAGCGCAACAACTTTATGAAGGCGTAGACGTTGGGTCTGGCTCTGAAGGTTTGATCACGTATATGCGTACCGATTCCGTGCATATTGGTGATGATGCGATTGCCGCGATTCGACAATTCATTGTCGAAAATTTCGGAAAAAATGCCGTTGCAGAAAGTATCCGTGTTTTTAAAACAAAATCAAAAAACGCACAAGAAGCACATGAAGCAATTCGCCCGACGAATATTGCTCATAAGCCTGATGCGATTAAAAATAATTTAACCGCCGATCAATTTAAATTGTATCAACTCATCTGGAAGCGCGCCGTCGCCAGTCAAATGATGCACGCAACCATGGATACGGTCGCAGTGAATTTATATTGCAGCAAAGGCAAACCGGATCAACACGTATTTCGCGCCAATGGATCCACCATTGTCGATGCCGGTTTTATGAAAGTGTATTTTGAAAGTGTCGATGATATTCCACAAGATGCCGACGACGATGAAAAAATGTTGCCGATAATGAAAGAAGGCGATGTCATTCAACTGCTTGATATTGAATGTCGTCAACATTTCACAGAACCACCGCCACGTTATAGTGAAGCGAGTTTAGTCAAAGCATTAGAAGAACACGGCATTGGCCGACCCTCTACTTATGCGGCGATCATTCACACGTTAACCAGTCGTGAATACGTCTTGCTCGATAAAAAACGTTTTACGCCAACGGATGTCGGACGTGTAGTGAATAAATTTCTAACGAATTATTTTACACAGTACGTGGATTATGATTTTACCGCGCAACTTGAAGATCAACTCGATGAAGTCTCGCGTGGTGAAAAACAATGGGTACCCGTACTCGATACGTTCTGGAGTCCATTCAAGGATAAAATCGACGATGTCGGCGTTAATGTACAACGTAAAGATGTGACCCAAGAAGCGCTCGATGAAAAATGTCCTGAGTGCGGTAATCCACTTTCGATTCGATTGGGTAAACGCGGCAATTTCATTGGCTGTACGACTTATCCTGAATGTAAATACACACGCAATATTGAAGGCAGCGCTGAAGAAACCGTTCCGGAAATCGTGCCCGATCTCGTAGACGCGGTCGAACCCGCCCACGATCAGCGAAAGTGATTTAGTCATTAAACTCGGGCGTTATGGAAAATTTATTGGTTGTAGTCAATATCCGAAATGCAAACATATCGAGCCTTTAGAAAAACCTCAAGATATGGGCATTGAATGTCCTGAATGTAAAGCCGGCACCATGTTACAACGCAAATCACGCTTTGGAAAAATATTTTATTCGTGCTCAACATATCCTACGTGTAAATATGCGACATGGAATCCACCGTTGACTGAGCCTTGCCCTCAATGTCATTGGCCGATTATGACGTTGAAAGTTACGAAGCGCTGGGGCACAGAAAAGGTTTGCCCGCAAAAAGAGTGTGGTTATAAAGAGAAGGTTGAAACCACCGAATAATATTCCTTAATACTGCTTGCAAACCCTTGCTGTCGTCATTGCGAGTACTCGAAGCAATCCATCCTCTCTTAAGATTAAGATGGATTGCCGCGTTGCACTCGCAATGACGCCCCCTTGCGGAGACGATTAGAAAGAGAGTGATTGTTCTTTTTAAGCACATGGCTTACACGCCATGTGCGATATCTCTCAAAGACATGTAAGTCTGCTCTTAAAATGAACTATTTTTCTTCCTCAATAAACTTGTAACCTATTGATTTAAAACAATAAATTTAGAAAAACTCTTTGTTCTATGTAATAAAAATCAATGACAAGGCATTGTTGACTTACGCGCTTCTGCCATAATCACCTCGTGTTCAGGAAGAACCACGCGTCAAGGATGGCGCAAAAGCGAAGGATCGCTGGAACGACTACGGATAGTCTCTTCGTAGCGCAAGGAAGCGCGAAGATCTCTAGGATGAGATCGCGAAGAGTGCGTCAGGATGACGAAGTAAGGATACACCTGTTTCTCTTTTTATTATTTGTCCAGGGCTGCAACGGATTGGGTACGGATACCCAGCTTCGGCAAGGATCGCCGATCTTAGAGGGGAGTGACTACTATCACTCCCCTTTTATTTTTCTATCATTAAATCAAACGCCGAAATGCTATTAACAAACGATAGAGTTCTTTCCAAACTCTTGTTGTCGTCATTGCGAGTACTCGAAGCAATCCATCCTAGTCCTATTTTCAGGATGGGCCGATATGTTTTCTGATGATTTTACGTTAAACTGCATTCTAAGCAGATGAGCGAGATTTCTTTATAATGCCCGACAATCAAACCACCGATTTTGGCTTTCAACAAGTCCCCACT
>JAZKAS010000034.1:0-3736 GCA_040389005.1 Pseudomonadota bacterium
TCGTGTTTATTAATCAAATTCGTATGAAAATCGGCGTGATGTTTGGTAGTCCAGAAACTACCACGGGCGGTAACGCATTAAAATTCTATGCATCTGTTCGCTTGGATATTCGTCGTACGGGTGCGGTGAAAAAAGGCGAAGAAATTATTGGCAGCGAAACGCGTGTCAAAGTATTAAAAAATAAAGTAGCACCTCCCTTCAAACAAGCTGAATTTGAAATTCTTTACAACCAAGGGATTTCTTTGTTGGGTGAAGTATTAAGTTTGGGCGTGCAAATTGAAGTGATCGATAAATCAGGTGCTTGGTACAGTTATCAAGGAACGCGTATTGGCCAGGGTAAAGAAAACGTGGTTGAATATCTACGCGAGCATCCTGAAATGGCGAAAGAAATTGAAGGCAAAATCCGCGCGCATTTTTTTGCAGCCAATAAAGTAGTGGCGCCTGTTTCAGAAACGGAAGAAATATAAAACGGCAGGGGCGATCCAGCGATCGCCCTTGATTAATGATTTATATGACAACAGAAATTCGACACAAAGCAATTCATTTATTGTCCTTGCGTGAACATAGTCGCAAAGAGTTACAGCAAAAACTGTTATTACGCGGCTATGAACTTCATGATGTGTTGCAAGTACTCGATGAATTTGCAGAAAAAGATCTGCAATCCGATGAGCGTTTTGTAGAAGCGTATACTCGCTCGCGACGATTGAAGGGCTATGGCCCCGAACGCATACAAATGGAATTGCAACAACGCGGCGTTACAGAAATGTTAATTCGCGCGATCATTAATGAACAAGATGAAAGTTGGCGCGAAGCCGCACGACGAGTCTATCAAAAAAAATTTGGGAAAACCGAGCCGAGTACCTTTCAAGAAAAAGTAAAGCGACAACAATTTATGCGGTATCGCGGGTTTGGCTCGTGGTAGTTACTTGATTTTTTGCATCGCGCACATGATCGTTGCCGTTGTCACGTTAATTTCACCTTCTAGCGTAATAGTGATATTGCCGACATTACTATTGCCAGCAACAGATTGAACGGTCAATATTTTAACTTCGCCACCGCCACCTGCAAGCTCTAGGCCGGCTCCCGTTTGAGAAGTAATGTTGGCGGTATCGCTTGAAAAATTCGCGAACATGCCTTTGTATCGCAGATTATTAGGTGGCGCAAAGTAGCAATAAAGATGGGCGGGAACAGCCGTTTTAGGGAAGAAAAGATCTGCTGAGTTATCGCCATTTTTCACAATCATAAATTCGATGGCTGTTGGGATATTGTTAGGGAGTATGTTAACTCTATTGAGCGCGCTTGCATCAACGATATTTGCGGTCAATAAACTAACGAGCAATGAGCCAAAAAGCGGCTTGAAGCATTTCATGAGATTCCTTCCTTGTTCAAGTTGGGTTAATATCCTTTTAACACATTCTGCAATTCTACTCGCGTAACCTAAGGAAAACAATATGGCTATTAAAACTCCCATCACAGTCGCTTATGGAGACGGTATTGGTCCCGAAATTATGACGGCAACGCTAAAGATTCTTATTGCGGCGGGAGCAGAAATTGCGCCAGAAGTGATCGATGTGGGTGAAAAAGTGTATCTTTCCGGCAATACTTCAGGCATTCCTGACGATGCATGGCGCTCTTTACAGCGTACCAAAGTATTATTGAAGGCGCCTATCACAACGCCATTGGGCGGTGGTTATAACAGTCTCAATGTGACGATTCGCAAAGTGTTGGGATTGTATGCCAACGTTCGACCGTGTCGTGCGCTGTCACCATATATCAAAACGCATTTTCCTAAAATGGATTTGGTCATTGTGCGTGAAAATGAAGAAGATCTTTACGCGGGCATTGAACATCGCCAAACTGAAAATGTCTATCAATGTTTGAAATTAATCAGCCGCACTGGTTGCGAACGTATTATTCATTATGCCTTTGAATATGCGCGAAAATTTAATCGTAAAAAAGTCTCGTGTTTTAGCAAAGATAATATTATGAAAATGACCGATGGTATTTTTCACCAAGTCTTTAAAGAAATTTCTGCGCAATACCCCGATATTCAAAGCGATTATTATATTGTCGATATTGGTACTGCGCAGTTAGCGGCGGATCCCGAACGTTTTGATGTGATTGTCACGTCGAATTTATATGGCGATATTATTTCTGATGTTGCGGCGCAAATTATGGGGTCGGTGGGCATGGCGGGTTCGTCAAATATTGGCGAAGAAGTTGCACTCTTTGAAGCAATTCATGGTTCAGCCCCGGATATCGCCGGCAAGAAAATCGCGAATCCATCCGGGTTATTACAAGGCGCAATTCAAATGTTGATTCATATCAATCAACCGATGGTTGCGGCGAAAATTGAAAATGCGTGGTTGCGAACCTTAGAAGATGGCATTCACACCGCGGATATTTATCGCCCTGAATTAAGTAAAAAGAAAGTGAATACCGATGAATTCGCTGATGCAGTGATTGAACGTTTAGGGCAAAAACCCACAACGTTTCCAGTGGCTGAGTTTAAATCGGCTGGCAGCACGACAAAAGTTGCGTGTTTTGGCGAACAGAAACAGCATTCGAAAAAAACACTTGTCGGCGTGGATATTTTTCTGGATAGCACAAAATTTACCGCCGCAGAATTAGGTGAAGCATTACAAATGGTTCCCGGACGTTTGCAATTACAAACCATTACATGTTTGGGTGTAAAAGTTTGGCCAAAAGGAATTAGTCAAACCGCATTTGGCGATCATTGTTGTTGTCGTTTTCAAGTTTCTAAAGATTTCGATATTTGTTCGCATCAAGAAATTGTTGCATTATTGCAGCACTTTACTGATAAAAATCTCGACGTCATTAAAACCGAAAATTTATATTGTTTTGACGGCGTGCGCGGCTTTTCTTTGGCGCAGGGACAATAAATATTTTATTGTCATAGCAATTTGAGAAAGGGCGACCGCCGAATCGCCCTCTGTCTCTCTTTTATTATCGACAGCTCGCCTTCGTAATTCGATCCAATATTCCACTCCATTCAGATGAATTCGGAACCTCTTCAATCCAAATTTCGTGGCATTGTAAACTATCTGCAAAATGTAATTGTTCATAAAGCCGATGCGCATACGCATGGGAATCACTGGGCATGATAATCCAAGAATTAATGCTAGGATCAATATAAGATTTGTGATGCGGCACGCGTGCATCATAAATTTTAACATGACGCGCTGTTGGCTTGCGTGAACTTAATACGACGATATTTTTTGTTTCAGGCTTTTTAAGCATTTCGTCAATCGATTGTGCGCTTAATAGTCGTGTTAGCGTTCGTGGCGCATAATGAGAATCAAGTGCGCCAGAAACACGTGGTGCCTTTGCTATTGTGTCACCCCAGCGTAGGTTGGGGTCCAGCCTTATGTTATCCATTATTCCGGGCCGTAAAATTCTCGGCGCATCGCCTGAGCAATCAATAATGGTTGATTCAATGCCTACGCCACAATGGCCACCATCTAAAATCATATCAATTTTATCGCCTAAATCTTCACGAACATGTTTCGCCGATGTCGGGCTAATATATCCAAAACTATTCGCCGATGGTGCGGCCAATCCGCCGCCAAATGCTTTCAATAATTGCTGTGCAACAGGATGATTGGGAATGCGAATGCCGACAGTATCTTGCCGGCCTGTCACACTATCAAGTACAGGCGTTTGTTTCTTTAAAATCAACGTCATGGGGCCCGGCCAATAATGTTCAGCGAGTTTG
>JAZKAS010000035.1:0-6597 GCA_040389005.1 Pseudomonadota bacterium
ATGACGACAACAAGGGTTTGAAAATAGCTCTAGTAAGGGGAATTTAAATGAGAAAATTATACTGGAAGATTTTTATTTGGTTTTGGTTGGCGATGTGCTTAACCATTGTCGTCATTGCGCTGGTCTCTTCGCAAGTGACGCAGCAATCTTCGGGAGTTGATTTCGAACATTATAGCTTTAATCGTGGCAATATTATTTTTCGATTTTCAATTGCCATTTTAATTGGCGGTTTTATTTGTTATTTACTTTCGCTGTATTTGCTGCGTCCAATTCGCATTTTGCAACGCGCGGCAAAAAAATTGGGGCAAGGAGAATTTCAAACCCGTGTTCAAGCATTATTGGGTCATCGAAAAGATGAAATCGGCGAATTAGCGCGTGATTTTGATGAAATGGCCGCGCGCCTTGAATCCTTAGTACTTTCAAAACAACAACTGCTACAAGATATTTCACACGAATTGCGTTCCCCTTTAGCGCGACTTTCAGTCGCCCTGGAAATCGCGCGCGATAAAAGTCCGGCAGTTGAAAAAGAACTCACGCGGATTGCCTATGAGACCGATAAGCTCAATGAACTGATTCGACAGCTATTATCACTGGCAAGCCTGGATGCATCACAAAATGTAGTGACTTTTGAAAAAGTAGATCTTGTTGAACTTGTTGATTCCATTGTGAGTGATGCTAATTATGAAATACAACACCGCATCATTCCTATACGACTAATAACGCCACAAGCCTGTGATGCCGAAATTTGCTATCCCTTATTACGCAGTGCGATTGAAAACATCATTCGAAATGCGTTGCGCTACACACCCGAAGATCAACCCATTCAAGTGACGGTCTTATCAAAAGAAGAAGAAATTCAGATCAGCATTGAAGATTCTGGACCTGGAATTCCTGAAGAAAAATTAGCACAAGTATTTGATCCTTTTTTCCGTGTCGATGACTCCAGAACTCAAAATACAGGCGGATTCGGTTTAGGGCTTGCCATCGCAAAACGCGCTATTTTACTGCACCAAGGAAATATTTCTGCGCAAAATCTTCCTCGCGGCGGCTTAAATGTGACACTCACTTTTCCAATAAAACAATCTTGAACTGAGACAAAAATTGCGCAATACTAGCAATCTTAAGGTTTTATTAAAGTGATCAATATGGTCCGTTCACGCGGCTTCTCGTTGCTTGAAGTTATGCTTGCCCTTATTGTCGTCGCCATCGGCATGAGCGTTCTTCTCACCTTCTCTGCCTCCAGCCAACGCGAAACAGCGAGCAAAGGGACTGGAAATGATTATAGCGTTGTCACGAATGAGATTCTAACGACTTTTCTTGATGCACTGACAATCTGTAATGATGCTACCGGCGCATCAGGAACATGTACGTTAGAAAATGATCCAACAGGATCAACTGCTTATAATTATTTGTGTGGAAATACCTCTTCTACCGAACCGGGCTGCTCGAACGGAAAAATTTCAGACACGCAATATACAGCGCTTAAAAATAAAGGGATCGACTTGAAAATGATGAACGTTTCTACTCCAGCGAAGCGCAGCGATGTTGATTAAAAAACTCACTTAAGGAAGCAGTATGTCAAAAACATTCTTTTTACGTTGTAGTTTATTCCTTGGCATGTTGCTGCTACAGAAAATTGCCATTGCTGGTTGTGAACAGTTACAAATTACAGTGAATAATAAAACAAATTATACTTTTACTGCAGATCCATCTCCAAGCATGTCAAATGGCACCGTCACATCACTACCTTCTATTTTTCCTGGCGATAATAATAACCCCATTATTTTAGCTGGCACACAACCAAAAAATAGTAACTACTACGATGAAATTAATGGCACTCTACAATATTATGCCACCGCAAATCGTGGCGTGCATTTAATGATCCCTGTAGCAAAATCATCTTGTAATATAAGCCAAGTCAGCTGTAAGAGGCAATGTTGGACAAAAACTCTAGGCAAGAAAAACTATATTAGCTGCGACAGCTGTACATTTAAAGGTGGGCCAATATCGTGCCGTGTCGAGTGCGAAGTTCATGACGGTTGCTCAGAAAGTGGTATATTTAGTTCTACTAACACGACTCAACAAAGTACTAGTGAAAACCTTTATACCGGAGCATCTTCAAACGATAACCCCTATCTCCACTGCGATGATTCACTCTGCAGTGAGGCAAACCATAATTGCTATATTAGTGATGGTGACAGCAACAAAGCAGCAAAAACAAGCTTTACAGTTTACCCTGCAATCCTAACACAGCTTATTATAACATTACCCTTTAGTAATACATCTCCTTTAGCTAAAGCCATGCTTAACTCTATTTATAACAATTTGAAAGCGACCAGTTTAAGCGCCTTAACAACATTCAATGTCATACCTGTCGTACTCGAGTCATCGAGCGAAGAAACGACAATGACATTTTCAACCTTATGTAATACGGCTAACTGTCCCGAGGCTGTGACCACATAAAGCGTCTGCTTAATATTAACATAGATGCTTTTCATTCTTTGCTTTTTCCGTTACAGTGTTAGGTCTGACAATGATAATTAAGAGAATAATAATGTTATCCAGAATTATGCCCTTCATTGGCTTGGGAATGCTCATTGTTTTGCTAGTCTATACCCTTATTTTCTTATCTTATGTGTTTATCATTGGCACCATTATTGGGCTTATTCTTTACATCATCGCCGCCATACGCCTGCGTTGGCTGAATTGGGAATCCTCAAAAAACTAAATTACACTCTGTCGCATTATTTGGAGTCACACTATGTCTTTTCCAGACGCGCTTAAGCAACCGAAACCTTTTTATCTCGTTTTTTTTATTGAGTTATGGGAGCGATTTGGTTATTACGGTATGCAAGCACTCATTGTGCTGTATTTTGTCAAAGAACTTAAATATTCAGATTCTGAAGCAGATCACCTCTTTGCGGCGTTTGCCGCACTTATTTATCTACTTCCTAGTCTAGGCGGCTACATTGGTGATCGCTGGTTGGGCACTAAAAACACCATGATCTTTGGTACCTTCGTGCTTATTCTGGGCTACTCATACCTAGCCCTCGCAGGCGATAGAGATATTTATTTACCTTTAGGCATTATTGCAGTGGGTGTCGGACTCTTTAAAGCAAACCCCGCCAGCTTGCTGTCTAAAATTTACGGCGATGATGCCACAAAACTCGATGGCGGATTCACATTATATTATATGGCGGTTAATATTGGATCCTTCTTCTCGATGGCCTTAACGCCGATTTTTGCCGGCATTTGGGGCTGGCACGTCGCCTTTGGTATTTGTGCCATCGGAATGTGTTTAGCCATGCTCACATATTTTTTCATGCGCGGCTTAGTCAAAGTTTATGGCTCTAAACCCGATTTCCAAAAAGTCACGCTTAAAACCATGGCGTCAATTATTGTCGTCACCGGCGCACTCATTTTACTCAGTGCGTGGTTACTGAAACATTATACGTTCTCTGGTTGGCTCATTTTAATGGGTGGCGTCGTTGTGCTATGTATTTTCTTGATGGAAATCAAAAAATCGCCTGCAAATGAAAAACGCTCCTTAATTTTATGTTTAATCTTGATTGTTCAGGCCATTATCTTTTTTGTGCTATATCTGCAAATGCCAACCTCACTCAATTTGTTCGCGTTACGTAACGTCGAACATCACCTGTGGGGAATGCCCATCGAACCCGCTTCTTATCAAGTGTTCAACTCCGCTTGGATTATGATATTAAGTCCCATATTAGCGATGATTTATAACCAACTGGCTTATAAAAATCGCGATTTATCCATTCCAATGAAGTTTGCGCTCGGTACTTTCTGTACTGGAGTCAGTTTTATTGTCTTGTCCGCCGGTATTCACTGGTGTTCACATAATGGCATTATTTCTGGCTGGTGGGTGGTAGCGTTTTACTTCTTTGAAGGCGCCGGCGAACTTTTAGTCAGTGCTTTAGGTCTTGCTATGGTGTCGCGTTTCGTCCCACAGCGTTTAATGGGCTTTACCATGGGCTCGTGGTTCTTATGCACATCGATCGCTGGCATTATGGCAGGACACGTGGCCAGCCTTGCCGCAGTACCACGAGAAATTACAGATCCGGTTCAATCGATGGCAATTTATTATGGTCTGTTTATTAAAATCGGCGTGATCACTATTGCCATTAGTTTGTTGATGGCTGCGTTTGTACCAATGTTAAAACGCTTGACGAAATAATCACCCTCATCCCCCTGTCGGGACCTTCTCCCACCTAGGGGAGAAGGGTCTCCGTCGTTATTGTCATCGCGTATTTTGAGCATACCGGAATAAGAACCATTAATTTCCTAGAATTTCAACTCGCTCAATCAATATATCGTCTACGGGCACATCTTGATGTCCACGACGACTCGTTGTTGCAACGGCTTTAATCTTATCGACCACATCCATGCCTTCAATCACATGACCGAAAACACAATACCCCCAACCCTGAGTCGTTTCGGATTTGAAATCAAGAAACCCATTATCCGCGACATTAATAAAAAATTGTGCAGTTGCAGAATGCGGATCACCTGTTCTCGCCATCGCTAGCGTACCGCGCTTATTTTTACCGCCTTTATCTGCTTCGTTTTTAATCGCCGCTTTTCCAGAGCGCTTATCTTCCATGCCGGGTAATAATCCACCACCTTGAATCATGAATCCATCAATGACACGGTGAAATAAAGTACCTTCATAAAAACCTTCTTTTGCGTAATCTAGAAAATTCTGCGCCGTCGCCGGTGTATTTTTAGCATCAAGCTCGACTTTAATCGGACCGAGTGTCGTATGAATAATTAACATTGTTCTCTCCTATAAATTGAAGAGCGCATTATGCACATAATACTTGAATTTCGAAAGATTATTTAAACATACCCGCTTGAGCATTTAAGATAATATTGCTACTGTAAAGATTGAAACCTATCACCAACCCTCTTTCATACAAGGAATTTATATGAAGAAAGCTACGTTATTACAAACACTCTTAGCACGTTTATTTCAAATAGGCCTCGCTTTAATCCCTGCTTTTGAAGGCATATTGGGATTATTGAACGACCTTGAAGGTGCAAAATCTACTTTAGCCAGTGTCATTGTACCCTTACTTTCCATGCAAACGGTGCAGCCCGAATTTGTTCATTCTTGGCGCGGCATACATAACCCAGCATTACAAGAAATGGCTTATTATTTTTTGGCGAGCCTTGAAGGCGTGATTGGTTTACTCGCTATTATCAGCATTGTAGGAATGATAAAAAACTTCCGACAAGATGATGTCCATTTTTTACATTCACAAGCTTGGGCAAGAGGCGCTTGTATGTTTGGAATTCTTATTTGGGGATTCGGTTTCTTTGTGATAGGCGGTGACTTCTTCCTTGCTTGGCAGTCTTCAAGCTTAGGCTATTTCCAAGGTGGCGGTTTAAATTATGCGCTAATGATGTTTATTCCATACACTCTCTTAAAAAAATACGAACATTCACGCACCATCTAAGTTTAAACAAAAGCGGCTTCAAACGCCGCTTTCTCCATCGTCAAGGTGGTCAAGTGCTAAGATGACATTTTAAGTAATTAACTTTTTTCGTAGCTTTTCAACCTCATTTGCAAACTTAGTATCAATTTTTATTCTCTCGTTAATATTTCTAACGGTATTACTTATATTGGCCGCACTACTACAATCATAATGTTTTGTGATAACAGAATTATTCTCTTTAGCCCAGACCCTACTTCCATAAATAGCCATCTTTCTCGCTTCATTGACTTTTATATGTGCTTTAAGTAAATCACTTTTATCTACTTTGAAATAAGTGATGCATAGCCAATCCACACCAGCCATACTCGGCAAACTTCTAGTTTTATTATAGTCAGATTGTGATGGCGCTATTTTGTCATCTTCGGCACATTTCAATATTTTTTCTGTAAATTCTTTACTGCCTAAAATAACCGGCATATTCTTTTTTTCATAAAATTCTCGAATTTCCTTATCAACTCCAGCAGCAACAAACTTCACATAAGCTAAACAATTATTCACAGCATTTAACATCGATCGCACTTCTATTGCAAACTGAACAATTGCTTCTTTCACAATTTCTAAAAAAATCTGCCGGTGCTGATTAGTTTTAAAAATAGGACGACATCCAAGCCCTCGATTCATCACATGATACCAAGCATCTGCATATTCAATTCGTAGTGCTCTAGGCATTTTTTTCTTAACAATTATTTTATTAGAATGCAGTAATTTTAATTAAATCTTTGATAAATTTCAAATTAACACTTGAACCCTATATTTTTTTCTCATGAAAAAAAATACTCATAATTGACAATAATAATCAATTAAAATAAGCTGCGCTGCAATTTCATTTTCAAACGATTGCGTGCAAAAGGAATATCCATGCCTAAAACAACCCAAACCTCACATGACATTTTAAATAATGATATCAGTAATCAAAAAAACAAGCTTGGAGATGATCTGACAAGTAAATTAGAGGCACTTAAGCTATATAGTTTAGATGCCTCCGCTGCTGCTTATAGAAAAGGGAAATTAGTGCTTAACGCTCCTTTTTATGACAACTCAAATGATATCAGTGGCAATGATCATAATGGCATTAATC
>JAZKAS010000035.1:6624-7608 GCA_040389005.1 Pseudomonadota bacterium
TGCTTTATTAACTAAAAAAGATGGATATTTTTTCAATGGCATTAATTCGTGGATCGATTTTGGTGCTAGCAGTGATTTTACATTAAATGCAAATTTTATGGCTTGTTTTCGGCTCAAATGGTCAGGAGCCCAAGGTTCGATCTTATGGAATGGTAATGATGGCGTCAGTAATGGCAATACTTGGATGGTTTTAGTAAGCCCAAATAATCGCATCACATTTGAAAAATATGGATTCTCCGGCACATGGCTAGAGGGCCCTGTGCTCACAACAGACACATGGACACATATTGCCATTGTAGGCGAGAGTAATGGAGTCAGTGGTTGCCTATATGTGAATGGAAATAATGTGGGCTGCAAGCACAGTGGTTCTGCTTTTAACCTGCCGAATCCAAGTCCTTTAGTCGTCGGAAGAAGAGGCCCAACCAGTCGCGATTATTCTTCTGGTTTAATAAATAATCTACAGCTGTGGCAAAACAAACATGTTTCAGAAAGCGCGATTAAAGGAATATTTCTCAATGAAAGTATCGATACTTTTTATAATCCAGCCTCGATTATTAACAGTATTGATAACATCATTTTAAATTTCTCTTGTGATAGCAATGTTGATACAAACAATAACCATCATAATGCTGTGATGCACAATATAATCATGACAACGGATCGCTTTGGACGAGAACGTGCAATTTCTTTTAACGGTATAGATTCGTGGGTGGATTTTGGTTCAAGCAGTGATTTTACATTAAACGCGCGTTTCAGCGTCAGTCTTTGGTTTAAATCGGCAGGGTCGTACGGTTGGTTGATGTGGAATGGATATGACAGCGTAGACAACGCCAAGACTTGGATGATCCTTGTTAATCAAAATGGTCGCATCGCAATTGAAAAATTTGGATTTGGTAATACGTGGCTGGAAGGCCCCATGGTCATTGCCAATACATGGACACATCTTGTTGCTCAATTTGAAAGTAATGCCGGACGTGCTTGTTT
>JAZKAS010000036.1:0-6663 GCA_040389005.1 Pseudomonadota bacterium
TTCAGATAGAAGTCTTGTGCTGGCATTAGAGCTTGAATCTGATCTTAAGGCAAAACAAGCTGCGAAGAAAAAAATAGATTTGATCACAAGAGCGAAGCTTATTAAAGAAATTTTAGCATACTATGAAAAAGCGATTAATGAAGATGCAAATAATTATCGCGCGCATTATGCGCGTGGGCTTTTTATGCTTGAGATAGATTGTCATTTTCCCAATATTAAAAGTGATTTTGAAAAAGCGTCTGAGTCAACATTATTTAGATCAGCTTCTTATTATGGTATAGGTCGATTGGCTGAAACGCTCAATGATCCATGTGAGGCACAAAAGTGTTATCAAGCAGTCATTGATGATGGAATGAATGATATGTTGATATCGTTGGCTTGTGCTGCTTTAGAAAGAATCAATAAAAACTATGAGAGTAGTTTTAAAAAATTAAGTATGGAATTTTCAGAAAATGAAGGTTGTTTCGATAAAGCATGCGTCGATGATTTTATAAGCGCCTGTGAAATTTATACAAAAATAATTCCAGAATTTGCTGAGCTACATTTTGATCTTGCGACTTGTAGATTAAATCATGTAATGTGTTGTATTTTTGATAAGTATGAGTTTATAAGTCAGAGTCATCAAAAAATTATTTGTGATTATGTTCCAAAAATTATAGAACATTTTGATACCGTATTTTTATTGTCGGGTGAATCGGCGCAAGCGCATCGAGGGCTGGGAGTTTTATACTGGCATTTATATCGCTTTAAGATCTTGATTGAACCTGAAAGCATCTTGTGGAAAAAGTCTATTAAGCAGTATGAAAAAGCATTGGAATCAGCATTAGAGTTTCGTGAGTTAGAAGATATTTTGGCGATTGTTTTGAAGGATAAACTTCCCATGTCGTTATTTGATGAAGAAAAAAATCATGACCGCTTAAAGATTGCAAAGGCATGTATTTCCCATCGGGCTTTTAAAATGATGAAGCCTGATAACCAGGCTGAGGTTTATAGACGCAGTGGTGATATTTATGTCGCATTGGGTGATCTGTATAAAGCAAAAGATTATTATGAAGATATTTTAAGAATTTATGGTTTTGTTGACTGTGATGGATTTATTGCAGCGAAAATAGCAGACGTAAATGAAAAAATTGCGTCATCTTCAGCGCCGAATATTTATTCAGAAAAAAGCAATTATTCTCCAGGTTTTTATGGAGGTAGTCTTTCAGAGGTCCAGTCAGAGTCTGCGGTGCAGACGTGCCAGGTGGAAATGAGTGGAAAATAAAGCGCGAGCTTGATTATTTTGTTTCCTATGATTTTGCTGAGAGCTTGTTGATATGATTGTAATTGCCCAAAATGTTCTTGGGCAATTTTATCAGAAAATGCGTCTGTCGTTTTATAATCAACAATCCAGTATTGGTCTTGTTCATCAATAAAAATACGATCAATAATTTTTTTAGACCATTGTCCAAAATTATAATCATATATAGTATATTCAGCATATGAGACGGAGTGGTTTTTGATGATCCACAGCCCGCGTGGATCTTCGATCAAGTTTGTCATTCCTAATAAAATTTTATTGATGCTTGTTTCATAGGTGTCCGGCGCAACATTAAATTGCTGGCAAAGCGACTTAATTATTGATTTATGATCCAATGATATCCACCAGTTCACGCCATATTGTGAAATTTTTTCGATAAGTAAATGAATAATAGAGCCCAGTTTTGCTTCTGCACGATGTATGGGCAGTGTCAATTCAGGGGCATTTCTTTGTTCTGGAAGATAATTTTCTTCTTCTTTTTTAGCTTTTGGTAACTGTTGAATAGCAGATAATGTCACTCGATGAAATAAATTTTCTGGCACAAGCTTAATTTCGGGCGTGTCATTTATGGTTGCGCTTTCATGCGCTTGAAAAAGATTCGGGCTTGTTTGCCAGATTCGGCCTAAAAGACTGTCGTTTTTTGGCGTGGCTATTTTTCCAGACGCATCGATTTCTAATGTAGCTGTGAGATACAAGCATTTTTTGGCGCGGGTTGTGGCGACGTATAACACTCTATCCATTTCAAGCAATAATTTTTTTTGTTGCTGTTTTTGAATATAATCGTATGTTTTATCGCTCGTGTTAATTTCGCTCATGGGCGCCATCAATAAATGATGAAGGTTGTCTTCGTCAGGATAGTCTAGCCAAGTAATCAAGGGTCGATCCAGTGGCGCAGTTTTTTTATGTAATTTAGGTAGAAAAACATGATCAAATTCCAAGCCTTTGGCTTTGTGAATAGTCATGATTTGCACAGGATTAGTTTGCGAATGTGGCGTTGCGGCAAATAACTTTTCTATTTTTCGTTCTAGCTGCTCAAACTGTATGATGCCAATTGGATCGGTAATTTTTTCTAAGGCGTCAAAAAATTTTTCGATATCATGTCGCTGCTTATGATCGCTTAGAAACTGTTCGCCTCCTAATCGCTGCCAGGTTTTTTCTACAATATCGCGTAACGACATGCGTTGTCGTTGTTGTATTGCGAAAATCATTGCTTGTTGAAAATGGAGTATGCGTTTTTGTGCATCGTCATTCAATCTCATCATAATGGTTTCGTCGAACAATAATTCCCAAATGGATTTTTCTTTTTCAGAATGCGTGAGCATCCAAAGATCTGACAACATTAAACCGCACCACGGTGCACGTAAACAAGCGAGCCACGCAACTCGATCGCCTAAATGAATACACGCCCGTGTTAAGCTTAACAAATCATGTATAATCGGTTCGTGAGACAGTGTTTCAATATCCACGGCTTGATATTCAATGTGATTAGATTGAAGTAATGGCGTGATAGTTTTTAGATGATCTCGTGAACGAATTAAAATAACCATGGATTCAGTTGGGTGAGTTTTTCTAACATCCATTATTTGATTAACAATATAATGCTCTTCTGCAAGTATGTTTTCTTTAGAAAAATAAACACAACTTGCTTCGCTATTTTCTTGTTCAATGTGAATCGCATGGGCAGGGCTATAAGGTATTGCACCGAGTCGAATTTGTTCTTTCTGAGGAAAAATAAATTGAAAATGCTTATTTGTCCAGTTTACGATTTGCGCTGACGATCTAAAATTGCTGCTTAAAGAAATAAAATCTAACCGTATTTGACCAATGCCGTAATGCTTTGCGTGTAAAAATAAACCAACTTCTGCTTGTCGAAAACGATAAATCGACTGCATGGGGTCGCCCACTAAAAAAAGCGTACGACCTTCTTCTGGCATCCAGCCTGTAGTAAGTTTTTCTAATAATTGAAATTGATTGCTAGAAGTATCTTGAAATTCATCGACCAAAAGATGTTGAATTTTATAGTCTAAGTTTAACGAAATATCCGTAGGATTTTCTTCAGTACCTAACGCGTGTAAAGCACTTTGTGCATTTTCAATATAATCAACTTGATTGTGCTGTGAAAAAATAAGACGCAGTTGTGCAGCGCATAATGGCAGTAATGTTAAAAGCGCAGATAAAACATGCCATTGAGAATCCGTATAATGGGTTTCAGGAAGTTTTCTAATTTCAATGAGCCAATCAATAAAATCGGGATACGCTTCGAGTGTATTGACTAATGTTTGATAGCGTTGTTTATATGCTTCAAATAGCTCTTTCTCAGTTTTAGATTTTGAAGACGAAGCGGGCGGAAAGCCAATATTTTTATCAGATTTTTTTCTTAATTCATCGGATTGAGTGAGTAACATATTTGCAATGAAGGGCCAGTGTTCATCAGAAAGGCTAGCCGTTGCGGAAGCGTAAATCGCCAGTGCTTCAATTTCATTTTTTAAAATTGTAGGTAATAAATTTTCACCAGCTTGTAAGACAAAGTCATTGACATGGATTAATTCTTTTTCAAGCAAGGCGCGTTTTTCAATATTATCATTGCCTAACATCATCAGTGGTAACCACTGATCGCGTTTTCCAAGTAAGCTGATCAACAATGCTTCTAATTTCACATAATTATTATCTAAGTAAAGTAATAATATTTTAATGTCTTCAAGCCAAGGAGAATCTTTTGCGGGTGATAGCAAAATCATTTTCACGGCTTCTTGGTACAACGATTTTGGATCATCGGCAATATCAAGTTGTGCACCCAGTTTTGAACTGATCGGTAATTTTTGTGCGATTTGTAATGATAACGCATCCATTGTTAATAGTCGTAATCGATTAGGATGTTCGCGCAAATGCCAGCTTTTTAACTGAGATTGTTGCAACACGGTTTTGGCGAGTATCCAGGTTGATTTTTCATGTCCGCTTTCAGGTTCTGGAAGTAATGCGGCTTTTTCAAGGGCGGCAATAATACGAGAACGCATTTCTGCTGCGGCTTTATTGGTAAATGTAATGGCAATAATTTCTTCGGGCGTTTCAACATAAGCTAGCAGCTTTAAAAACCGTTGCGTCAATAATTCAGTTTTTCCTGAGCCCGCAGGGGCTTGCACGAGAAAAGATCGTGTAATATCTAGAGCAGATTGACGGGCATGTAAATCAGGGATGACTCTATTGTTCAATTATAGCTCAATATTTTAAATGATATTTAAGTGACCGGTATCGATTCTCATCTGTTTTAATAGTATAGTTCCAAGAAATTTTTGTCGAATAGTTTTTATGCTCAAGCCACTCTCGCTTTATATTGGTTTACGTTACACGCGCGCAAAAAAACGTAATCATTTTATTTCATTTATTACCTTGCTTTCGGTATTAGGAATTGCTTTGGGTGTGTTGGTGCTGATTACCGTTTTGTCGGTAATGAACGGCTTTGACGAGCAAATCAAAGATAAAGTGTTTCAAATGGTGCCGAGTATTACGGTGACAGATATTGCTAATAACTTATCAAACGACTCTGAGGTTTTATCTGAAATAAGACAATTGCCGAATGTAAAAGCCGTAGAACCGTATGTCAGCGGACAAGGAATCTTGCGTGAAGGCAATACAAATAGTCCAGTTTATTTAATGGGGATTACACAAAACTACCCGAAAGCGATTGTCGCATTACAAGATAAACTCATTCGTGGATCTTTTTCTGCATTAACCCCTGGCTCATTTAATATTGTTTTGGGTGAAGCTGCTGCTTCACAATTGGGCGCGATGATCGGAGATAAAGTATTATTGTTAACGCCGCAACTGAATTGGTCGCTGGCAGGAGTGATGCCGCGGTTGAAGCGTTTTACTGTGGTAGGGATTTTTCATGCTGGCGCGGGGTTTGGTTACGATGATGGTTTGGCATTCATGGATATTCATGATGCGCAAACGCTTTATGAAATGCCGGGAAAATGGTCTGGTTTTCAAATGCAACTCAGTCATCCTTATCAATTTGAATCCGTTGAAACACGGCTTTATCCCTTGTTGCCAGCGAGTGCGCAAATTAATTCTTGGGCTTTACAATATGGTAGCTTCTTTCGTGCGATCGCAATGGAAAAAACCATGATGTTTTTTATTTTGCTGCTCATTATTATGATTGCTGTCTTTAATTTAGTTTCCATGCAAGTGATGCTAGTTAATGAAAAGTCGTCTGATATCGCTATTTTGCGTACCTTAGGTGCTTCTTCAGGAATGATTATGCGCGTGTTTTTAATTCAAGGAACGCTGATCGGTGCGATGGGGGTTTTATTGGGTGTTGGTTTGGGAATCGCGCTGGCTTTAAACGTGACACCTGTTGTGAATGCCATTCAAAGTATTTTTGGCGTGCAATTTATTTCTGCAGATATTTATTTTCTCGATTATTTGCCTTCAAAACTGATTTGGTCGGATGTGATTCGCATTGTTACTGTTACGTTTGGGTTATGTTTTTTAGCAACGCTTTATCCGGCGTATCGTGCTTCGAAAGTGAATCCTGCGGAGGCGCTGCGCTATGAATAAATCTGTTTTGACAGCGACTGGATTATGTAAATCTTATCATGATGTCGGTGGGAAAATTCACGTGTTAGATCATTTGAATTTAACCTTGTACGCGGGAGAAATGATCGCGATTGTTGGCTCATCCGGTTCTGGGAAAAGCACGTTATTGCATGTGCTCGGCGGATTAGATAATGCCGATCAAGGCAGTATTATGATTAATAACAGAGAAATAATGCGTCTTTCAGAAAAAGAAAAATGTCAATTTCGCAATCAGCATTTAGGCTTTATTTATCAATTTCATCATCTGCTGCCTGAGTTTACAATTTTAGATAATGTTTCAATGCCATTGTGGATTGGACATGTTAATAAGAAAGAAGCGAAAAAACGTTCATTAGAAATGCTGGAAAGAGTAGGGCTGGCAACACGTGTCCATCATCGTATGTCAGAGCTGTCAGGTGGTGAGCGTCAACGTGCCGCAATTGCACGAGCGCTTGTCACGCGACCGGCGTGTGTCCTTGCGGATGAATTAACAGGCAATCTTGATCGAACTTTGGCACTTAAAATTGTCGACTTAATGAAAGAGCTAACGCAAGAAATGCAATCGACCATGGTGTTGGTGACACATGATCTTACGTTAGCAGCGTTATGTGATAAACAATACACGATGCGGTCCGGTAAAGTTTGGTTAGAATAAGTTGTAATAGATCAAGCTGGCGTTCTGACTTTTTTATAGGTCAGTGCGGAATATTGACTTGATCTATTGGTTTAACGGCGCAAATCGTTATCATGTGCTTTTTAGCTCAATCCTTTAGTGGTTTCATGGCTGA
>JAZKAS010000036.1:6673-25018 GCA_040389005.1 Pseudomonadota bacterium
TTTTACAGCGCTTCGCAAGCGACTCTGGTGGTCATTTGTCCAAAGCGTTGCTTTTACAGGAGAGAGCCCATATATAGATTGAGCAACAGTGTCAATTTCTGTTATAAACTTGTCTACTTGTTGTGTAACGCGGGTTAACTGTGGATATTTTTTTAACACAGTGTAATGACCAAAAGCGGCTCTCATTTTTCTCATGCTGTCCTCTTCTTCCGTGCAACATAAAGTAATGTGGCTCTTATAGTCGCTCAGCTTTTTTAGTACGCCGCAATTGGGGATATTTTTATGTGCGCTTTCTAGCTTGCTTAATATATGTTCTTGTACCGCCCACAAAGCATCACCGTACATGGAAGTAGGTTTTGTTATAATATTTTCTGTATAAACCTTAATACGATAGTCAACTAATAAAGTTAATAGAGCCTGCCAGTCTTCGACAGTTTGATTTTCTTTAAGGCGCGCGAATATTTCTTTAAGAGCTAAAATTTGTGGGTCTCTGTTTCTTAAGCGGGTGAGTGCGCCGTTTCCAGCTCTTTTTTTACTATTTAAAAACATTTCATACTGCTCAAACATGATCGTTAATTGTTGAGCTGGAATACCGGCAGGTGGAGAAACTACGCATTGCTCAAACGTATCAGCTAATTTTTTTGATGGGGTCTTAAAAACATCTTCCCCGTCATGCTTAAATTTTTTAGCGGTGGCGAAAATACGTGCGCTGCTTAATAACGTAATGGTACGCTTTTTTGAATTAGGGGATAATAATTCAAGACGTGCTGGTGTTTCTTCCATTTTAAATGACCTGTTGTGTTGTTGTTTTCTGGATGTGGATTGTACACGAGGATTTTATTTTTACAATTATTGTTTTATAGGGAGGCAATTTCTTATTGGCATGGTATTCAGCTATTTTTTATGGCATTCTCGTTTCTCCTACCCGTATCTCTCCTGATAATTCTTAATCTTTAAATTTTTCATTTCCAGGTGAAACGTGCCTTTATTGCTGTTTATTTTATGGATAGGTTGTGTGTTATTGTGTTCTACAGATACCCAGCCTAACCTAATTCCTGCTTATATTTTTTTACAGCCGATATCCATGCAGGTTGAGGTGGCTTCATTGGTGAAACGCCAGCAATGTTACGCATCATTCACGATCAAGCCACTGGATCAGTCCTATTATTTTCAAGCGAGCTGGTTTTCATGTCAGCGCATCGACATTCATGTTGGCGATATTTTGCAGGCTGATTTTAAATTAAAACCATTGCATGCGATGAATAACCCGGGTGGATTTGATACGTTACAATGGGCGAAGCAGAATAATATTGTAGCGCAAGCGACGATTAAATCAGCCAGAAAAATCGGTGCCGCTGATGGCATGATGATTGAAATGGAGCGATTACGTGAACAACTCGATGAAATTACGCGATCACATTTGCGTGATTCGTCTGCCATGGCAGTGATTGAGTCACTCACTTTGGGGGTTAGTCAGAATTTATCGTGGGAAACTTTGCGCGTGTTTAATTTATCCGGCACGCGACATTTATTATCGATTTCAGGATCGCATATTGCGATGGTGGCAATGATCGCTTATTTTATTTTTTTCATGATGATGCGTGGCATCATTATTTTTTTTCCTAGAATCAATGCACATACGTGGGCGATTGCGCTTTCTGTATTGTTAATCGGATTTTATGTGGGATTATCCGGCGAACAAGTGCCGACGCTGCGTGCCTTATGGATGGCATTGTTAGGTTTGATGGCAATTTTTTTTCATCGCTATTCGAGTTTGATGCATCGTATTATTGTGGCAGCAATTGTCGTGGTTTTGATGGATAATAATGCGCTTTATTCCCCGAGTTTTTACTTATCATTTTATGCGGTTTTCTTAATTGCCTATCATCAATTATTTGTGGCAAGGGGTATGCAAAAATGGCGAAGTTATTTGAGTTTAAATTTATTAATGTTGATTGGGTTGATTCCTATTTCGCTTTATTTTTTTTCGCAATTTACGTTTATATCTTTGCTTGCTAATTTGATGGCCATTCCCTGGGTGGGATTTATTATTTTACCGCTTGGTATTTTATTACAATGGCTGGCGTATTTTGGCTGGCAGTGTCATTTTTTTTGGATTTTTTTAGAATCGATGACACAAGGGTTTCTTTGGACGTTGAATTTTTTCACACAAATAACCGATCATGCTCCTGGGATATTTATCACGGGGCATGTGCGCTTGTTGGAGGCGATACTTTTATCCGTGATAGCGTTAATTGCTTTTTTGCCCAAAGGCGTGCCGGGTAAATGGCTGTGTCTGTTAGCATTTCTGCCTCTGTTTTTAACGCATAAAGAACCGGAAGAAGGTTATGCGGAATTAGTTTTTTTAAATGTCGGGCAGGGATTATCGATCGCTGTGAAAACACGGCATCATCTTTTGCTGTATGATACAGGGCCTAAATTTTTTACCGGCGGAGATGTCGGCCAATCGATTATTGTGCCGTATTTTTATTATCAAGGATGGAAAAAAATCGATATGTTGGTGGTCAGTCATGGTGATGCAGATCATTCCGGTGGTGCCAATACGGTTAGAAAAAATTTTTCTGTGCAGCAAATTCTCTCAAGCGATTTACAAAAAGTACCAGGCGCGACATTGTGCCAACGTGGCCAGCACTGGCGATGGGACGGAGTCAATTTTCAAATTTTATACCCAGACGATGCGCATCAACATCGGGGGAATAATAGTTCGTGCGTGCTTAAAATTACGACGGGCAAAACCAGTGCATTGTTAGTGGGGGATATTGAAAAACCTGCAGAACAATATTTGGTCAATAATTTTTCGGAAGAGCTTTCGGCGCAATTACTTTCCGTGCCGCATCATGGCAGTAAAACGTCATCATCAGAAACATTTTTATCAGCGGTTCACCCTGAGTATGCAGTCTTTTCCTATGGGTTTTTGAATCGCTTTCATTTCCCAAGTCCATTGGTGATGCATCGTTATGAAGAGTATGCAATAACGCCTTTGATCACAGAATTGGGGCCTATTTTTTTAGAAATGTCGCCTTCAGGAGTGACTATTAAAAAATGAACGTGTATAATTCTTTCCATCAATCCTACCCTTAGTATATAGCACCGCCCACTTAGTTTTAGACGAGGCGCAAGTAAGCGAGTTGAGGGAGTGTGCATAGAGGTACATGGCCGATAACGAGCGGACTTGCGACAAAGTATAAAGCTAAGTGGGTGATGCTATATGTGGCTTTCCACATCGAAATTGCCGATTAACTCTATCAGCTAACTACTAGGAAATTAATATGTCAAAAAAAACACACTATCCACCCGCTCCGTTTGTTTTTATGGATCTTTGTTCAACAACGCTTGCGGTGGAGGAAAAGAAGTTTCTAGAACATCGACTATTAGCTGGGATTGTGTTATTTGCGCGTAATTACGAAAATCCAGAGCAACTGGCAAATCTGCTCGAAGAAGTCCGCGCCATTAATCCTAAGTTGTTATTTGCAGTCGACCAAGAAGGTGGTCGCGTGCAGCGTTTCAAAGCGCCGTTTACGCTTCTTCCTGCGATGCAACAATTAGGCAATATTTATTTGTTAGATGAAGAGAAAGGCAAACAATTAGCGCGAGATTGTGCGTGGCTTGTGGGTAATGAATTAGCAGCTTTTGGGATTCATATTAATTTTGCACCTGTATTAGACATTGATTTAGGACTCAATAAGGTCATTGGTGATAGGGCGTTTGGCAAAAGTACCAATGTGATAACGGCTATGGGCGGGGCTTATTTCGAAGGTATGCATTCGACGCATGTGTTGCCTGTCGCGAAACATTTTCCGGGGCACGGTGGCGTCAATTTAGATAGCCACGTCGATCAACCAATCGATCATCGTTCTATTGAAAAACTTTGGGAAGGCGATATGCTGCCTTTCCGTAATCTTAATGCACAAATTGCGGCTGTTATGGTTTCGCATGTCATTTATTCAAGTGTCTCGCCGATGCCGGCGGGCTATTGTAAATATTGGCTTGAAGAAATGTTACGCAATAGGATGCACTCTAATGCGTTGGTTTTTTCAGACTGTTTAAGTATGAAGGCAGCGCAAGTGGCAGGATCTGCTGATACGCGTATTCGCTTGGCACGCGAAGCAGGTTGTAATTATGTGTTATTATGTAATCACTCTGAAAGCCAGTGGGATGTGCTTGAAAAAGTCGAAGATGAAATTGTCAGTCATCCAGTGATGCAGCCATTAAAATCATTTGATTCTTTACTGAAGGCGCCGGCTTCTGCGTCAGAGGCTTTACAACGCTTTGAGCAGTTACAAGCTTCTGAAAAGTATGTGCGTATTCGCAGTGAATTGGAGAGTATACAGTAAATGATGAACATACATCGTTGGTTAACAGCTTTATTAGGCGCTTACTCTGAATATACTTGGTTGTTTCATGGCTTCCTAACTTTTCTGATAGCCGCTTTTTTGTATTGGTTGCAGCGCAAAGTCTTTAAGCGTTTATTAGTTCGCTGTCAACAAACATCGTATGTCTGGGATGATGCTTTTGTTCAGGCATTATTTCTACCAGTCTCGGTATTAATCTGGTTATTTGCCATTACATTATTTGGTGGTTATACACTGTCTGATTTTCACTACGATGCTTGGTCATTACTTATGTCGCGTATTCGAGTCGGGGGCGCATCGTTAATTTTTATATGGTTTATATGGCGCTTTATCACGCAGATGGAATTTCGTTTAGTTCGACCTGTGGCAAATCGTAAACCCATGGATGCCAATACGGTTTTTGTGGTTGGTCGTTTTGCACGCATTGGATTATTTATTGTTGGTGTGTTGCTACTCATGGATGACTTGGGTATTCCCCTGACAGGTTTGTTAGCATTCGGTGGTGGTGGTGCGATCGTCATGGGGATTGCGGCACAACAATTATTAGCGAATTGGTTTGGCGGCGTGATGATTTTTCTCGATAAACCCTTTAGATTGGGAGATTGGATACGCTCGCCTGATCGTAATATCGAAGGCAAAGTCACCTTTATTGGTTGGCGAACAACGCAAGTGATGTCGTTAGATAATGCACCCTTGTATATTCCAAATGCTGTATTTAATCAAATCGTTATTGTTAATCCGGGTCGTATGACACATCGTAAAATTGATTTTATGATCGGTGTTCGTTATGACGATGTCGCTATTGTCAAAGATTTAGTGAAGGCAATTGAAGCGATGTTAAAACAACATTCAAAAGTAGATCACAGCGAATCTTTTTCAGCGCATTTAATGAATTTTGGTGCTTCATCGTTAGATATTAATATTGCTTGTTTTACACGTGTTACAAGTAGTCCTCAGTGGCGAGATGTACAACAAGATATCTTTTTTAAAGTGATTGATCTCGTGAGAGAACACAAGGCTGAATTTGCTTTTCCGACAGTCACTACTCATATTCCTGATAAAATATCAATTCGAGGAGATTTCGTTCATGACAATAACAAAAAATGAATTGCAAGCCATGCAAAATAAAGCAACATGTTTGCATGACATGCAAGAAATTAATAGTGCGCTAGATCGCATGGCGGCTGAAATTACCCATGTACTTAAAGATTCACAACCGATTGTCATGACCGTATTAAACGGCTCGATTGTTCCGGTGGGGCACTTGGTCACGCGTTTGAATTTTCCACTACAGCTCGATTATATGCATGTCACGCGTTATCAAGGGAAAATGCACGCAAGTCAATTGCATTGGTTGGCAGAACCACGCTCGGATTTAAAAGATCGTGTTATTTTGATTGTCGAAGATATTTTAGATGCCGGCACAACACTTGCAGAAATTATAAAATATTGTGAAGCGGAAGGTGCTGCGAAAATTTATACTGCCGTTGTCGTCGATAAAAAACATACTCGCGCAGAAGGCGGTTTGCAAAAAGCAGATTTTACAGGGCTTGTGGTGGATGATTTATTTTTGATTGGTTTTGGTTTGGATTACGAAGGATATTTTCGGAATTTGCCAGGAATTTACGCAGTGACAGAATAACATTAAAACGTTTTTTAAATTATTTTAGTATAAATGGAGACGCAGTCGATGAGATTGAAGGCGATTGACAGCGAATATCTTCAGCAAGGTATCCGTTCACTAATGGATGTTGACGCAGCAATGTTTGAGCTTTGCGAGAGGCTTCGGCAAATTCAGCGCTCACTAATTCAAGCGTCGTCAGAGCGTAGAAGACAGAAGGCTGTTCGATGAAAGTATACGCTGAATTTGAAGTTGAGCCTCTGCTGAAGAAAATATCTCTGTTGAATAAGCCGATATGCTTTTTTCTATGAAACATGCACAAAATAAGATGATCGTAATTCTGATTTTTTTTCGATAATAGATTAGGTAAAGAAGCGTTTAATTCTGATAATTTAATAGGATCTGTAGAAAAAAAATGAGCATTAACCCATGATTCTTTTTTTTTCTTTTGTAAAATAAAATTTGAAACATCATTCGGATTTTTGATTATTTGATAATGATTATGATTTTCAGATAAAACTAAATTATCGATAGGCAATTGGAGCGCTGTAAATCGTGCGTATGTTCCTGGATCTACAAGATATCGTTGACTATTGAGAGTTAACACAATCGCCAGGTGAGGGGCTATATCACTTGGATTGGAAGGGTTGTTTTGTTCAGCCATGTTGGCTTTGATTAAATCTACGGTAAAACCAATATAAATCAGCGCCAAATACACAATTGCATTATGATGTACGCAATGTCCTGCGCTATCGGTTAACAAATCACTTAATAACGCCTCAAAAGTACATCTCGTATTCATGCCCAAATTAATGCGTAGCGTTGAATATGCAAAGTTCCGTCGATGCTTTGCGCAAAGATTTTTAACAACAGCTAGTTGAGGAGTGATATTGTGAGTAGGAAAATGTATTTTAAGAAAATAGTTATGCAGCTGTTCCATTAAAAGGGTATTTTTGAGTAACTCATCTTTAGTGATCATTAATAATGCTGCCAGGTGATTTTATTAAATTTAAGTATTGGAGCGAAGTGTACACAATTTGACTTAAGGTGGTATTAAGCCAAACTCTTTTTGGGGTTGCGCAAATTTAGATGCGCCAATCCTAATCGTGCTCATTTTGAACATATAATTTTCCTTGGTAGCGCAGATTATATCGTGTTATTTTTGTTGATCACATTTCACTTGTTGATATACTGTTTATTTAGCCTTTTTATAGCGCATGAGCGCTGCGAGCGTATTGATGACCTCAAATTTTTTTTATTCAGATCTTGCTAAACAAATCAAAAGCCCTTTATTGATGAGTCATCCGCTGAATCGTTACACCACTTGGCGCGTGGGTGGCCCTGGCGAAGCAGTGTTAATTCCCGAATCGATTGATGATATTCAAAAAACACTCTCATTTATCCCGCAAGATTATCCCGTCACTTGGCTCGGTTTAGGTAGTAATGTGTTAATTCAAGATGCCGGTATTTCAGGGCTTGTGATTATCACTCAAGGATCTATTTTAAATGAAACAAAAATCGAGGGTAATACGATTTATGCCCAAGCAGGTGTTCCGTGTGGGCAATTAGCGCGTTTTGTGGCGCGAAATGATAAAGCTGGATTAGAATTTTTGGCTGGTATTCCGGGGACAGTCGGCGGTGCGCTCGCCATGAATGCGGGCTGTTACGGCGGTGAAACTTGGGATCATATTACACAAGTTGAAACTATTGATCGTCAAGGAGTTCGACATCTACGTCAAAAAAATGAATTTAAAATTGCCTATAGAAAAGCTTTTTTTTCTGAGACAGAATATTTTTTAGCGGCTTATTTTAAGGTGCGAGAAGGTAATAAAGCAGAAGGGCTGTTACAAATCAAAACGATGCTAGAAAAGCGTAATCTCGCACAGCCGACTAATTTACCCAATTGCGGATCAGTCTTTAAAAACCCAGAAGGGCATTTTTCTGCGGCATTAATACAGGCGTGTGGTTTAAAAGGCCATCGAATCGGTGGCGCGCAAATCTCTGAAAAGCACGCTAATTTTATTGTTAATATCGACAATGCACGTTCTTCAGATATACTAGAATTAATTGCATTAGCAAAAAAGAGTGTCAAAGAAAAGTTTGGTATTGAATTAGAGCAAGAAGTGAAAATATTATGAATAATAAAGAGAAATTTGGTCGTGTTGCGGTGCTTATGGGTGGTGAGGGCGCTGAACGTGAAGTGTCTTTAAAATCAGGTAAGGGCGTTTTAACAGCTTTATTAGAACAGGGTGTTGATGCGTTTGCATTAGATACTCAAGATATTACGCAATTAAAAAAGTTAGAGTTTGATCGCGCTTATATTGTTTTGCATGGCGGCAATGGTGAAAACGGTGAAATGCAAGGCTTCTTGAAAACCATGAAAATTCCATTTACGGGCTGTGATGTTTTAGCTAGTGCAATTACGATGGATAAAATTATTAGTAAAAGTATTTGGAAGAATGCAGGTTTGCCTGTGTTGCCTTGGGTGGAAATGAAATCGCTTGCAGAAAAAGAGCATGTCATTAAAACAGTTGGCTTGCCATTAGCGTTAAAACCACCAGCAGAAGGTTCAAGCTTTGGCGTTTCAAAAGTAAAAACAGCTGAAGAATTTGATGCAGCGTATGAACTTGCGAGAAAATACGACGATATCGTTTTGGCAGAACCGTGGGTAACAGGCCGAGAATTTGCCGTGCCAGTAATCGATGGTGAAGTGTTTCCTATTGTAGAAATTATTCCTTCAAAACAACATGAGTTTTTTGATTTTGAGGCAAAATATACCGATAACTCGACGGAATTTCCTTGTCCGTGTGATATTTCTGACGCATTGCGAATAAAATTTAATGAGATTGCGGTGGCAGCATATAAAACGACACAATGTTCAGGTATGGTGCGCGTTGATTTCAAAACTGATTTACAAGAAAACCCGTGGTTATTTGAAATTAATACGGTGCCAGGGTATACCAGTACCAGTTTGGTGCCACGTTCAACAAAAGTCGCTGGATTAGATTTTCATGCATTGGTCATGCGAGTGTTAGAAGCAACTTTATGAAGAAAAAATATAAAATCATTATTGCCATTGTTTGCATTTTTAGTGCAATTGGATGCATTTTATTTGAGAGTGTTACTCAAGAAAAAGCACGCTTTCCCATTCGGCAAGTGATTATTGAAGGCGAATATTGGCAAATACCGCAAGAAAACATTGAGAAAATTATTGCCCCGTACACTAAGCGTGGTTATTTTTTTGCCAATTTATTTTCATTGCAACGCAAATTACAAGACGAATTACCTTGGATACAAACTGCATCAGTTTCACGACAATGGCCTGATAAAATTGTCGTGAATTTGAATCAAAAAACGGCAGTTGCTGTTTTAAATAATCTTGCGCTGATCACCTCGTCAGGTGATATTTTTTATCCCGCATTGAATAGTTTTCCGCCAGATCTGCCTTTATTCATGGGTTCGAAAGAAAAAGTGAGCGAATTGTTAAAAGAATATCATCTTTTTACTTCTGCAGCAGATTCTGCTAACTTATCTATCATTCGGGTTGAATTGTCGTCTGAAAACAATTGGAGTGTAGAATTAAACAACAAAATTGTTGTGATGTTGGGTAATGACGATATACTCGCGAAGTTTAAACGTTTTATTAAAGTTTACGAACAAGTCTTTGTTCCTCAGCATCGTGAACCGAGTTATGTGGATATGCGTTACAGCCATGGTATGGCGGTAAATTGGAAATCGTAGGGATAGATTATTAAATTGCGAATGGAGAGATAGATAAATGTCATCAAAGAAAAAACCAATGAGAAATTGCGTCGTTGGTATCGATATTGGCACGTCAAAAATTGTGTGTATTGTCGGTGAAGTGGATGAAGCCGGTCATTTGACGATTATCGGGCTGGGCAAACATCCTTCAACAGGATTAAAGCGCGGTGTGGTGGTTAATATAGAAGCCACCGTTGCTTCCATACAAAAAGCCGTTGAACATGCTGAAGAAATGGCAGGGATACAAATTCGTGATGTCTATACGGGTATTGCGGGAAGTCATATTCGTAGCTTTAATTCGCATGGAATTGTTGCTATTAGTGCGAGCGAAGTGGCTTCATCTGATGTGGATCGTGTCATCGATGCGGCGCGCGCAGTTGCAATTCCTGCTGATCAAAAAATTCTGCATATTCTTCCTCAAGAATTTATTATCGATCAGCAAGATGGCATTAAAGAACCGGTGGGAATGTCGGGAGTTCGCTTAGAAGCGAAAGTGCATATTGTGACAGGCGCTGTGAGTTCTGCACAAAACATTGATCGATGTATTCGTCAATGTGGATTATTTCCCCTCGATATTATTTTAGAACAGCTCGCGTCAAGTTATGCAGTGTTGAGTGACGATGAAAAAGAACTCGGCGTGTGTTTAATTGATATCGGTGCGGGTACGACAGATATTGCCGTATTTACCGATGGCGCGATTCGTCACACGGCGGTTATTCCGATTGCGGGCGACCAAGTTACTAATGACTTGGCCATCGCGTTTAGAATGCCGCCTCGTAGCGCAGAAGCAATTAAACTTGCGCATGCAAGTTGCATGATAAGTCTAGCAGATGCAGAAGACGAGATTGAAATTTGTGGCGTAGGCGATCGACCTACAAAACAAGTATCAGAACAAAAGATTGCGCAAATTGTGCAACCACGTTACGAAGAACTATTTGGTTTGGTTAAAAATGAATTACGTCGCAGTGGCTTTGAGGATTTAATTCCTTCAGGGATTGTGATTACGGGCGGTGCTTCTAAAGTAAAACATATTGTGGATTTGGCTGAAAAAGTATTTGAAATGCCGGTGCGTGTCGGCGCGCCTGAAAATATTTCAGGTATCGAAGAGGCAATGGAAAATCCAAGTTGTTCAACCGCAGTCGGTTTATTGCAATATGGATTAAAACAAAGCTACGATAGTAACGACAAGCCGCGTCAGTCCTCTGATTCGCTCTTCAGTCGTATGAAAAATTGGTTAAAAGGCAACATGTGATTGTAGGGGCTGCCGGTTGGTCGCCCTGCTTGAATGATAAAGGGTATGAAATTATGAATGAAAGTATGTCTCAAAATGCCATCATTAAGGTGATTGGTTTAGGCGGCGCAGGTGGAAATGCCGTGGATTACATGATGCAAGAAGCGATTGATGGGGTTGAATTTGCGGTCGCCAATACTGATGCGCAAGCGCTAAAAAAATCTAAAGCACCTATCATTGTGCAATTGGGTATTGGTATGACCAAGGGCTTAGGCGCAGGAGCTAATCCAGAGATTGGTGAACAAGCGGCACAGGAAGATCGTGAAAAATTACGTGAAGTACTCACTGGCGCAGATATGATTTTTATTACAGCCGGTATGGGCGGCGGGACAGGCACAGGAGCTGCGCCGGTGGTGGCAGAACTTGCTAAAGAAATGGGTATTTTGACCGTTGCGATTGTAACGCGACCATTTAGCTTTGAAGGCAAAATGCGTATGCAAGTCGCCGATGAAGGGATTCGTAAACTCGCGCAACAAGTGGATTCATTGATCACCATTCCTAACAATAAATTGTTAAGTGTGTTGGGCAAATCTGTTAGTTTATTAAACGCCTTTAAAGCAGCCAATAATGTGTTATACGGCGCAGTTCAAGGTATTGCAGATCTTATTACACGCCCAGGTTTAATTAACGTCGACTTTGCAGACGTTCGCACGGTAATGTCAGAAATGGGTATGGCGATGATGGGTACTGCGATTGCACGTGGCGAAAACAGAGCGAGTAAAGCAGCAGAGGCGGCGATTGCTAGTCCATTATTAGAAGATATCGATTTAACAGGTGCAAGAGGCGTCCTTGTTAATATTACCGCGGGTCTTGATCTTTCTATTGGTGAATTTGAAGAAGTGGGTGAGCTTGTTAAACGATTTACTTCTGAGAATGCCACTGTGGTTGTCGGAACAGTTATTGATCCTGAAATGCGTGATGAAATGAAAGTGACAGTCGTTGTGACGGGGCTTGGTCGTCCAGCAGAAGCGCTGACTGCAAAAGCAGTGCCTGCTGCTCGTCACCGTTCTGATGGTTCAGTGGATTATCAACAATTGGATCGTCCTGCTTATCTTCGTCAAGCAGGAGCTGCCACAGAAACACCTGTGAAAGTGGCGCCTGTGCGTGAACAACCGAGTCAACAGGATCTTGATTATTTAGATATTCCAGCGTTTTTGCGTAAGCAAGAAGAAACGATCTAAATATTTAGTATCTATGAATTTGCTATGGCAATAGCGACTGAAGTAGCCCCCTTTGCAAAAGGGGGCAGCTCGTTTGCGAGCGGGAGATTTTGTAACGTCTGAATATGAAATCCCCCCGCCAAACGATGTTCGCCGGCCCTCTTTTACAAAGGGGGCTTTAGTCGTAATTGCTACAGCGTATTTTAAATTTGCTAGATTCGGATTCGTGCTATAAACATTAAGAAAACCTTAAACAAATCAATGCAATGTAAAGTTTCTGTAAAACCCCCTCTGTAATATTGGTATACAGCAATTCTGCCATTATACTTTCTTCAAGATTATGTTTTTACTCAACTTGGAGGGCAGTGAATGCTCCAATCTCAAATGATCAAGCAGCGTACGCTGAATCATGCGGTCAAAGCAACCGGTGTTACCGTGCATAGTGGTGAACGTGCTGAACTTGAATTATGCCCCGCGCCGATTAATACCGGGGTGATTTTCCGTGTCAATATCAATGGCAAAGTGACTGAAATCCCTGCAAGAAGTGAATTTGTGGGGGATACGCGTCTTTCCACTACATTAGTACGTGGTAATGCCAAAATTTCTACTGTTGAGCATTTGCTTTCAGCTGTCGCAGGCTTGGGTATTGATAATTTATATATTAATGTCAATGCAACAGAAATTCCAATTATGGATGGTAGCGCCGCGCCATTTGTTTTCTTAATTCAGTCCGCGGGCATTGAAGAACAAAATGCGCCGAAAAAATTTATCCGTATTAAAAAACGTGTTGAAGTGAAAGTCGGCGACAAAATAGCCAGCATTGAACCGCATCATGGTTTTAAAGTCACTTGTGAAATTGTCTATGATCAAAAAGTCATTAAACGCACAAAACAACGTGAAACCTTAGATTTCTCGACCACTTCATTTGTAAAAGAAATTAGCCGAGCGCGTACGTTTGGGTTGTTATCAGAGTATGAACAAATTCGTGCCATGAACTTAGCAAAAGGTGCGAGTCTTGATAATGCCGTTGTTGTGGATGACTTTCGGGTATTGAACGAAGATGGTTTACGTTATTCTAACGAATTTGTACGCCATAAAATTCTTGACGCCATGGGTGATTTGTTTTTATTCGGCGGCACGGTTTTGGGTGCGTTTGAAGGCTACAAATCGGGTCATGCAGTGAATGACCAACTTGTCAAAGCAGTATTGGCTGATAAAGAAGCGTGGGAATATATTACGTTTGAAGATGAGCAAGAAGCGCCGGTAGTTTTATTTAGAACAGCATTGGCGGCGGCTTGATTGCGGAAGATAATTACCAAATATTAAACGATGGAATTGATCGTATATTTAAAAAATTTGAAAAGAGTCTGTTAACTTGGTTGATATGCTTATTTTCAGTACAAGGCATATTATTTTTTTTGCTTATTTAAATTTGGTTTGCACTAATCGTTTCAATGCATCGCTCAGATTTTTAGAATCAATCGTCTCTGATAATTTCTCAAGCCCTGCTTTTGTTTTTTCGCTAATCTTTTTCGTTTTAAGTTTTTGATAAACACTTATCTTTTGCGTCGGTGCTTTTGTGAAAGCGCTGACTTTACATTGAACGGCCATTACATTCATCTCGGGTAATTTTTCTTGAAGCACACGTAGAATCTGAGGTGTTGCGTGGCGAAGTTGCGTCGCGAGCGCTGCGCTTGAAACGCTTAAGTATAGGATCCCTTGAGAAAACTTAGTCAAGCGATAAAATTCAGAATATGTTTTAAAAAAGCTCAGCTGAACCAGCTCATGTTTAATTTTGACTAACATGCCTTCTGTTGAAACTAATTTTGACAGTTGTTCGTTTGTACTACTGATAATCTGAGAAACCTTTTTCACTTGATAAAACCCCTAGGTTTTTTACTTTTTCTTACGTTATACTATCGGACAGTCTTCTATAAAAGTGAATCAAATGCTACGTTTTCCTGCAAAATTATTAAGTAAAATTTTTGGTAGTCGTAATCAGCGCCTGATTAAAAAATACAGTAAGCAAGTGGTCAAAATAAACCAGCTTGAGTCAACGATGGAAGCGCTTTCTGATCAAGAATTGGCGCAAAAGACCCGTTTATTTAAAGAGCGTGTGCAAGGCGGTGAAAAGCTGGATCAAATTTTGCCAGAAGCTTTTGCTGTAGTGCGTGAAGCGAGTAAGCGCTGTTTAAAAATGCGTCATTTTGACGTTCAGTTAATTGGCGGAATGTCCTTACACGATGGCAAAGTTGCTGAAATGGGTACCGGCGAAGGCAAGACGTTAGTATCGACGTTACCAGCTTATTTAAATGCGTTATCCGGCAAATCTGTTCATGTCGTGACCGTGAATGATTATTTAGCGAAACGTGATGCAGAATGGATGTCACCTCTTTACGCTTTTTTGGGCATGACTGTTGGCGTAGTTTTGCCCAATATGCCCCATGCTGAAAAACAAAAAGCATATGCTGCAGATATTGTTTATGGCACAAATAATGAATATGGCTTTGACTATTTGCGCGATAATATGGCATTTAGTATCGGTGATAAAGTTCAAGGCCCTTTGAGTTTTGCCATTATCGATGAAGTCGATTCTATTTTGATTGACGAAGCGCGAACACCGTTAATTATTTCAGGTGCGGCGGAAGATAGTTCAGCTTTGTATATTAAAATAAATCAATTGATTCCCAAATTTGCTCGACAAGTTGAAAAAGACGCAGAAGGTGATTTTTATGTTGATGAAAAAAATAAGCAAGTGTTTCTGTCTGAAGACGGCCATGCGACTGCGGAACGCTTAATGCGCGAAGCGGGATTGCTTAAAGAAGAAGACAGTTTGTACGATGCTACAAATATTTTGCTCATGCATCATTTAAATGCCGCGTTGCGTGCGAATGCATTATATCAAGTTGATGTCGATTATATTGTACAAAATGGTGAGGTCGTGATTGTCGATGAACACACCGGCCGAACAATGCCGGGGCGTCGCTGGTCAGACGGTTTGCATCAAGCAGTCGAAGCAAAAGAAAGCGTGCGTATTCAAAATGAAAATCAAACGCTCGCGTCCATTACTTTCCAAAACTTTTTCCGCATGTACGATAAAATTTCCGGTATGACAGGAACTGCAGATACTGAAGCGTATGAACTGCATCAAATTTATAATTTAGAAGTCGTTGTTATTCCAACGAATCGTCCTATCGCGCGTAAAGATTCTGCCGATTTAGTATATATGACTGCAGAAGAAAAATTCGAAGCCATCATTGCTGATATTGAGGCGGCACAAGCGAAAGGTCAGCCTGTTTTGGTCGGGACTGTATCAATTGAAGTTTCGGAAATGCTATCGAATTTGTTAAATCAAAAAAACATATCCCACAGTGTATTAAATGCAAAATTCCATGAAAAAGAAGCGGAAATTATTGTTGAAGCGGGTCGTCCGGGGCGTGTCACCATAGCAACAAATATGGCGGGTCGTGGAACCGATATTGTATTAGGCGGTAATGTTGAAAAAGAAATTTCGCAATTAGACAATCCTAGCGAAGAACAAATTGCACGATTGAAAGCAGAATGGCGAGAACGACAAGCGGCTGTTTTAGCGGCAGGTGGTTTGTATGTGATTGGAACCGAGCGACATGAATCGCGGCGCATTGATAATCAGCTGCGTGGACGATGTGGTCGTCAAGGTGATCCAGGCGCATCAAAATTTTATTTATCATTAGATGATTCTTTGCTGCGAATTTTCGCCGCAGGTCGCGTTAAGGGGCTCATGAGTCGTATGGGGGTTGAGCGTGGTACGTCACTTGAATCTAGTTTGTTGTCACGTTGCATTGAAAACGCGCAACGTAAAGTAGAGTCGCACAATTTTGATATTCGCAAACAATTATTAGGTTTTGACGATGTTGCCAATGATCAACGTCGCGTAGTTTATCAGCAACGTACACAGTTGATGCAACTGGAAGATCTTTCTAGCAATATCGCCACAATGCGTGAACAAGTGGTGAATGATATTGTTGAGCAATATGTTCCCGCCAATAGCATGGAAGAACATTGGGATATTTCAGGGTTAGAGCTTTGTTTAGCAGATCAATTTGCAACGCAAGTCGTGTTACGTGAAGGCGATGAAGTAATCGGTTCGCGTGAAGAAATTTTGGAAAAAATTCAAGTGGCAGTTGCAAAAACGTTTGCAGAAAAAGAAACGCAAGTGGGTTCTCAAATCATGCGCTCGTTTGAAAAAACCATTATGTTGCAAACGCTTGATTCACATTGGAAAGAACATTTGGCAGCAATGGATTATTTGCGTCAAGGTATTCATTTGCGCAGTTATGCACAAAAAGATCCGAAGCAAGAATATAAGAAAGAAGCGTTTGCGTTGTTTACACGGATGCTGACACAAATTCAGCGCGAAGTAATTTCTATTTTATGTAGTTTTAGAATTCAGACACAAGAAGATGCGCAAGCAGTCGAAGAAATCAGCCGTCAAGCGCATAACTATGCGGTCAGTTTTAAACATGATGAGATAGAAAATTTTAGTGAATCGGGCGACGTCAAAACCGGGCGCAATGATCCTTGCCCCTGTGGTTCGGGTCAAAAATTCAAACAATGCCACGGTAAGCTTTAAGGCTGTATTAATAATTACTTGTTAACATGCGGATTATTGTTATTTTATAATTATAATAATCGGTAAAACGCATGTTTACTCTTCCTTCTTCTTTAAGCGCTAAGAACTCTTTTATTACCCTAGAATATGAAGCAGAAACAGGTATTGTCAAAGCGACTTTATCACTTGAAGAAATTTCAGCGCTTTATCGCCGATGTCCGTTACACATGCATTGGCATCATTATGAGTTATCAGCCAGTGCGCATCTTTTAAATGTATTAGCCGAATGCATGAAATATGCTCGCACAGAAAAACTCAAGATGTCTGTGACTGCGGTAATGACGAATCCTATCGCCTCGGCTTCACATGATACAGAGGAAACTTCCAATGTTTGGGATTTGCATTTCGATTTTTATAATACGCTACTGCAGATATTAGATCCTTTTGCCGATCTTGAAGAAATGCTCAATTGTTTTGAAGATAAAACAATTAATAATTTAAAAGCAATTATTGATCGCTATGAAGAAAAAATTAATACTATTTTTGGCAATGCAGAGGGATTCAAAGAGCTTAAGGCATTAATTCTTGCAGATATTGCACGTTTCAAAAAAAATATCGCGATTCATGATAAGCTAGAAAATACAAAAGCTTTATTAAGCAATTCTCTTGTAACGAATGGTATTTTTCCACTTGGCCATTTCGTGATTGAGCAGGTTGAGCGTGTCGCTGTGGCCTTAGCACAATTTAGAAGAAATTATGAAGACTATGCGGGTAAAGAAGATTATCTTGATAAATCAGAAGACTGCCAAAAGATAGATGTATTAATTGATAATACATTGGCTTTTTTAAAATCATTTGCAGGTACTCGTTTTAGTACAGCGAAACCTATTCCTAAAGAAACTATTGCAGTGTTGCGAACAGCAGCTGGGCGTTATGAAAAAAATGATACGCAACGATATTATGTGATATTAAATGATTTCATCAAATCTTCAGAACAGGCAGACCCTCGTGTATGGGTAAAATTATTTTGCGAAATAAGTGGTGGTAAGCCACCGAGCGTTGACTCAAAATCAGTCTGTTTAGCGACGTTTATTAATTGTGGTCTTATATTAGCGACGCCAATTGAAGTTGGTATTTTTTTTCCTGTGCGTATTGTTTTGGTGCTTGTGGCGGGAATTGTAGCAAGTATTATTCAGTTATGCTTAAATGTTTTGCATAAAATTAAAGTATTAAATGATCATATTTTTACGGCTTATACTTCAAAAATTCAAGAATTTTTAGATAACGCAGATGTTCTTTTTGATGTTTTATACCATACTTGCAGCATGGTGGGGTATTTACGAGCGCAAAGAGAGGCGAATCAAACATTAAAATATGCAGAAGCGATTGAAAATAAAGAGGACGAAAATCACGTCGAGTTCTTAAAACAAATTGCGTTAAATAGAAAAAATTCAATTGCTTATTTTGCTAAAGAAAACTTTAAAGCAAGTTATGTTGAACAAGGTATTGAGCAAGGTGTTCAGGGTGTTGGAAATTTTATTTATGAA
>JAZKAS010000036.1:25028-50334 GCA_040389005.1 Pseudomonadota bacterium
GATATTTAGGCTCAAAAATAGTCTCTTTTTGCAAAGAAAAAATAGGGTATCAACATAATTCACAAGACGTGTTGGTTACATTATTAGATGGCTTAATGCATGCAGCTCCCGGTGTTAAGCTTGATCACCAAGTCACCTTGCCACTGGATAGGTTGTGGCGTTTGCTCGGTCGTGTTAAACCTAGAATGGACTATGGTTTAACAATCGGTGGTAACGATAATGCGTTAGGCGAAGATACTACTTTGTTATCTATTTTCGCTCGAATTCAACCGAATAAAGTCGGACCTGCTAATTCTATTATGAGTTTTGCGGAATTGCTCGCTTTAGAATTTGCTGCATTGATTAATGGCGTTTTTATTAAAATGCCTTTAGCTTCATCAGTTGGAATGTTTTTGGCCATTGATGCATGGCTCTGGACCTGTGTTCACAATGAGGGGTTGGTGCCTAGCGTGATTGATTGGCTCAGTAAAGCATTTACGGGCGAAGGCGCGGTTTCTTTAATTAGAATTACACTGGCTTCTTTTTTATTTTGGAAAGTTGCGACATTGATAATTGAGGCAGGAATTGCGCTTCAAAAACGTGATGCGCATTTTCTTGAAAAATTATACGGTGATCCAGAACGCTTGTTTTTAGGTTTTGCTAGTTTTCTTGGGTTAGGCAATGCATTGCAATTTCTTCCCTTGTTGCCAGACACGCTGGATTTGTTTTCAATTAGTGTAATGAATGCTATTTTTAGTATATATCCTGAAATTGTAAAGCATTTTATAAATGCGGCCATCAATATGTATCCAATGATGGCGAATGTATTTATTATTGAGGCGAGAGTCGCTTTAAAAGGGCAAATACCGCTTAATTTCCTTGAGATTTTCTTTTTAGGTTTGAAATCTGCTTTTCTTTTTGGAGCGCTAGTATCGGGTGAGCATAAGCCTCATCTTGCTGTTAATGAAGCAGCGTTAGAAAAGATTATTGGCGAATTAAATTGTTCAAAATCGGAGCGCTCGCTTAATCGACCGACTGTCGCTTTTTATATTGTTAAATTCTATGATGCTTTGGGATTACCCATTAAGCGTGCCCAAGCGCAATTTCTGTTTGATGAGTTAAGTGTCGACCAAAAATATTTTGAAACAGAAAAAGACTTATACAATAAATATATTTTTCGTGGCAGTAATAATTTATTACAAATTTTATTTCTTCTTCCGGGGGTCTTTATTACTTATCCGTATCGTACGGCGATGTATGGTTTTGCATATCTTTTGAATGCGCCCGTTATTAAGCATGGCATTGAAAAGAATTTTGCAGAAGATTTGACTATGTTTATTCAAGTTATGGCCGCGGCAAGTGAAACATTCCGTACTTTTTTATTAGGTTTGAATCAGTTAATAAAAAGTAGTGTCGCATTGCTGAATTGTTTAAATCGTGATTTTAAATCACTTAATCGCAATACACTTGTGAAGATCAACATGCACAATAATATTTTGTGGATACCAAGAAAATTATTGACGTATTGTATTAATGAGCACTACTTAAATTTTTCCAAATCCAGTTACAGCGCATTAGCACATACTGCTAACACACACGATGTCTTAGAGCATGAAGAACCTTGTAAGTCATTGCAATCAAAATCAAACCCGCAGAGTTTATCGTTTATGGGTACTTTATTTGGCGCTAATGAGAAGGGTGCGAGTGATTCAAAGAAAAACTCTTGCTGTTATATTCGTTAAATTCTCGTTATAATTCCTCAAATATTTATGTTTTGAGGAATTTCCGTGCTAGATCCTAACATTTTTCGTAATGATATCGACCAGGTTGCCCAGGCGTTGAATAGCCGTGGTTATAAGCTTGAAGTTGAACGTATTCAAACCTTGGATGCGCAACGTCGGAAGCTACAAGTCGAAATGCAAGCTTTACAAGAAACGCGCAATGCGCAATCAAAGGCGATTGGTCAAGCGAAAGGGCGTGGCGAAGATATTCAACAGTTATTAACGCAAGTTGATAATATGGGAGCTGAGTTAAAAGCGTTAGAAGAGCAAACTGCGGCGGTTCAAGAAGCGCTAAACCAGATTTACATGACCATTCCGAATATCCCTCATGTCTCAACGCCAGTCGGTAAAAGTGAAGCTGAAAATATCGAAATTCGACGTTGGGGTACCCCGCGTCTATTTGATTTCGAGCCAAAAGATCATGTTGCATTGGGTGAGGCATTAGACATGCTCGATTTTGAAACTGCGGTGAAAATTTCCGGTTCACGTTTTGTAGTGATGAAAAAAGAATTAGTTGCATTGCATCGTGCGCTTGCGCATTTTATGATTGATACCCATGTAGAAGAGCATGGTTATGAAGAAATCTACGTGCCGTTTTTAGTTAATAGCGCTTCATTTGAAGGGACAGGTCAGTTTCCAAAATTTAAAGAAGATATCTTTCAAATCTATGGACAGGATTTGGGATTGATTCCCACGTCAGAGGTTTCAGTCACGAATGTTGTGAGAGATAGTATTGTTCCTTTAGCGGCGCTTCCTATTAAGTACGTTTGTCATTCTCCTTGTTTTAGAAGTGAAGCCGGTTCATACGGTCGTGATACACGCGGCATGATTCGTCAACATCAATTTGAAAAAGTCGAGATGGTACAAGTAGTGCATCCTGATCATTCCTACGAAGCGTTAGAAGAAATGACACAATGTGCGGAAAAGATTTTGCAAAAACTCGAATTACCGTATCGTGTATTAAGTTTATGTACGAGCGATATCGGTTTTTGTTCTGCAAAAACGAATGATTTGGAAGTCTGGTTGCCCGGGCAAAATCAATATCGTGAAATTTCTTCTTGCAGCAATATGGAATCATTTCAAGCGCGGCGCATGAAAGCGCGTTATCGAAGTGCCGCGGGCAAACCTGAATTAGTGCATACGCTCAATGGTTCTGGATTAGCGGTCGGGAGAACACTGGTTGCTGTGCTTGAAAATTACCAAAATGCAGATGGCAGTATTACCATTCCAACGGCATTGCAACCGTATATGAAAGGCTTGAAAAGAATCATGTTACCGAGCGCATCTTAATGACACACAAAAAAGCGCTCAGTGCGTTAATTATCACGGTCTTGCTGTGGGGAACATCGTTTGTGGCGATTCGGCAAAGCATGCACGATTTTTCTCCCGGTAGCCTTGCGTTATTACGTTATATTATTGCTGCAATTGCGGTGATCCCGGTTTATTTTTTACTGCAAAAACGTACTAAGCCTAATTTAAAAGATCTTCCCGTGTTATTTGTATTGGGCATGTTGGGTATTGGTATTTACAATATTTTATTGAATATTGGTGAGGTGACAACATCTGCCGCGATTGCCAGTTTTATGATTAGCCAAGGGCCTGTCGCGACGATTATTTTAGCCGTTATTTTTTTACATGAACGCCTGACAACGCTTTCATGGTTAGGGATGGTCTTGAGCGTGTGTGGTATTGTGCTGATTTCACATGGCGAGACACAAGCGCTCGGGCATTTTAATTATGGGATTTTTTATTTAGTTGCAGCAATTGGTTGTGCAGCGCTTTATTCTATATTACAAAAACCGTTGTTAAAACGCTTCCATCCTTTAGAGATTACGGCTTGGTCGATTTGGTTTGGCACGTTAACACTCGCTTTTTATATTCCCAATTTATGGCATGAAGTGCAGCATCAAACATTGGCTAATTATGGCTGGCCGGCTTTTTTAGGCGTTGGCTCAGGTGTGATTGGCTATGCGTGTTTGGCGTATGGTTTTAAACATTTCCCTGCATCTAAAGCGATCAGTTTTTTATTTGCAATGCCGTTTGTTTCTATTATTATGGGCTGGCTTGTGCTGGGCGAAATCCCTACAACATTATCGCTATTGGGTGGTTTGCTTGCAATGTCTGGAGCTTTTATGGTGCGTACCAAAAAACCGGCATTACCCGGCCCGATTGATTAAAAACTTGAGGAAGTATAAATATATGAGTCTTACCGCTGCTGATGGCTTGCACCGTGGTTTAAAAGCCCGTCACATTGAGTTGATTGCACTAGGCGGTATTATTGGCTCGTGTTATTTTTTAGGCACGGGTCAGGTAGTTTCTCAAGTGGGTCCTGCGGCTTTCTTGGCCTATATTTTAGGCGGTGTTATCGTTTATCTGACGATGTTGTGTATGGGTGAATTGGCGGTCGCTATTCCCATTTCTGGCTCGTTTATTACTTATGCTAATGATTATATTTCTCCAACTGTTGCTTGTGGGACAGGGTGGTCTTATTGGTTGAACTGGGTGATTTATATTCCGGCAGAATGTGTAGCGGCTGGAATTATCATGGAAGCGCTGACAGGTGTGAATGGTTATGTCTGGGCGATTTGTTTTGGGCTGCTGATTACCGGTATTAATTTATGCCGCGTGACTTTATTTGGTGAAATTGAGTTTTGGTTGGCATTGATTAAAATTGCTGCACTGATTGGCTTTATTGTTTTATCACTGTTTATATTTTTTGGCATGATCCGTGGCCCTCAAGATTCGGCGTGGATTGGTGGAGAATATTTATTTCGACAAGGTGGATTATTGCCGCATGGAGGATTGAGTTTATTAACTGCCATGGTGTTAATGCTTGTCAATTATCAGGGTTCAGAAATTATTGGTATTGCCGCAGGCGAATCCGCGCATCCTGAAAAAACCATTCCTAAAGCTGTGAGTCGGGTTTGTTTTCGTATTCTTTGTTTATATATTTTACCGGTATTTTGTTTAGTGATGATTTTTCCTTGGCAACAAGCGAATTTATCCAATTCTGTTTTCTCCGATGCTTTAAATTTCTATGGTATAAAATGGGCGGGTACCGTGATTGGTTTTGTCACATTAGCGGCTGCATTATCATCAGCCAACTCAGGTTATTATGGGGCTGTGCGCTCGTTACGGGGGTTAGCGTGTCATAAAATGGCGCCGCAGTTTTTGGCAAAATTAAATCGTCACCATGCGCCACATAATGCGATTTTTGTAACACTTGCCGGCATTTGGGCTGTTTTGTTTTTAGGGTATTTTTTTGGGCAATACAGTTTTTATCTGGCGTTATTGTTGGTTTCAGGATTTACGGGAGCAACTTCTTGGATAGTTTTATGCTGGGCACAAATTCGGTTTCGTAAACAATGGCTGCAACAGGGTCGTTTATTAAGTGAGCTTAAATACAGAACTCCAGGTTCACCCTATACTGGAATAATTGCTATAGCGCTTATGCTGTTTGCTATGATCATGTTGTTATTTGATAATGATCCTGTTTATCGTGTTGCGTTTGTGATTGGAGTTGCTTGTATTGTCATTCCAATGGCCGCTTATAAGTGGTGTCGAAAATCATAAAGATAAACTTCGACTATTCCGAGATATTCATGCAGGGCGAAATCAGTTAAAGCAAAATTGTTGCCCAGTGACATCATATTAACGTGTGGTTTTAAATAATCTGAAGCAATAGGTATCGCTTGAATATTAAAATGTGTCAGCCATAATTGCGCTCGTTTCATGTGGATGCCAGAAGTGACGACAATCACTTGATCAAATGATGATTGTTTCAAAATTACTTGGGTAAATTCTGCGTTAGTTTGTGTGTCCGTGCTATTCAGTTCTAAAATAAAATCATCTTGTGGAATTCCGAGTTTTATTAACGCTTTTTCATAAACCAGTGCATCTGATTTTTCGGTATGCTCAATGGGCCCGCCACTAATAATAATTTTACAAGCATGTTGTTTTTTACAAGCAAAATAAAGTTGAGCAGTTTTATTAATTCTCGAATAAGCCATAGACGAAGGACTATAGGTATGTGTATCAGGTAATTGAGTCGTACCGCCACCTAATAAAACAATGGCATTATTTTTTTGCCAATCTAGTGTAGGAGAATAGGCAAATGGTGCTTCTAGTGGTTTTAAGAGTAAATCAGGAATTAAACCACTGGTAATTGCAATTACATATGCCAATGCAATGATAAGTGTTATACGGTATTTGAATGCAATAAGCAGTAGAGCGCATAAAAATAAAGTGCTCATGATTTTTTTTCTAAAAGAAGTAAACGTTGATTAATACGATTTTTTTCTTCATCGTTCATGCTATTCCATTGAATCACTTCTAAATAAGTGCGCTTGCAACCAAAACAAATATCATCGCCAAAAGTAGTGCTACAAATGCCTACACAGGGTGACTCAGTCAGCAATAAAGATGTATTCAAACACGTGCTGTCGTCATTGCGAGTATCCGAAGCAATCCATTTTTTTTCACTATTTCGGATGGATTGCTGCGCTTTGCTCGCAATGACGTCCTCTGCAGGAGCGCCCAGAAAAACATCTGATGATCGATCAGTCATTCGAAGCACCCTCAGGTGTTAACACAATGAATGCTGTGCCGTGATTTCTCAACACTAAGAGAGTCAGTGTTTCTTTGGCTTTTGCAATAGTTTGTTGGAGTTTTTTTACGCTTGTTGCGGAGATGCCATTCGCAGACAAAACAACATCACCTGTTCGTAATCCTGCAATCCAGGCAGCAGAATCAATTTTAACATGAACTAATGCGACACCATTGACGTGACCGTTTTCGGGTGAATAAAAGCTGGAATTTTGCAAGCTAACGCCATTGAAATAGGGCGTATGTTTCTGCACAAGCGCTTGTTGTTTTTTCGCGTCCATTAAGGTAATAGAAAGTTCCAGAGGTTTCCCTTGTCGTAGCAGTTTTATTTTTACAACCGTATCAGTACGTAAAAATCCAACCGTATTGACGACTTGTGATGCAGTGCTGATAGCGACATCGTCAATATGCGTGATGACATCGCCTATTTGTATGCCAGCTTCTTCAGCGGGGGAAAAAGGCATAACAGAAGAAACAATGGCGCCTTCTTGTTTAGGCATATGCATTGCATTTGCGAGAGGTGTTGAAAAAGTTTGTGCAAGTATGCCCATAATGCCGCGTTCAACTTTTCCATATTTAATCAATTGAGGGATCACCGCAGTGAGCATGTTAGAGGGGATGGCAAAACCAATGCCAATATTTCCACCACCATTTTCAGAAGTGATAATGGCGGTGTTCATGCCGACAATTTCACCGCTAGCATTAACAAGTGCACCGCCAGAATTGCCTGGATTGATAGAGGCGTCGATTTGAATAAAATTCTCATATGTTTCAATACTTAAATTAGTGCGTTCTAATGCGCTGACAATTCCTGAGGTGACGCTTGTGCCTAATCCAAAGGGGTTGCCAATAGCGTAGACTTTATCGCCCACGTCTAAATTATTAGAGTTTGCAATGGTGATATCAGTTAAATTCGGCGCTGTAATTTTTAATAACGCAATATCAGAAGGCTCATCTACACCGACTTTTTCAGCGGCATATTGTTGACCATCTTTCAGTGTGACAACAATTTTATCGGCATCTTTAATCACGTGCGCATTGGTAATGACGTAGCCTTTTGCAGCATTAATAATAATGCCTGAGCCTGCGCTAACGAAGTGGTGGGGTTTGGTATTTTGCTTTTCAGATTGTGGTTCCTCTTCATCATCTAGCGTAATATTGGCGGGTAAAAAACCATAAGATTTAATATTCACAATACTGGGGAGAACTTGTTTAAGCATTTGCGTTGGAGGAAGCGGTGATGTATTAGGCGTTGCCTCTGCGCTAATCAACATAAACGAAAAAGTAATGGCCAACAAAAATCGAAAACAAGCGTTCGCCATAACTATTTCCTTGAAGTTAGTGATTATAAATAATGAGATTGTTTTAGCCAATGCTGATCAGGATAATAAGCAAAAATGAGCGTGCCATCTTCAATTGATGAAATAATATTTTTTGAAGAAGCCACTGGAAGTGCAAAACAGCCTTCGCTTCGTCCAAGGCGACCATACTGGTCGATAAAATTTTCATCGGCGTATTCTGCTGCGTGAACTACAATACCGCGATGTTCTGCATTATCATTAAATCCCGGTTCAAGACCTTGTAAACGGAGCGCGTGTCCTACTTGGCCATCATATGATTTTTTCGTTAAGTATAATCCCAAGCTACTTTCATAACTTTCTGGTGTGTTTGAAAAATGTCGTGCATACAGTAATCCACTGCCACTGCCATGGGTAACGAGTGAATAATGAATGAGTTGTAGATCGTTTAAATTGAGTACCCACATCCTTTTTTTAGAAGAAGGTAAAGAATAATCAACGATAGTAAGAATGCCTTTATGGTCTAGACCTTTTTTTCTTGCTGTGGAGTAAGCATTAATAGCAAGTTCTAATACTTTTGGATTAATATTTTCTGCCAATGGGAGTGCCATGCGATACAGAGAAAGATCGTAACACTGTGCAAAAGCAGAGTGAGTGCTTAAAAATGCAATCATTCCAAGCGCAACTGATTGAATGAATTTCAGTGTAAGCTTCTTTTTCATTCTTTTCATGATCACTCCCTGCTAATGTTTACCGGAATGCTGCTGAGTTTTCTATGATAGATCAATTGATAAACTGTATCCCAATTAACGGGTATTTGATAGGCGGCAGAATTATAAAGTACATTGCTAATGATGGATGTGTCCGACAAAGGGAGGTCATCTTGGATAACGCCTTTTTGTTTTGGATGCGCTTCCATATACAAGCGTTGATTAAGTATGCCTACGTCGAAGGGCTGGCGAAATACGCGCAGAGGTGTTTTATCGGGTAAAGCATAATAAAGCTGTTCAACGTCTTCGGGTAACATGCGCAGACAACCGGCGCTGACTTGATCTCCTACACCATAAGGATAATTGGTTCCATGCAGTAAATAGCCGGGCTTTGATGTGTAAATTTTGTACTGACCCAATGGGTTTTTAATAGAGGGCGGCATAACCCTGGGTAAAGATAGTCCCAAAGTTTGTTGGGTATGTACGCGGACAGATTCCGGCGGATACCAAGAAGGATCTTTGAATTTTGTTGTGATATAGCCATCAAACGTGGGTGTATCCCAAGCTTTATTTTGATAATCCAGTCCTTCCTTGCCGATCCCGATAGGAAAAGTCATGACAACTGGCATATCCTCTGGAAAATAAAAAATTCGATAAGCACTCAGATTGATAATGACGCCATTCCATGGTTTTGGGGGCAAAATAAATTGACTGGGAAGGGTAATTTTTGTGCCGGGTAATAAACGTTGTTCAGGTAAAATATCAGGATTAGCAGATTGAATTTCTTGGAACCCAATATCGTAGCGACGTGTCAATAAACGTAATGTGTCGCCAGGTTTTGATTCAATCGTAGTGACTTCGCCAATAATAGTATTATTTCCTTGAGGAAGGGCATAGGTGTGCGCTTCACTTGTAAAAGGGGATGTCAATAATGCGCCTACAAAAATGTAAGGCAAAGATTGAAGTGAAATTTTTCTTAATAAATTCATTGTGTTAAAATTCCTGAAGTGCCATTTAAGGCTTGCTATTCTTATTTGTATCGTATTTTAAACAGATAAGCAAATGTTGCATATCCTCTGGTAGTGGTGCTTTCCACGTCATTTGTTCGTGTGTGACGGGGTGTTCTAGGGTTAATTCTGCGGCATGCAATGCTTGACGTTTAAAGCCGCGTAATTCTTCAATCAATTCAGGCGTTGCCTTAGGAGGAAGTTTGAAGCGTCCGCCATATACAGGATCTCCGACAATCGGGTGACGAATATGGGCCATATGTACACGAATTTGATGTGTGCGCCCAGTTTCTAACATGACCCGCACATGGGTATGTTCGCGAAATCGTTCGATTAAACGAAAATGTGTAATTGCTTCTTTACCTTCATTCACGACTGCCATGCGGATACGATGTTTTGGGTGGCGGCCAATAGGAGCATCGATCGTCGCGCCGCTGATGCAGGGTCCCCAAATGACGGCCTCATAAGTTCTTTTGACATCGTGATCTTGCATAAGGTTGATAAGATACGTATGCGTTTCTAACGTTTTGGCAATAACCATAAGGCCGCTGGTTTCTTTATCGAGCCGATGTACGATACCCGCACGTGGCAGATATTCTAGCTGAGGGTTATAATGGAGCAGAGCGTTCATTAACGTATGATCTTGATTGCCCGCGCCGGGATGAACGACTAATCCTGCAGGTTTGTTGATCACTAATAATTGATCATCCTCAAAAACGATATTGAGAGGCAGTGCTTGTGCTGGATTGCTGATCTGAGATTCTAATGTTGCTTCGATGGTAATAACATCACCTTCAGCCACGGGATCTTTTGGCTTTGCGGATTGACCATTGTGTAACAGTTTGCCTTCGAGAATCCATTGCTTAATTAAGTTTCTGGAGTACTGGTTGAGTAATTGACTGACGGAAGCGTCAAGACGTTTGTCTTGAAACTCTACAGGAAGGGTCAAAGTATGCGAAATCGGTTGGATCATGAATGTGGGCCTGGATTTTTTCTAATTAAATGTTATAGTCAGGAGCAATTTTGCCTGAAAACGTAGTTTATTGAAAGGATTAAGCGTGCTAAAACGAATCAATCTCATATTGACCGGAGTTTTTTTAACCGCATTTTTAGTCGGTTGCGCCTCAACTGATGTAAATCCTGCAGAAAAGTATGCCAAAGTGCCTGAAAAAGAGTTATTTCAACAAGCGGTGAGTGATATTGATTCGCGTAATTACAATGATTCAATTGAAAAATTCGAAGCGCTTGATGCACGTTATCCGTTCGGTGATTATGCCGAGCGCGGCCAGCTTTATATCATTTATTCGTATTACCAAGGGGATCAAATCCCGCAAGCGCTGCTTTCTGCAGAACGTTTTGTGCATTTACATCCAGATAGCAAAAATGTCGATTACGCTTATTTCATGAAAGGTTTGCTGAATTATCAACAAAACCTCGGTATTTTTGATAAATATTTCGACGCAGATTTAGCGACACGCGACCTTAGCGCGGCAAGAACTTCATTTGTAGATTTCTCAGTATTGGCAGAATCCTATCCCAACAGCCCGTATCGTGATCCTGCGATTGAATACATGACCTATCTGCGTAATCTCATGGCGAGTCAGCAAGTTCAAACGGCGCAATTTTATTATGACAGAAAAGCCTATATTGCCGCTATCGAACGCGCCAATATCGTGATTAGTCAATACCAAGGCGCGCCGGCTGTAGAACAAGCGTTAGAAATTGCCGCGAATTCGTATGAAAACTTGCATTTAGATGATTTGGCGAAAACCTATCAAACTGTGTTGAGTTACAATTTTCCGGTTAAAGAGTAGGATATGATTTAAGAAGGGCAGGCACAAGGCGCGGCCCCTACGACTTCGTTCTATTTTCCCTATTAAAATTGTTAAATCCCCAAATTCACCTTCATGAATTTACGTGTATTTTTAGCCGAGGTATTAAATTCTGTGCTACCCAATTCTGCGCCATACGCAATCACCCAACCTTTGTAGTTAGCGATTTTTAATGCTTTGAACAATCCGCTAAAATCAAGCGAGCCTTTGCTCAAGGCGGTAAACAAACCAGCGTCTTTCGCAGCAGAATAAGATAAATGATCTTTTTTTGCTTTAGCCAGAACGCGTTTATTCATATCTTTAAGATAAATATAGTTAATTCTATTTGGGTACATTTTAAGAATATTAACAGGGTCGATGTTTAAAGCGGCAAAATGTCCAGTATCGATCAAGAGAGAAACTGTTGAATCATTCGTTTTCTCCATCAATTTGGCAATTCCTTGTTCGGAATGAATGATCGTGCCGATGCGAGGTTGATAAACCACCTGCATGCCCGCGCCACTGGCTAATGTGCCGATTTTATTCAAGCCTTCAACGAGTAAATTAAATTGCGCCGTTGAAGCAATCGGCTGGTGGTCTAACATTGAAAGCGCTTTATCTTCAAACGTATTATTAGCATATTCACACACAATGATACGTTTTGCGCCAATCGCATTCAAAAAGTGCATATGGTCTAAAAAACGATTCACTGTTTCATTAAAACGGTTTTTATCCGTGAAATAGCTGTGAAATTGTGAACTGGAAATCTTAATGCCATGTTGTTTTAAGTTGTTTTTTAACAAAAATGGATCTTGTGGGAAATGCTGTGATAATTCGCAACCATCAAAATTAGCCTTGCTAATGCTGCCCATGGCGTCGCTTAACGTGGCGTTATGTTGCCAAGACAGTGGGGCGATGCCGAGTTCAATAGAAGGGGAAGGGTGTTGCATATTTAACCTCAATCGTTATCTCATGTGGGAGTATATAGGGGCATACTGTTGTATTTCAACTTTTTCAGGAAACCTTAAGTTTGCTGCTGTTAAAATGCTTGCCTCTTCCGTATAAAACCAACCCCCTGGTTCATTTCTTATCAAAAACATCTTTTTTGAGGCATTACTATGCAAAATTTTTACGAAATACTTGGTGTTTCACGCGATGCGTCTCCACAAGTGATTACAAGTGCCTATAGAAAGCTTGCGTTAAAGCATCATCCCGACAGGAGGGGAGACGCAAAGATAATGCAGGCTTTAAGCGAAGGCTATAATGTTCTTTTGGACCCGGAAAAACGAAAAGTATTTGATGCACAACATGATGAAATGCAGCAAAACGGTGATATAAATTCACAAGCTGTAGTTGTCGATGGCTATTTAGACTCTCGAGGTGAATCTTTTTCAACGAGTTTTAAGCAACAACATGAAGTATTTGTTCAACATTATCAACGTGAACCATTAGCGCAAGGAAGCATTGCGCAAGAACATTTTAAAACGATACCTGCGTCTGCAGAGATTTTTTTAACAGCGCCAATAGCCGGATTAAACAGAATCATGCAAGGTGATTTTACGCTTGAAACTATTAAGCAATTGACAGCCTATGCTTTGCATGCCCCTGACGTACAATTTACAATATTATTAAATTTTTTTCAAAGTTCAGCTTATCGACGTGCTTGTTGGCAAGCTGTGTGTCAAGAGGCGAAGCGTACTGCGAGCGGTGATAGAGAAGCCAGCATTGGTCTTTTGCTTTCACGTTTTCAAGGCGCAGAAAAAGCAGCAGCAGAAGTAGAGAGTGTTCGCCAACAGTTTATTCAAGAAGACTCGAACAGCCAAATGGGTCGAGCGCTGAATGCAAAATTACGTGCCACTCGATTGCTCCATCGTTATGAAACAGATATTAGTGAGTATTCTCGAGAAAAACCCGCACGTGAGACTGCTTATCAAGTACTGAATTGGATACCGGCATTGGCAGGAAGAGTCGATGTAGAGGTATGGGCGAATCTTTTTTTGCGTGTGGGTTTATTATTTCAACAATCCAGTCTACAGGCTACAGTTGAAAATGAACGCATGGCAGATGAGAGTTTAGCGCTTTTTATGTTTCGATACGCCTTTTCTTATGCAAAAAAGAAAACACCTTATTTTGAATTATCAATCGTTATTTTTATTCTTAAAGGTATATCAACATTTACCTTTTTATCTCCAGAAGCAGAGAATATTTTTAAAGCCTATATCCATCGTGCTGAAGTATTAATTGATGTATTTCCTTTTTACTTTTCACCCGAAGTAATTCTCGATTTACCAAATAACCACGATGAAGTGTTGAGATGGATGCAAAATTATTTAAATGCATTGTTAGTCAAGGCGCAGAAAGCGCCAGCGACTCTTTTTATTGCTAAAGAAAAAGTTTTGTATTATTGCTACGAAGGGTTACTCAATCATTGGCTATCATCTGTGAACGATCCAGAGGTGACTACGCAGTTACGATTAAATCTTATGCTTGCATTACTAGAAAAAAATGGACGTACATTTACTCATGTCACTCAGTTACTCAGTGCACCGTCGGTTTTTGTGGATAGAGATCAAAACGGTTGGATGCGACGTGATCGTGGATTGCCCGTGCCCAATTTGCCCGCATTAGGGCAGTTTAAATCATTAGACGGGATAGAGTTTCATCATGACACAGGCGAAATCACCTTTCAGTTAACGCCGTGGCACGCTGAAATGCCTTTATACGATAAGCTGTTTACCTTAGCAGATTTAGGTGAGTTATTTTCAAAAAACCTGAGTGGCGCTTATTTTAGTTTAGATCCTGCTGATGCCGATATGAAATATCATCCTTTCAACCAAATGCGTTTTGGACCGCCTCTTTTAGAAGGGTCGTCATTAATTCAAACGATGTTTTTAACAGACTACCTTTTAAAATTCCTAACGGTGTCACAAGAAGTGCAAGGAAAATACCCGTTTGCGTTTCGTTCAGTGAATACGTTATTAGAAAATTTGCCACAACATCTACAGGCGATTGTGCATGAATTTCATTCAGCTCCACAAGGCAAGCACAAGATGAATCGATTTTATATAGAGGCAAGCTATGCAAATTATGCGTCAGACACACTAGAAGATGCCTATTTAACAAGTAACACGAAAATAGTAGTTCCAGAAGTAACGATGGTCGTTAAAAAGCACGCTTTGAAGCGTGATGCTCATGGAAATGTAGTCGACACACTTAACGATGAAGAAGGTTGGTCGATCTATATAGACTCTCCAGGGGTTTCCGTTAATGAGCATTCATTAGCTCAAGAGGAGCGCGCCATCGTATTTCTCACGCAAAATGTTCGAGTGAAAGTATGTTTCTGGGATGGAAGAGAATTTTCATCGAAAACAGCTCTTTCCAGAGACGAAGTAATGCAATGGTTGACCGAGTTAAATCAACAAACGTGTGACTTTCAAGGAAAAATTGAAAAGACAAATCAAAATGCGCAACTTATTTATTCGGTAACCAAACAAATCACTCATCGATTTAATCGGTCGCATCATTTCTCACCGGAATATGTTTTTGCGCAATCACTCACGAAACATTATAACGAGTTTTCTCAGTATTTCCCTGGGTTTGCACGATTACGCGCCTTTAGCCAAATAATGATTTTTATCAATCTTATTGCGCATGTGTATAAAATCAATAAAGAAGAAATAATTAATCTCGAAAAAATACTGAATCACCCAACAGCATGGAGCGATGCTAGAAGTGCAGCTGCAGTAGAGCATAGGCAGAATCAACAGTCTTATGGCCAACAATATACGGCTCAGAAAGCTAGAAATAAAATTGAAATACAAAATGAATTTTTAAAATTTCATTCAGAAACTTCTGAATCAAAATGTTATGAGTCGCATAGCAGTCACTTGAAAGCTGAAGCTGTCAAAGTCCGTACGTTAAATATTAATAGTAGTGAAATCAAGAAAATTCTAGAAGATAATTATAAGGAAGCTGAAAAAGACATTACTAGAAAACATGGTTATAGTGCTTGGGCTCAAAACAAGTCAGATATTTACAAGAGTTTTGAAAATCAGCGCAGCAAATGGGTGGAAGAAATTAATCAAACGAGAAAGAAAAATTTAACACAGTTCTTAACCTCTTCGCTTCCAGGGCAATCTTCTTGGGCAATTGGTCAATACGTTAGAGATATGATGGATTATGGAAATGTGCATGAGTTGGCTACTATATTTGCCAAAAAAGAATATAATGAAATATTGACACGTATTTCATCATCAATGGCATCGTCTTATCCTTGTGGCATCAGCGCGAGTGAAATGCAAGCCCTGATAGAAAATAGAGGTAATTTTGATGATTTTCTGGAGCGACATACGACGTGGCAATTTTCAAAATTGAGCCAACAACTTGAAAATGACTATCAACGAGCCTTAAGTGCGATTGCTCACGAACAAACACAATTTCACTACAAGCTTGCGAGTAGAAAAAAACTTGAAAAAAACTTAGAAGCTTTGGGCGTTGGCGTAGAGCATAAAACCAATGAGGAAGCATCACAAGAAAAAAAACTGTGGATACCTGCAAGCATTCATCAAGATGATAAAGACGGTCATCATCGATTAGTCTATGGTGGCGTTAATCTTATGCCAAACATTGAGAAAATGAACAAAGAGCCTGGTGGTGCTTTAATTCATGAGGTGTTTTATTCTTCTGACAAGCGAGTGCAAAAAAATACAAAAGAAATCATTGTTGCTCAAAAATTTCTTCAAGAAAATTCACCAGGAAAATTAGCAGAAATCGCGCAAGAGCAAAGGGTAGAAGAAGCGCGTGAAAAAATACGTGCCGAAGAGCGAAGACAAGAAGCATTGCGTCAGCAAGAAATTCAACGACAACAAGAAGAAGCGCGAAAACTTGAAGAAGCTCGTCAGCAAGAAATACAGCGAAAACAAGAAGAAGCAAGAAAACTCGAAGATGCTCGGCAACAACAAATACAACGTCAGCAAGAAGAGGTGCGTCAGCAACAAGCCGCTAAAGAAAGAATGTATCGTCTCCAGCAAGAAGCAGACGAGCATGTGCGTCAACAAAGGATTGCTGAAGAACGTCTGCAAGCAGAAGAGCGTGAACGTGTTCGTCAGCGAGAAGAACGTAAAATAACATTTATAGAACAAGTGGATACGCATTCAACGGTTGATAAGCAAGTGATTAATCGCACAATCGCTGCGGGTAAACGTTTTGCAGAAACTAATGTTCAAAGAGCTCGAGATGCGTACAAAGATATCTACGTTGAGGGGTTGGGAATTGTTGTTGAAGAAGATCAACTTTTTCATCAATACATCACGGACGAACAAGGGAATACACGGCGACATCTTGCAGCTATTTTTTATCCAGCGGATAAACAGCAAGATTGGCCTGAAATTACAGCCGCTGATTATTTGATTCGTACAGCACGTTCTTTGGGAAAAGAAAATTCAATTAAAAAATTGAAAGATAAAGGTGTGCAAGATTCAGGAGGTGCTCAAGGTGGCATACTCTCTACACAATTAGCCGCAGAGCATTATGATCACTTGCGTACTGTCATTGTTGGTGCGAATCCTTATTACGCGGGTAATGAAAGTTATATTCGAGCTACTCTCTTTCGAGAGGCTGTTAATGGCGTGTTAAGTACGTATAAGCCACATGCTTTGAGTCAGAGTAAAGAAAGTGCAGAGTTTGTTAAAAAATGGAAACAATTGACTGCAAAGACTAAAACTTCTCGCAAGCTTGACTGCTTTGTTATGGCAATCAGTGAGTTAATGCAGAAAAAGAATAGTGCTTCGCAAGAAAGCCGCTTACGTGATAGATTATTAACATTATGGCACGTAGGCCTTTATTTAATGGCCGGTGAACAACGCTACGTTGATAAGTTGATTGATGAAAGCGCACCATTTTTATCAATTCCACTTTATCCAGTGGAAAGCCGTACGACACATCCGCAATCACAAGATACTATTGGTTCCTATTTGCTGAGAATATTAGTAGAGCGCAACAATATAGCAAAAATCCCTGCGTTGCTAGCCAAAGGCATTGAACCACCGGTCGATGTCATTTTGCCCAAAGGCATGCAATCTGTAGGAGAAAAAGCACGCATAGAAACTGCAAAACAACAAAAATCAGAAAAGCAACAAAAAGAAGCCCGTCGATTAGAAATTCAGCGTCAGCAAGAAGAGGCACGTCAGCAACAAGCTGCTAAAGAAAGAATGTATCGTCTCCAGCAAGAAGCGGACGAGCGTGCACGTCAACAAAGGCTCACTGAAGAACACCTGCAAGCAGAAGAGCGTGAACGTATTCGTCAGCGAGAAGAGCGTAAAATAATATTTATAGCACAAGTGGATATACATTCAACGGTTGATAAGCAGGTGATTAATCGCACGATCGCTGCGGGTAAACGTTTTTCAGAAGCTAATGTTCAAAGAGCGCGTGATGCGTATAAAGATATCTACGTTGAGGGGTTGGGAATTATTGTTGAAGAAGAGCAATTGTTTCATCAATACATCATGGACGAACAAGGAAATACGCGTCGTCATTTAAGTGTGATTTTTTATCCAGCTGATACGCAACATGATTGGCCAGAAATTACTGCGGCAGATTATTTGATACATAAAACGCTATTTTCTGGAAAAGAAAATTTAGCGAGAGAGTTAAAACAAAAGAATATAAATAAACACAGGAGAGGGCAAATTGATCATATTGCGCATCGATTAAAAGATGTTCAAAGCAATTATTTGCGTGAGGCGATTCAAGGTCATTTTACATCGAGCGAATCTACATTAAGTATTCAAGCAAAAAAAGGATTTTATAATGAAATATGGAAGACGATAAAAAAATATGAACAAATAAAAATAACTAGGAGTAGCAAAGAAAGTCGTAATGCTATTAATAAAATTTTTAAAATACTTAAAAATGGGATGGACTTAGGATTAGATGCTGTCATTGTTGTGATCAGCGAGTTAATGCGAGAAAAAAACACTCAAGCTAATGCTAGTCGTTTGCGTGATTTATTATTAGATCTTTGGCACGCAGGTTTATATTTAATTTCTTTTATTGATAAAGAAGGTGCTTTTTCTCGGCTACTTGAGGCAGAGAATAATCTGCTTGATATTCCATTGTATCCGGTTGAGCAGCGCACTGAACATCCCTGGTCAAAAGATACTGTGGGTTCATATTTATTGCGGATTGCTGTGGAAAGAGATAAAAAAGATCAAATTTCTGCATTGCTAGCAAAAAATATTGAACCCCAAGCAGATGTTATTTTGCCGAAAGGCTTTCAATCATTAAAAGAAAAAGAACGTATTGAAACTGCGAAACAACAAAAAGCAGAAAAGCAGCAGCAAGAAGCGCACCGACTTGAAATTGTCTGTCAGCAAGAAGCGCAGCAAAAGCAGGCAGATGAGCGCCTTAGACAAGAAGAGGGGCAGCACAAGCGTGAGATCCAGCGCCAAAAAGAAATTGAAGAACAAGAAAAAAACGCTTGCCTAAAGCAGGGAGTGAAACAGCGTAAAAATGAGCGTCGTCTTCTTCAAAAACAGGCAGATGAACGCCTTAGACAAGAAGAAGGGCAGCACAAGCGTGAGATCCAGTGCCAGAAAGAAATTGAAGAACAAGAAAAAAACGCTTGCCTACAGCAGGGAGCGAAACAGCGTAAAAATGAGCGTTATCTTCAAAAACAGGCAGAAGAACGTCTTAGACAAGAAGAGGGGCAACGCAAGCGTGAGATCCAGCGCCAGAAAGAAATTGAACGTCAAGAAATAAGCGCTCGTCTAAAACAAGAAGAGAAGCAGCATAAAAATGCACGTCGCCTTCAACTAAAAAAAGAAGGAATGCAAAGACAAGCAGAAAAGCGTCAGCGTAAAGCTCAGAGCGTGCAAGTAGAAAAACAACAGCCTGAAGAAGAATATCGTCAAACTGAAATTCAGTTGCAAAAAGAAGCTGAGCAACGGCCAAAGGAGGTGCAAGAGCACGATCGACAACTAAGAACCTCCACAAAATCGCAAGAAAAAGAAGCACGTAATCAAGCGTATCAACGAGAAGAACAGCGCGTTGCTTCGCAGCGAGAAGTGGTAAAAACTAATTTCTTGGAACAGCGGCATAATCATCGCGATACTATTTCTTACACCATATCAACGGATTCTGTGAACACAAAAATAATTCGTAAGATGAAAATGCTAAGTCAACATGCATTTAATTCAAAGAAAAGAGTGGATCAAATCGTTCGTGAAAAAAATGAAGAGGCTTACCTAGACGGCTTAAAAATAATTACCCAAGACGCTGAGCTTTTTTATCAATATAGTATTGATGAAAAAGGCAATATGCAGCACCACTTACGGACTATTTTCTACCTTGCGAATGTAACTCAGCATTGGTCAGCGATTACTGCTGCAGATTATTTGATCCGTAGTGTACAGCGTGTTGGCAGAGAAGACTTGCTTGATCAATTACAAAAAGCGGGCATCATCAGTGGAATTCCATTGCAAAAAGACGTTTTACTGGCACGCAGTGGATTACCCGAGCTAGATGTGCCTCATGCACTTAAAACAGTTTTAACTGAATATCATTCACGTGTTTCCACGTGGCGAAGCACTGAAAGTATCAATGCCTATAAAAACTTAACAGCCATCAATGAGAATCTAGGTCATATCGATCTTGTTAAACTAGTGGTTGAAATAAGCCAGTTAATGCAAATAAAAGACAGTTTAGAAAAAGCAAGTCGCCTGCTCAATACGCTTTTAACATGTTGGCATACCGCAATTTATTTAATTGCAAGTGATGCTGCTAGTGAAATGTTTACTACCTTACTCAATCAGCATAGTGATGTTCTAGCTGTGCCGCTTTATCCAGTGACAATGCGCACGACACATCCGTGGTCGCAAGATACCGTTGGTTCTTACTTACTGCGCATTGCGGTAGAAACTAATAATAAAGCACAAATAACAGCCTTGCTTGCTAAAAATATTGAACCAGGACATGATGTATTGTTGCCAAAAGGATTTGCTTCATCAAAACAAAAAATGCGCTTGGAAGAAGAGCGTCAGCAGCTGGGTGAGCAACAAGCCTATCAACGTCAAAATTTAGTAGAACAATGGCAACAGGCACAACAAAAAGAAGCACAAGAACATGAAACAATAGTAGAAAATTTTAAAAAGAATTTGCTACGTAAAACACAAAGTAGCCATGAACATGCAGAGAAAACACGTGCGGCTGATGAAATAAAGCGACAACGCAAGCAAGAAGAGATGCGTCAACAAGAAATCGAACAAGAACAAATGCAAGCAGAAAAACTTCGACAAGAAGAAATCACGCGTGAACATGCAGAAAAACAACTTGCACTTACACGAAAAGAAAAATCAGTACGAAAAGTTCAAAAAGCAGAAGAACGAGCAGCTCGAAAAAAACAAGAAACTGGCCGATCTTGGGCAGAAGAACGTTATAGCGCAACAAATGAATTACGGCCAGAACAAGAAACTGTCTTTTTAGATAAAAGTAATCAAAGAATAAAAGCAAAATTTTTAAATTGGTTTTCGTCTCAAGAAAATAGCTCTTCTTCACAAGATGCCAAAGAAGAATCCTATGCTTCTCTAAATTCAAAATCTTTAAAGGAAAGAAATAAAACAGAAGGAATTTCGGATAAAGTAGCGCATAGAAAGCAAGAAAGACGCCGTTATAACGAAATGCAGCAACAGTGCGAGCAGCAACAAGGAAAATTAGCGGAAGTTGAGCGTGTTCGTCAAAATAAGATACCGCACAAAAAAGCTGGTATAGTAATAGATGAATCGGTTGGCAATGAAGGGGATAGTGATACAAGTAGTGTTGCATCAGTTGTTACATTTTTCCAACGAAAAAAATTCGTGCGAACATCACGAGAAAATGCATACCAATCTTATACGCCAGAGTCATTGGCAGCCAGAAAACAAGTTGAACTTGGATGTCGATTATATCGTGGAGGAAAATTTGGACAAAGCGCTGGTCCAGAAGGGCAGTATTGGTCTTTAGAAATTCCGTTGGATGTACCAAAATTTTGTGAAAAATATGGCATTCCACCTGAAAATCAAGATTTTGAGTTTCTTGAATCTGCAGTATTAAAACCAGGTGCAGGCTTTATAACTCGAGAAGCACCTGGGGTTGCGCATAATTCTGGAGGCGGAATTGAGGTTGTGATAAACTCGTTAGACTGTACTATAGAATACTTCTGTATGCCATGGGAGAAACAAGATGATTCGATCAAACCAAGAACTATATAAGGCAATAAATGAAATTCGTCGTCTTCTAAAAGAGAAGGGGGGAGAGGTATATGAACAAAAGCTTTATAATGCACTATGTGTTAGCAGTGTTGTGACAGAAATTTTTGTTACTTTAAAATCGGTATTAAATGAAATAAAAAAAACTGCTTATTTTCAGGATGAAAAAATCGGCCCGCTTGTACAAGAGTGCAAAGATGTTATTTTACAAGCGTTGGTTAATGCAGGAGGATGGCGTGAAGCACCTGATGAATAGTGACTCGTTTTATAATTGTTTTCAATTTTTAGTGGACCATCAGATATGCTAAGAAAATAGCGACGAAGACCCTTCTCCCGTTGAGGGGAGAAGATCCCGGCAGGGGGAATGAAGGGTGATCGTAAATTTTTTCTTCAGACTCATGTGCTAACTGGTTATTTCTTGCTTCATGGAATTATGATTCATTTTTTTATGATCTTGAAGATGAATAGCATCATGCGATGAAGTTATTTCACGAAGAAGCGAAAAATTTATGAAGAAGAGCGGTATGAGGCTTCTAGTAATAAATAGCTTATAAATATTTTTTCGTGCCATGGGAGAAACAAGATGATTCGATCAAGCCAAGAATTATATGAAAAAATAAATAATATACGCGACCTTTTAAAGAAAAATGGAGGGGAGCTATATGCAGAAAAACTTTATGATGCGATGTATATTAGTACCGTAGTGACAGAAATTTTTTTTACGTTACAATTCGAGTTAGAACAAATAAGAGAGACTGATTATTTTAAGGATAAAATGATTGGCCCTCTTGTTCAGGAATGTTTGGATGCAGTTAATGGTGCCTTAACTGCTGCAGGAGGATGGAGCAAACGAAGAAGTTGAAAATTTTATGACATATTATATATCTGTAACGTTATGATGGAAGTAGTTCTTAATCCTTTTGATTCTATAATAGAATATTTTTGTATGCCATGGGAGAGTAAAGGTGATTCAATCAAACAGAGAATTATATGAGGTTGTGGATAATATAGCACTTATTTTAGCAGAAAATGGAGAAATGTCCTGCGCAAAAAATCTTAGTGATTCATTGTGGATAAGTTCAGTTAGGACAGAGATTTTTTTAAATTACGTTTTGAACTTAAAGAAATAAAAAAAACGTAATTTTTTTGAGAATGAAAAAATTAAGATTTTGGTTGAGGATTGCTTGGAAGCTGTTGAGCGAGCGTTATATGTTCCTTAAGCAAAGTATTTTTTGAGAATTGTAATATTATTAGAGAGAAAAAAATGATTCGATCAAACCAAGAATTATATGAAAAAATAAATAATATACGCGAGCTTTTAAAGAAAAATGGAGGCGAGCTATATGCAGAAAAACTTTACGACGCACTGTATATTAGTAATATATGTACAGAAGTTTTTGTTACCTTAAAATCAGTGCTAAAGGAAATCATGAAGACAGATTATTTTAGGGATGAAAAAATTGGTTCACTTGTTCAAGAATGTAAAGATGCAATCCTGCAGGCCTTGGTTAATGCAGGAAGATGGCGTGAAGCACCTGATGAATAGTGACTCATTTTATAATTGTTTTCAATTTTTAGTGGACCATCAGATATGTTAAGAAAATAGCGACGAAGACCATTTTCCCATTGAGGAGATAAGGTCACGGCAGAGGAATGAGGGGTGATCGTGAATTTTTTCTTCAGACTGATGTGTTAACTGATTAATTTTTGCTTCGTGGAGTTATGATTCATTTTTTGATGATCTTGAAGACGAAGAAGAATATGCGATGAAGTTATTTTGTGCAGAAGCGGAAAAAATATATCATGAAAAAGAGGAATATGAAGCTTCTAAGAATAAATGATTTTGGAGGCTAATATACAAATAGCGACTGAAATCGCCAGCTTAATAAAAACTCATCTGTTAAAGCAGAGCTTACAAAAGATGGGAGTAAAATTAGTGACTGGGAGAAACGTAAAACAGATACAATTACAATCTCAACAGGCCAGCGTATACAGATACATTTTTATAAAAATAAATTAACAGACGAAGTTAATTACACGCATCACGATTTTAAAATTAAAAACCGTATCAATCCTACTATGATTGAAGGAAAAAAATACAAAGAAAATCAATTGGATGAATTGTTAAAACCTAGGAAATAAAAATGAAAGTTTTATGCAAGAAAATATATAATAGCACAACAGGAGAAGATATGGGGTCACATGACTCCTGGAGATTGGCATCTAAAGAATATATTGTTTTAATGATGAGCTATTCTAAACATAATGGCATTTATATTACTTTTCAGACTGAAAATTATGGCGATCCAGCAAGATTTCACCTTAAAGGCTTTGAGTTCATCAGTGATTATATACCATCTTCTTGGATAACCGATGTTGAAATCGGCAGTGATGGAACAAAATATATTAACATGCTTCCTGCCTCCTGGAATTATGAATCATTCTTCGATGATCTTGAGGATGAAGAAGAAATTGCTATGAAATTATTTCATGAAGAAGCGCAAAAAATTTACGAGGAAGAAGAGTGTTATAAGGCATCTTTAAAGAAATAGTTTTTCAATCAAAAATATAAAAAGATCGAGTGATAAGATGGTGTTTTTTTAGTTAATATTTTTTGACTGTTATTAGAAAGCTCGGAAAAAATTAATCAAGAATCAAGAATCAAGAATCAAGAATCAAGAATCAAGTAAAATATAAAAGCCATCTAACTCCTGGTAATGATTTGATTGAGCTGGGCGGCGAGATTTCTCAAAAAGATGGTGAATTATATTGTGCTATTAGCGCAGGAGATTTAACCTCCGTAAGTGCAGAATGCAAAGCCGAATTGTTGCAAATAGTGGCTGATCGAGGGTATATCAATGCCGATTTATTAAAACACTTAAGTCGCCCAGAAGCGTCGTCGATGACAGCAGAAGAGCGAAGAAAGTTGCCACCGAGTGAGAGGAGAACGTTTCATCAGGGGCCACACGACAGCGAGGTTGTGCGACAGATTCAATTGAAAATGGATGGCATTGAACATAATGGTAAATCTCAGAAATGGAAGAAAGCTCAATTTAATGCTGAATTAAGAGCGCTTATCGCGGGTTATCGTCAACAATTAAAACAGGGCAATATTGCTTTAAATAGTAATCATCGCGAGTGGGCCATGAGAATTCAGCCAGGCGGAGGAAAAGTAATATGAATTATTTAATAGTAGATCCAATCAATTTTAAAATCAAGAAAGAAGCGAAGTATGATTATGATCAATCTGTAGATCGATTTATTTTTCATGAAGGTAAGTATGTCGCTAAAAATCAGATTGATAAACCGATCATATTTAATATGAAGTTATCAATAAAAGAAACTTTGGCATTTGATAATGTTATTAACAATTCGAGTTGTCTTTTAGTTAATCAAAAAATTATTGATATATTAATAAAATTAGTACCCGAGGAGGTGCAGTTCTTTGATGCGGAAATTCGATGTAAAGATGGCGTATTGAGTAACTATAAACTCGTTAATATAACGCAGGCAGTTAAAGGGATTGATCACGATAGATCTATGTATAATTGGATTGGTGATAAAGCAGACGGAATTATTTCATTGAAGCGTTTGGTTCTTAAAAATGACTGTATGAACGGATATAAAATAGCGAGATTAGAAGAATTTACTGGTCATACTCTTGCTACGGAAGACCTTAAGAAAGCTTTTGAAGATGCGCGTGTGACAGGCTTAAGATTTGTAACACCTGAATATTACTATGCGAGTATTTATCCTAGATATGCAGAATAGTTTTGCGGCATTTTCTAAGGTTAAAAAAATGACAACGTTATTTCAGGTATATTGAAAAAACAATTCGATATACACGAAGAAATGAAGCAAGCTCAATTTA
>JAZKAS010000036.1:50434-54445 GCA_040389005.1 Pseudomonadota bacterium
GGTATATTGAAAAAACAATTCGATATACACGAAGAAATGAAGCAAGCTCAATTTAATGCTGAATTAAGAGCATTTATTGCGAGTTATCGTCAACAATTAAAACAAGGCGATATTGCTTTAAATAGTAATCATCGCGAGTGGGCAATGAGAATGCAGCCAAAAGGAGGAAGATAAAATGATTTATTTAATAGAAAATCCTACGGATTATAAATTTAAACAACGAGCAACATACGATCATGACTCTTCTGTTGATATGTTTATATTTTGGAAAGGAAAATATATATCTAGAAATCAAGTCGATAAAACAATTTTATTTAATCTAAAAATTACTATGCAAGAGGTCTTAAATTTTGATGAAATAATTAATGATTCAAATTGTCTTTTGGCTAGTAAAAAAGTTGTGAGTATTTTAAGCAAACTAGTGCCTGAAGAAGTGCAATTTTTTGATGCAAAAATTAAGTGCAAAGATGGCATTCTAACTGACTATAAGCTTATTAATATAACACAAACGGTGCAAGGAATAGATTATGAAAAATCTATATATAACTGGATTGGTGATCAGGCGGATGGAATTATTTCATTGAAGCGTTTGGTTCTTAAAAATGACTGTATGAACGGGTATAAAATAGCGAGATTAGAAGAATTTCATGGGCACATGCTTGCTACTGAAGAAATAAAACAAGCCTTTGAATTTGCGCGTGTGACAAGCTTAAGATTTGTAACGCCTGAAGATTATTATTCGTCTATTTACCCGAATTATGCTGAATGATAATTTTTGATGAAGGGGGTATGTTGAAAAATCGTTAAGCGGCAACATTTAGCAGAGCAATGGCAGAGTAAGATACAAAGTGGCCATGAGCATGCAGAGAAAACACGCATGTCTGATGAAATAGAGCGACAACGTAAGCAAGATGAAAAACGTCAATAAGAAGTTGAGTAAAAGAAATTACAACAAGACAAAATTCGAAAAGAAGAAATCGCGCATGAACATGCGGAAAAATTATATGCATTTAAGTTAAGGGGTCAAGTATTTATTTGGCCCTTATTAACAGATTATGGAAGCAGGGTATGGACAAAAGAAAAGCTATCGGTTATTGCTGATTATTATCATTGTCAGAATCATTCAAGCGTCAGTAATGCTGTTTAAAATATTAAGGTGAAAATGGAGCTTGATGTTGCTTTTAGTAATGAAATAGAAAGTATATATGAGACGTTGAGCACCTAAAAGTGTCAAATAAATACTTGGCCCCTTAACCCTTAATAAATAATATAATGTAAAATTTGATTGAAGTAATGGTTACCAATCAGCTTTTGTATGTTATAAACTAGGAAAATAGCGTTAATTGAGCAAGATCTATCAAGGGGCATTATGTACAAATGGTTATCTAATAATACTACATGGTTATCTAATAATACTACATGGTTATCAAATAGTATTGCAGGGTTTTTTTATGATGAAGAGACCGCAATTCAAAGTCAACAATTGACAACAACTTATACGCAACTACCGATTAGAGAAGAGTTCGTCTTCTTGGAGGAGCAGAAACAAGGTCTATCTATAGATTTAATAAAACAAATTTCACCTTATATTGGTATGATAGACAATGGCTTTCATAGCGGGATGGGTTGTTTGTTAAATGATGGGACATTATTGACAGCATTGCATATTATTTATGATCTTGAAAAAGGTGAATATCGACCACTGGAATTGATAACTATTTCTTTTTTAAAAGAAAATAAACTTTATTATTATAAAGTGGATGACATTATTCATGATGGAACATCAGCATTACGTGCCGCATTACCTGATACACCATCAACTTATGATTATGCGAGATTGCGTTTAACTGGAAATCCAATTAATGATTTAGGAGAAGGGCTTCTTGTTGATACAAAAAATTATTTTGGTCTCACAGTATCTAACCCAAAACCATCCATGTTGCTATCAGTTTCAGCGCCAAAATTAGAACGTACGCCATCTGGCGAGTTAGTAGCAAAACGATATGTTTCTATGTCAAAAAACAAAAGTTTAGCTACCGGTTTTTATACCTTTCCCGTTATTGGTAAGTATTTTAGAAATCAAGGGTTTTCTGGTCAGGCTATTTTTCCTTTTGGAGATGCCAGGTTTTCACGAAATACGCTATATGCCGTACATGAAGGATATGATAAGGGTGAAGCTATAGGATTTGAATGTTCTGAATATGACTCTCAAGTCAGAAGCTCTAGTAGAGCTCCGTTTGGCCCAGGCGTCAAACCATATATACCATTTGATTTTATTCCCGAAGTTTTAACAAAAGAAAATATAAATGACATTGAGATTTTTTTGACGTTACTAAGAAATTGCGCAAATACTAGAAGTTCAATTGATCCATCAGCAATTCCGGCTTTATTACTTATAGATTCAAAATGTGATACTCATCAACCACAGCACATGAAAAAGGGCATTAAGAGACAAGGGAAAACTATCATTTGTCCTCATATTGCAGAAACGGCTGATCACCAAGTAATGATTGCTTTGATAAACACGATAGATTTGCTTTCGAGGCATTATTATCGTAAAAGTAGAGATGTCATGGCAAAGCAATTTAGCGAAAAAACAAAAACTAATATTCCTGATAAAACCGAGGTACATGCGCGCCATGATTTTTATAAAAAACTTATCGCTGCTATAAATATTATTGTTGATTTAGAGTGTTGTATCTCTGATAGAGACACAAGAACAAATAATGAAGCAACTGCTTTCTATATCGATGGATTTGCCAGTTCAAAATTTCATATTGTCCCTGTAGATTCACGTAATCCTGGCTTAAAAACAACGCATAGTTATTCTGTTAAGGCAGATGATATTATTAAAAATGCCAAATTAAATCTTGGTATAATTGATTCTATAGCGCCATCATCAACATCACGCAGAATAAGATAAAAAAATAACTAAATCTTAATGTTTGTTGTTAAGGGGTTAAGTATTTATTTGGCCCTTATTAACAGATAGATCATCATGCTACAATCTACAGACGCAACAAAGTTAAAGGGTATTCGTTAAATGATATCTCATATGTGCTACGGCATAACACATCACAAAAAAGTTAACATGACGGCTATTATTTTTCTAGCAATTTTAATCACAAGCTTTGTATCGATGCGTAATTGGATAGCGTCGATCTCGTCCAAACGCACGTTGATGAACGCGAATGCCGGGGGGCGATTGTTGGCGTTTATATTCGTTTAAATGAATTAACTTGACGATATCTTGTACGAGTGTTTTATCGAAGCCTTTTTTTACGATATCGTCAACGCTCGCATCTTCGTCTAAATAGAGTGCTAATATTTCATCTAGAATAGGATAGGGCGGTAAACTGTCTTCATCTTTTTGGTCTTCGCGTAATTCAGCGCTTGGCGCGCGTACAATAATATTGTTAGGGATAATTTCTTTTTCGCGATTAATGTATTCTGCTAGTTTATAAACGTCTATTTTATAAACGTCTTTTAACACTGCAAATCCGCCAGCCATATCACCATAAAGTGTTGCGTAGCCCACGGCCATTTCGCTGCGATTGCCGGTGATTAAAACCAGGCTGCCAAATTTATTGGAGAGTGCCATTAACAATGTGCCGCGGACGCGCGCTTGTATGTTTTCTTCTGTTTTATCAATAGATAAATTTTCAAATTGCGGTTTGAGTGTTGACAAAAAAGTATCAAAACAATTTGAAATTGAAATGGTCTGGTGATTTATTTTTAAATTTTTTGCAAGTTGTTCAGCATCATTGAGGCTCATTTGCGCGGTGTACTTTGAAGGCATCATCACCGCGCTGACATTTTCAGCGCCTAAGGCATCGGTCGCGATGGCCAATGTTACGGCAGAATCAATGCCGCCGGAGGAGCCTACAATGGCTTTTTTAAAACCATTTTTTCTTACGTAATCTTGAATGCCCAGCTTTAAGGCGTTATATGTATGAGCGATCGAGGGTGTGGAGGAATTTTTTTTTGTCTCTATATTGCAAAATTCACCGT
>JAZKAS010000037.1:0-18984 GCA_040389005.1 Pseudomonadota bacterium
CTTTATATGGATGTCTTTTTTTACCATCACCATTTTTTAGCTTGGAACCTTACTCCAGCTCCTTACTTTTTCCCTGATATGTTGATATTTTTTATCTTGGAAATTTTAAGTGAACATAATATATTTTTTTGTATTATTGCATACGGTGTTATTCAATATGCGCTGCTATTATTTTTATCACAAAAAATAGCCACTGCTCTATTAAAAGGTAGTCAAGCCTATTATCTAATTTTCAGCGTATTATTGCTTACGCTTATTTTTTTGGTAATTCCTGCGCAAGACTGTTATCGCTTTGCGATACGCGCCACTTATCATTTTAGCGAAATCATTAACGGATTAATTTTATTATTGCTTTTATTTTACTTATTACAAAATTTGACATCTAAAAAATTACCTCTAGCAATTGGGGTTTTGTCACTATTAAGCTCAGCCTCTGATCCATTGTTTATGATACAATTTTGCATGCCAGTATTGCTACTTATGTTGATTATTCAGCCGCGTTTACTGATAGGCAGGTGCGGCATATTTCTGTTAATGGGAATACTTTTTGGATGCGTTATGCGGCATTATTTTTCAAAAAATATTGAAATTGAATATATGTATTTTGATCCATTGAATTTCTATGTAAGACTAAAAGTATTAATTAACAAGGCGCTTCCATTATTATTGCAGCGCCATCATTACTTAGGTAGTGCAACCCTTGCGTTTTATGTAGCATTGATTATTCAGCTTGCTTTTCAGAGAAATTTTAATGCATTAAATCTTCTTCGGCTATTTATCGTTATATCGGTATTTGCGACATTGCTGTGTGTGTCTCTAGTTGAAACGAACGGTTCTGTTTTTCAAAGATATATACTGAATTTTTATTTTTTTTCGTTAGTTTTTTGTTGGTTACCTTTTGCATCAATTTTAGAGAGAAGAAGCGTGCTTAAAATCGTGCGAGTTCTTTTTATCTTTTCAATAGGGGTTAGTATATATTTAACCATAAAACCCTATGAAAAATGGCGTTGGGAATACTATCCGTTATTAGTAACCTGCGTTGATGATGGTATTGTTCATTACAATAAAATTCATAATGAGCATATACAGTATGGCATTGCAAGTTATTGGCAAGCGGGCGTTATTACTTCACTTTCAAAGACGGGATTGCGAGTAACAGAGCTGGATAATTTTCTAAAGTCACGTTCTTGGATTAATAATCCTGAAATGCTTAGAGAAAATTACGACTTTGCAGTCATTGCTCTACCAGGAAACCGAATACAAACAGCTTCTAAAAACATTTTAAGCATCAGTTTAATTGAAAAAAATAATGGAAAACCGACTTCTACATTTCAGTGTAATAATGAAGCAATTATAATGATTTATGGAGAAAATAAATTACATCTATCTCAAGAATAAGGGCCGCTTGTTTGAAAATTTAACCTAATAATTTCTCGCCAGCGACTAGGGTCATTAAGGTTTCCTCGCGTTATCTTTCGAATAGAATTGTAATAATTATATAACAATGGATCGGTTAAGAGATTTTTATTAAGAAAAAGACTTTGTGTATAATTTTCTGGTAACGCTCTCGCAAAATGCCCAATGCGCCATTTTGCATCTTTTTTTGCTGGAAGATGGGAAAGTAAAGGGTCAGTCAACGCGCATTTATCAAGATAATGTCTTCCTGGCCCTTTGTTTAATGCCATTGCGCCGATGAAGGCGCAAGCAATTTGAGGTTTTTCGCCCAACGTTGAAGAGTAAGGAGGCGGTAAAAGACCGGCGCGAGTCTCATTTAAGAGTCCCCATTTTTGAAAATAATAACCACGTTCGTCGGCTATACCGTTATTGCTTATTTTTCGATTTTTATAGCTTGAATCGCTTAATAACGTTGTATGTATACTCATCGCGCCCAGTATGCCAATAGATAGTGCGAGCATAAGCAGCTGAGGTTTATTTAAATTTGCACGAGCAAGTTGAATTCCGGCAAGTAAAAAAGGCGCTGTCAAAAATCTTCCAGCCATAAAATCACCACCAATATAAACAATATACATCAAGTACAATATTATCCCAATAGAGAGCAGTGCATTGAAAATTCCATTACGAAGGCCAGCATAAGTGCCAAAGAAAATCATAAAGAGAATTAATGGATCTCGATTCACAGCATCAATTAGATAAATAAAGCCTTGTGAAATACGCTCATCAATCGGTATGCCATTTCCCAGCTTGGCATACGCGGTATTGGGAAATAAAAACCCATAATAATACAAAGAAAAAATTGTCCAGATAAGGGCAGGAAGAATACCAATTAATATTGATCGCGCAAGAATGGTAGGCGTTTTAATATTACAGATGATAACCCATAAAGTTATTGGAAATAGAAGTAGTATTAAGTCCTCTCGACAAAGAAACAAACAGGAATAGCATAAAAAATAATTCAAAAGATAAATTTGTGTTTTTTCTTTTGTTGCTTTAATTGCGGATAGTACTAAAAAAATTATAAGCAAGTGAGAAAGTGGATTTTCTAACCCTGAGGTAGCGAAGTCTATATAGGATTTAGAAAGTATAAATGCACATGCTACAAGAGTGACGTTAAGTATATTTTTTGAGAATTTTGAAACAAATAACCAAAAAACTAATGATGACGTCCCTATGCATAAAAGAAAAGTAGCGACATAGATATTTCTAATAACAAAAGTTACTCCAGACAGTAATAGAAACCATAGCGGGTGAGTATAGGCTTGAACTCGTTCATCAATATTAAAATTTGGCCCATAGCCATTAATAAAATTTAAGGCTGTTGTTAAAGTGATATTAGCATCATCAGTAATCCAGGTCGTACGAATTAACTCAATAAAAAAAATCAAAAATAGGCCTATAAAAATTGATTTTTTATTTGCTTGTAAGTAAGAAGTATCCATTTTTAGCCTATGTCTAATTTTTGTTAGCGGTGATTTTGATTGTATAAGAATTTTTAAAGTTTACTTTAAAAATTTCTTTCCAACGGTTGCGACTATTAAGATCGCCACGGGTTATTATTCGAATAGAGTCATAATAATCATGTATTTCTGAATCTGTGAGTAAATTTTTATTGAGAGCGACACTTTCTATATAATTTTCAGGTAAGGCGCGAACAGCACTTCCAATGCGCCATGACGTACCTGTTTTTTTTACAAAAAAATGAGCAAGCAGTGGATCTGTTAAAGCGCACGTATCTAAGTAATGTGTTCCTGGTCCAGACTTAAGCGCATGCTGTCCAATATGATTGCAAAATGCTTGTAGTTGGCCTTCCTTAAAATCCCATTCGGTAGGAAAAAAATAGGTTCTATCAGAATTCAGAAGGCCAAATTTTTTAAAATAATAACCACGTTCGTCAGCTATTCCATTAGTGCTAATTTTTATATTACTAAAGCTAGCATTGCTAAAAATAGTTGAGTTGACGCTCATTATGCTTAAAGTTCCAATGCATATGGCGAATATTATTAATTGTAGTTTATTAAAATTTATACGCGACAAAAGAATGACAGAAAGAAAGAAGGGGGCGCTTAATAAGCGTCCTGCCATAAAATCCCCACCCATAAACACAATATAGAGTATATATAGAATTATCCCAATTGAGAGTATTGCGTTAAAAATCCCATTGCGTAGACCAAGGCCAATGGCAATAAAAATAGTTGAAATAGTTAAGGGGTCTCTATTCACTATGTCAATGAGATAGATTATCCCTTGAGTTAACCGTTCGCCCAATGGAATGCTGATGCTGAGCCAGGCATAGGTGGGGGTTGAAAATAATAAACCATAATAATAAAGTGAAAAAATTGCCCAGAAAATTGCAGGAAGCCCTCCTATTAACATTGAACAGATAATCGAAGATGGTCTTTTATAATTCTGCGCAAGGATAAACAGGGTCAGAGGGGAAAAAAGCAATATTAAGTCAGGTCGGCAAAGATACAGCAATGATAGACATAAAAAATAACACAGCATAGAAGTTGTCGTTCTTTGTGTTCCTATTTTAATTGCGCATAACACCAAAAAAATGATTAACAAGTAAGAAAGTGGGTATTCTAATCCTGAAGTGGAAAAATCCACAAATGCTTTTGAAAGTATGAGCGCACATGCTAACACAATAGCTGTGATTGTATTTTTTGTAAATTTTGTTAAAAATAACCAGAAAACTATTAATGAAATACTAATGGAAAGTATATATGTGGCTAAATAGACGCTTCTAAAAATATAAGTTGCTCCAGATAGCAAGAGAAACCAAAAGGGGTGGGTGTAACCTTGCACTCTTTCGTCGATATTGAATGTTGGTCCATAGCCATGGATAAAATTTAATACGGTAACTAAAGTGATATTAGCAATATCGCTGATCCACGCAGTGCGGACTAACTCAATTAAAAAAAGTATTAGTAGCCCTGTATAAAAGATTTTTTGTTGATGTTCGAGTGGTTTTGGCGGGTTCGTCATAGTCTTCCTTAGATAGATGAGGTAGTATATATAATCGAAGTTAGTGATGCTATATATAACCGTAGCATGCATATAAAATAAACATTTAGACAAAGCTTCTTCACTGAAGTTTTGAGAGAATCTATGAGACAAAAATACAACCCAGTAAATTTTTTATATTACTTAGATTTTCTATTAAGTTTTTTAATACCCATGTCTTTAGTTGCAAACTTTACGCTCAATCATTTTTATGTATATGGAGGGTATATTGAAGATAGTGGTTGGCTAGCTTATCTAATGACGCATGCAATTTCTTGGCCTTTACAAAATCCTCCTATTTTAATAGGTAAATTTGGCGAAAGTTTTTTTGGCATCCATTTTTCTCTTGCGTTTTATGTAACGTCTTTTTTGTTTTATTTAAGTAATATTTTTTTTCATTTACCTTATATAATTTTTTTTAGTTTTTTGCAGGGGCTTTGGTTTGGATTGCTGTCTCTTGCGTGTTACTCGCTTTTTATTCAATGCCCTCAAAAAAAATTACAAGTGCTATTAGCGTTTTTGTTTTCAATGTTAGTCATGGTGAATGGTATTTCTTTGGCTACGGTTGTTTCGTTTCATTTTGAAATTGCTTCTACTGCTTTTTTTCTTTTATTTCTTTCATTGAGAATAAATGGCTACGCTAGATTTTGTTATGTGCCGCTTATTTTAGGATTGCTGTTGAGAGAGGATATTGGTCTGCATTACTTTGGCGCATTTATTGTTTTGTCTATTGTGATTTATTGGTGGCGTCAAGATCTGCCAAAATTAGATTTTAAATATTTTTTAAAAGTAAGTTGTTTTTGTTTATCATATGCGCTAGTGGCATTTTTTATACAGTATTGTTTTTTCCACCCCGGCACTCTTAATAAGATATATTTAGGAGAGGGCTTTTATCAACACGTTAATGTTGAATTTATGCGGCAAAGGATGTGGTTTTTTCTTTATCATCGATCTTATCTTTATGTTCCAATTTTGATTTCTTTATTTTTGGCAATCATTCGCAGAGATTTATTACAAGCTTCTGGGGTGTTTATTTCTACTCCCTGGATAGTGTTTTCTTTTTTTGCGGCATCACCTATGGCAGGAGCCTTAAGTTTTTATTACGCTTTTCCTGTGTTAATGACATTACTTTGGCCAGCAATTTGTTATGCCTTGAATAAAAGCAATGTACAATTAAAGCGTAGTTTTTTCTCTTATTGGATGGATGCGAGCACTATTGTTGGGCTATCTTTTTTATTATTTGTTGGCTTTCATCAGAGTACATTGATCAAACATCAGCATTCGTGGAAAGATTATCCTTGGGAATATTATGAATATCCTTGGGCGAAATTTGGTTTTCAATGGTTGGGTTACTGGAAAAATACCCAGCATACGTTAGATGCTTTATTTAATGAGCCGCTATTGAAGGATAATTATACGCTTGATCCTTCGGCCGCTGCGATTGAGTTAGATAAAATTGACAATACTATCTTTTATTATAAGAAAGAACTTTCTTCAGATCAGGCAAGCATGATCAATTATCTTATTTACCGAAAAGATACTTTGACATTTGTGCAGATGATCATTCGGGAAGCCCATTTAACTAAAACCTGTTTTTTAAAAAATACAGATTATAAGATTATAGAAAAAACAGATGCTCATCCTGACTTATGTCGCTAACAGTGAAAATATAGAAACGCCTACCCAAATAACGATGACTAAAATAAGCTGCCAATCTGAAAAAAGCGCATCGGTTGGGGATTCGCCGCCATCAAGAGTTTCAACAATAAACCAATATCGAAAAAGTCCATAAAGTACAAAGGGGATGGTCATCACCATTTCTGGTCGTTCTGTCATTACAAAAAGACTGTAAAAAAGTAATGCGCCAATTGCCGACATTTGCGCATAGCGATCGACTAACGCAACTGAATAATGCTCAAGGACTTTTCGACCGTCTGAACCACTTTTCATTAGCTCTTGACGTCGTTTAATAGCCGCCAAATACAGTGCGAGACAGAGAGTTGTCACGCACATCCATGATGATACTGGGACGTTTAACGCCATAGCACCGGCATAGACTCGCAATACAAATCCCAGAGCAATACAAAAAATATCAATGACTGGCTGATGCTTCAATATAAACGTATAAGCAAGATTTAATAACAAGTAAGTAATAATCACTAAAATAACCTTGGGTTCCACAAAATAACCGAGCGCTAAAACTAGATATAGTAAGCCTAATAGTGTGATTGCTTGAGAAAGTTTCACTTGGCCCGATGCAAGTGGGCGAGAGAGTGATTTTTTGGGGTGTAGTCGGTCTTGTTCGATATCTCGGATATCATTCACAATATAGGTAGCGGATGATGCAATACAAAATAACGCGACGGCAAGGAATGCATGTAACAAAGCGTTGCTGCTTAAAAAATAGCCTGTAAAAAGCAAAGGGGCCAGCACGAAGCCATTTTTTATCCATTGTTTAAGGCGCATTAGCTTGATTAGGCCGATTAAAACAGATTTATTATCGTTAAATGACATGTTACAGTCCTATAAGTCGTTGATAATGAAAGAGTACACGTCTATGAATTCTACTGCAATTCTAAATGACATAAAAAAAATATCATTAATTGTCCCTTTTTTTAATGAACAATTAAATGTCAACTATTTTTTGGGCAAAGTTAAAGAGGTTTTGTTTTCACTTAAAGAGCGTTATGTTTTCGAAATAATAACCATTAATGATGGTAGTAGAGATAATACGCTTGATGAATTGTTGAAATACAAAAGCATACATCCTGAAATAAAGATTATTGATTTTTCTCGGAATTTTGGCAAAGAAGCCGCTATCACGGCAGGGATAGACTTTGCAGAAGGCGACGCAGTAATACCAATTGATTCTGATTTGCAACATCCGCCAGAAACAATACTCAAAATGATAGAACAATGGGAGTTAGGGTTTGAAGTCGTGCTGGCAAAGCGCGTTGATCGATTAACCGATCATGGCGCGCAAAAATTATCGGCAAAAGCATTTTATGAAGTATCAAAAGCTATTTCTCAAATAGATATCCCCGCGGATGTTGGTGATTTTCGATTGATGGATCGCCAAGTAGTTAATGCTTTAAAGCAGATGCAAGAAAAGTGTCGATTTATGAAAGGCATTTTTGCGTGGGTAGGCTTCAAAACCACGATTGTTGAATACAAAGTAGAAACTCGAAAATATGGAAAATCCAGTTTTAATCTTTGGAAATTGTGGAATTTTGCTCTTGATGGAATTACTAGTTTTAGCACCATACCTTTGAGGGTTTGGACATATATTGGCAGTGCAATCTCTCTTTTGGCGCTGATTTATTCAATTTATTTGGTGATTAAAACGTTTATATTAGGCATTGATATGCCGGGATATGCGTCGCTCATGGTGGCTATTTTATTTTTATCGGGCGTACAGTTAATCGGAATAGGGGTCTTGGGTGAATATATAGGTAGGATTTTTATTGAAGTTAAAAATAGGCCTATCTACATTATTAAAAACCTTTATTAAAGGAATAAGAAATGTTAAGAAAATGTGACCCGACAGGATACCTTGGTTTTTACAGTACGCTTATTTTTTCGTTGATCTATCTATTTTATACCCTTGGTTGGTCATTTATTTCTGGGCATTCAATTTATTGGGCCGCGCAAAATCCAGAATTCAATCAACATCTTTCTGGTGTTAATTTATACATAGCTTCTTCTTGGCAATTTCCATTATTAGCATTTGATATGCTGCATTATCCTTCAGGGACTCGCGTAACATTTACCGATAGTATTCCAATTTATGCATTTTTATTAAAAATATTTTTACCAAGAAATATTGAATTTATTAATCCACTGGGATATTGGGTGGCGCTAAATTTTATTTGCCAGGGGATAGCAGCATGGTGGATTACTAAAGAACTGCGTGTGAAATCGTGGATGTTTTTAGCTTTTCTTATGATCGCTTTTTTAACTTACCCTGCGTGGATGGATAGACTAAGGCAGATAGCGCTCATGTCTCACTGGTTAATTTTGTTTGCGATTGCGCTTTATATTCGTGGTTGTCGTCAACAGCTTATTCCAAGGTGGGGATGGACGGCGTTAATCGCCAGCGCATTTTATATCCACATTTATCTTTTTGCGATGGTAGTAAGTATTTTTGTTGCAGCAATTTTTGATGCCAAGCAATGTGTTACCAGGCGATATTTTATTTCAATATTATTACCTTTTTTAGTTTTAGCGATTAGCTTATTTTTATTTTTGTTACCACTTCCTCCTGCGGTACATGTTGGCGGGCATTTAGGTTATCCGATGGATTTGCTGGCGCCTTTTTATGGTGGAAATTTAATTGAATTGCAAGCGAGTATACCACCTCTTTTCACAGATATTAATTATAATTATTTGGGATTAAGTGTCATTATAATGTTGCTGTGGGTTGTTTTTTCTCATCGCTTCAAAAAAGTTGATACAATAAGCAATCATCCTGCGTTATTTATTATCTTAATGGGGTTTTTTATTTACTCACTGTCGGATAAAATTTATTTTGGTGGGCAATTAGTTGCAGTAGCAAGTCACTCAAAATTTTTAGATCCTATAACGACTCAGTTTAGAGCAGCTGAACGCTTTTTTTGGCCGGTGGGATACGTCATTGTTGTTTTTTCTCTTTATAAATTATACAAACAATTAAAGCCACGTAACTTTACAATCATCATCGCATTACTTTTAATTATTCAATGTATCGATATTAGTCATTACTATGAAAAACTTAGGTTAAATAGTTCGAGGCAAGTTAACCCTGTGCTTGACTATGCGGCATTAGATAATGTCTTAGATAAACAAATAAAATATGTTTATTTATATCCAAAATTTTTGTGTAATAAAAATAGCGGTCGCTTGCCTTATCCTGGATTAATTATTATTCCGTTGATGCGATATGCCGCAGAGCATCAGCTGACATTAAATACCGGATATATTGCACGACAAGGATCCAATTGTGATAATACTGCTGAGGAAATAGCGCAGTCAAATAGCACAGAATCAGCGTATATTTTTTCAAAATTTGATTACAAAAATTTAAATCAAGTTTTTGAATTGTTTCAAGAAAAAGCAAATTTAGTTTGTGAAAATCTTGAGACAGTTTATGTATGTCATTTTTAATTGAAGTTTATATGAGATTTTTATGAAAATAAGTGGTTGGGGTCGATGTCCCGTAATAGAATCGGAAATGCTTTCTCCTCAAAATGCGAGTCAAATCAATATTGATTCTGAGATTATAGTACGTGGCTTAGGTCGAAGTTATGGTGATAGTGCGCTTGCCACTCAAGTTCTTAGCACTTTATCGCTTGATCATTTTATCGCATTTAATAACGATACGGGCATTTTAACCTGTGAATCAGGGGTAAGCTTGGCGAGTATTTTAACGACATTTGTACCAAAAGGGTGGTTTTTACCTGTGACGCCAGGCACTAAATTTGTAACAGTAGGCGGTGCGATTGCCAGCGATGTTCACGGAAAAAACCATCATGTAGATGGCAGTTTTTCGAGCCATGTGCATTCGTTGCAAATAATTTTAGCCGATGGTTCTTGCGTTGAATGTTCTCGAACTTCGCATCCAGAATTATTTCGTGCCACGTGCGGTGGCATGGGCTTAACTGGTATCATTGTTTCAGCGACGCTTGCATTAAAAAAAATTCCAAGTGCGTTTATTAGTGAAACCACGTATAAGGCAAAAAATTTAGAAGAAGTATTTGCTTTGTTTGATGAACATCAAGCGTCGACGTATTCTGTTGCGTGGATTGATTGTCTTGCCAGTGGCGAACAGTTGGGCCGATCATTATTAATGTTGGGTGAGCATGCAGAAGAGGGTGGTTTGACTTTAAATAATTCCAAAAAATTAAGTGTGCCCTTTACAATGCCTGCCGCATTGCTTAATCAATATTCGATTAAAGCATTTAATGCTTTATATTATAATAAGCAACGAGAAAAAGTAACTGAGCGTAGTGTTCATTATGATAAATATTTTTATCCGCTAGATGGCTTAAATCATTGGAATCGTTTATATGGAAAAAACGGCTTTACACAATATCAATTCGTTTTGCCAAAATCAGTTGGGCTTGCAGGCATGACGAAAATATTAAACGAAATTGCAGCTTCAAAGCGCGGTTCTTTTTTATCTGTACTTAAAGCTTTTGGCCCTGGCAATGAAAATTATCTTTCATTTCCGATGGAAGGGTATACTTTGGCGCTGGATTTCAAAATAGAATCGGGTTTATTTGAATTATTAGAGAGATTAGACGCAATAGTTTTAGAATATGGCGGGCGAATCTATCTGGCTAAAGATGTGCGAATGTCAGAAGCGACCTTCAAACAAGGCTATACAAAATGGTCAGATTTTGCGACTATACGCGCACGTTACGGTGCTGATAGGCGCTTTCATTCATTGCAATCTAAACGATTAGGGATATAAATTATGCATAAAAATATTTTAATTATTGGCGCAACATCTGCGATTGCTGAGTCAGTCGCGCGTTTATATGCCATTGATAAGGCCAATCTTTATTTGCTTGCTAGAAATGAGTCAAGATTATCAACAATGGCGCATGACCTCAAAATAAGAGGTGCTGCTAGTGTTGTAGTGACCACATTTAATGCGGAAGATTTCTCTACGCATCAAGCGGTTATTGATAAAGCCTATGATGCACTAAAAACAATTGATATTGTCTTGATTGCTTACGGCAGTTTGCCGGATCAAAAAACTATGGAAAAAAGCGCTGCAGATACCATTGCTGCGTGTAATACCAATGCAATTAGCGTTATTTCTTTTTTGACTATTCTTGCCAATCGATTTGAAGAAAATAAGAGCGGAACAATTGCGGTGATTACAAGCGTGGCCGGTGATCGAGGCCGTCAATCGAATTATGTCTATGGCGCAGCAAAAGCTATGGTGTCAGTTTTCTTGCAAGGGCTCAGAAATCGTTTGCATCATTCAAAAGTGAATGTACTTGATATCAAACCCGGTTTTGTTGATACACCCATGACGGCGCATATTCAAAAGGGTGGGCCGCTTTGGGCGCAACCGAATGAAGTTGCGAAAGATATTGTCAAAGCTATCGAAAAGAAAAAAGAATTTTTATACACCCCATTTTTTTGGCGCTATATTATGCTCGTTATTCGTAATATTCCTGAGTGTTTGTTTAAACGAGGCAAACTTTAAAAATGAATTATCGACATAGTTATCACGCTGGTAGTTTTTCTGATGTGTTTAAACATCTTATTTTGAGTTTAATAATCGATGCTTTAGAAGTCAAAGAAGCGCCGTTTACTTATTTAGAGACGCATGCAGGCAGAGGATTATATTGGCTTGATGCGGATGAAGCGCAAAAGAAACAAGAATATCGTTTTGGCATTGAGCGGTTACTTGCTTATAATAAAATAAAACCTGCGCCAGCGTGTTTTTCGCGTTATCTCAATTTAATTACCTCGCTGAACTTTGAAGATCATTTGAATTGTTACCCAGGCTCACCGAAAATTGCCGAAAGCTTATTGCGTGACGATGATGCCATGATTTTTTGTGAGCTACATCCTGAAGAATATAGCGTGTTAAAAGAAAATATGGATAAACATGATCGGCGTATTGCGATGCATCATGCCGATGCGTATTCCAGCATGAAAGCATTTTTACCGCCTAAAACGGGTCGAGGGTTTGTGCATATTGATCCGCCGTTTGAAAAAACCAATGAATTTGAAATGATTGAAAAGGCTTTGAAGCTTGCGCTGCAACGTTGGCGCATGGGGCAATTCATGATTTGGTATCCCATCAAAGACAGACGCGAAGTTGAGCGATTTCAGCATTCGGTGACGCAGTTGCAACCTGAATCTATTTTTATCGAATTTTTTATGAATGATACTGATATTAGCAGTAATCTAATGGGGTGCGGAGTGGCATTGGTTAATCCACCTTGGAAGCTGAAAGAGCGACTTTCTGATGAGGCATTACCTTATCTGGCGGCAGCTTTAGGCGGTCGTTGGGATATATATTTATAAGGCGAGTTTAAATTAAGATTATTTTCATTTTTGTTTAAATTTAAGACGCCTCCTTAAGCGTGCGATAATAATTTCCCACTATAGTTGGTTTTATATAGTTTTAGAGATAGAGCACAATGAAACCGACTCTTTTAGTAGCCTATGCTATGGGGCAAGCAATTAGCAAAATGATGGCTGCAACTGAACCTGCGGATGCACGAACCACTTCAACGGCTGGCGTTTCGATGTCACCCCTGGAGCGAGGAGATATCCAGCCGCTTATCATGCGCAAAAAAAAGAAAGCTAAAAAGGCATTGTCTTTGCAAGAAGCGCTCTTGGTTTGTGTCGATTATCTGACCATGATTGCGACGCCCGCGCGCCAATTTCGTGCTGCGTATGTTATTTTTGATGCTTTATATATGGCAAGCGCCGCTGATGATGACAATTTAACGCCTTTTAGGGATTTCTTCTTTACACTCTTCCCATTCACGCTTTTTAATATGACCATGGCCGTAGCGGTATTGGCTTATCACCGACGAAATAATATCCCGTATAAAGTCACTAATGGCGATAGTGTCACTGAATTTCTTGAAACCGCCGCTTCGGTAAAAGGCACCGGCCAATTAATACAAAATCCATCCGGGTTGACAAGTGTTTCTCGCGAAGATCAGTGGCTGTTGAATGCGGTCGCCTTCATGTTTGCAGGTGCGCAAATAGTTTCAGGGGTTGAGGATAAACCGATGTGGCAAGGGGTTGCGCATAGCATGCATGAAGCTTTTGGTAGGCCGATTGATAAGTTAACGCCGGTGACTTTTTCACAAAATATTTATTATGGCACGATACGTTTTTTACATACTTCGCATGTTATTACTATTCTATATTCACTCGCTGATGCACTGTCTTTGCTTTTTCAAGCAGTACCGTTTCTGGCTAATATCGTTAATGCGAATATTTGTGCGGCTCCAGTTGCTTTTTTCTTTCTTGTTTCTGCTCGATTCGTGTTGCATGCGTTGTATTCTAAAAAGTTGCCTTCATGGGCGCTTCGCGTTGCTGAATTTGAGCGCGTGTTATATTCGTTGAATAACTTCTTATTTGCACTTAATGCGTTTGCTTATCTTATTACACTGGCGCGGTTGGTCATCGAAAATCAACCTGATGCGACTTATATCTACGCTAGTTTTTTGCAAAGTTTAACTGTTTATGTGCCTTCATTCTTGGTTGCAATCGCTGTATTTGTGACAGCTCTAAGAGAATATAACGAAAATTTTTATAATGAATTATCTGTTCGTGCAAAAGAATGCGGCTATGACCAAGGCGAAAGTGACCTTGTTTTGACGGAGTTTTTTTCCAATCCAGATAACACAAATACTTCTGTTGAGTCTCAAGTAGTTCGTAGTTTTCACAATAAAGAGGATGAAGCAGAGGTTAATTTATTGGTAGCTTTGACTCGGCCGCTTGTCGTAGTACAGCCGTCTGTGTCATTAAGTCAATCAAGGGATTCTTTATGGGGCGATGTATCTCTGGGTTCTCATGGGGATGCAAATAGGTTGAGTCATCGTGGTTATGCCATCTAGAAAGCAATAAACCGTGCTATACTATATTGGCTGCAATGGGCAGTGTTATCTTAGGAGCTGATCATGTTGAAATTAACTAAATTTAAATTGGGTGCATTAGTCGTTGCGGTCGTACTTGGTGGCAGCGTTGCGTATGCTTGCGTTGGCCAATCAAATCCTGTGAAAGCTGAAGAGCAACAACAGGTAGATAGTGCGCCACAATCGGATACTGAATCCCAAAAAGGGTAATCTGTCATTTTAATAATCGGTGAGTCATTTTATGCTTAGATCTATTTCTCAAGTAGGTGCAAATATCCAGTATAATACTGAAATGCGTTTGTACGATATTCAACTTGATTCGCAAGAAGGGCGTTTATTACTCACCGGTTGCACAGGGGGCGAGATTGATCCTAAAGTTATTTGGGATTTGTTTAAAACGGGTGATTCGGGTGCTGAGCTTAATACACGCGCTCAAGTGGCGGCGGGTATGCGGTTGGTCAAAGAGGCTGATCTGACTACGGATACGCTTGTTGAGTTACTCGGGGATCAAATTTATCCTGACGGTGTTGCTAAAAAAGCAGCAAAAGCAACGTTAATGCTCAAAAAAGAAGTTTTTAATATCTATAGCCCGATCAACGCGGCTACTTTTCTTATGAATGGTAATCACGAAGTGGGTGGTCACGGAAAAAAACAAAAGACGCAAGAGCACCTTGATGAGAAGTCACAAAGACAAGTTAATGCGGTTAATCGCGATAAGCCTGCAAACTTTTATATGCCGGCTAATTATTATGCGCAAATTATACGAAATAATCAGGGTGAAGTATTAGCTTGCGTTGTATGCGCAGATACTAATTCTTTTTGGTATGATACTGATCAACAAAATTGGTTAATGCAAACGATTATTCCTGAATTTATGCAATCCTCTCCTGAAGCGCCTTGGTTGTGGTTAGGGCATCATGCTTTTATGGATACTATTGGTAAAAGAGGCCTAAAAGGCGATGGTGGAAAATATTCTGCAGATAAAAAATGGCATAATGCTAGCTTGCATCAAATAAATTTTATGACGGCGCAAAAAATAGGTTTGGATCTTAAGCGGTTTAAAATATTTGCCGCACATGAACATACAAATTATGTTGCGATTAATGACGCATCTTCTAATGTACCCGATCAATTTATTTTTGGTGGGGGCGGAAGCATGTCAAACTCATTAGAGCAAGTTGCTTTGCCTATGGGAACAAAATGGAGCGCGTGTACGTTTGGCTTCGGCGAAGTTATTTTGACAACAAAAGGCATGTCAGTTTCTTTTACAGATTGCACAGACATTAAGTTGAAATCCCCTGACAAAAATCAGTTAAAAACACTTTTTTCTGTAGAAATTCCTCGTCATTCTCATAGACTTGATATTACAAAAAATAGTGGTCTTGATCCTATTTTACAAAAAGCATTTAAAAAGCAATTTAAGTTGCTTGATGCCGATGCGCAAGAGGGCTCATCTTCACTTGCCTTGAGGATCGTGTGTTTTATTTGGAGTCATGCATATCAGCAGTTAAATAACTTGACGCATGAATTAAATTTAATCGTGCAGGAAAAAAATCCATTAGTTACGTTATTATTGCTACCTTTTTTAACCGAACCTACGGCTATTCAGCCAGCATCGCTTTTAAAAACCGTTGAGCAATGTTTATTGTTGTTCGCTACACCGATTAATCAGAAATTTTTAGGCGTCAAGCCATATAAAAAATTATTTCTCACGCTTGAGGCGTGTCATTATTGTCTTGCGGCGATGTTGTCTCCAGAACGAATGGCGGCTTTGGCAGTTGCATCAAGTGTACCGGATTCTGAAGAGATTTCCGAAAGTGAGCGACCGACTTTCGACCGCTCTATTCGTCATTTCATCAAAACAAATTATTCAAATTTGCAGGGTGATGATAGTGATGATGAAGATGAAAATAATTTAGCAGAGTCAGATGATGAACAAGACAATAAAACTGATGTTCCAGTTGCTCCGCAAGAAGTTACGTTGCTCGTCAAAAAATCATTATCTTCAGGTGAAATAGTCGGTTCTGAAAGGCTTGAACGCATACTCAAAGATTTTTTAGAAACATTTGTCAATAATTCTCGTTTATTAAGATTGATGATTTCTTCAGCAACATCACAACGTTTAAACTATTTATATAATACTTACCAAACTGAACATAAAAAATCTTTAGATGCTAAGTATCAGCTCTATTTTGTTGCCGGTGAAGAGGCGGAGATAGCGTTGGCTTATATGGTTGATTTTCTTGTAAATAAATTGTCACCGGTTATTTTAATTCAAGCGATTATAAAAACAGATAGGCATATTAATACCGGTCTTTCAGGTATGATTTTTTTACAGCTTGCTAATGCTTTTGTGCGCATGCTAGAGAATGAATCTAAGCAAGGAGCTTATGTCGATGAAGTTAAAGCAATATTTTTATGCTGGAATTCAAAGCATGCAGATACTTATGATGAGCAAGATCAACATAAGCGTTTAAGCCAGCGCGCGCAAGAATTTTTATGTGATTATTTTTCTACATTAGCACAAAATTCTAACGTTCATGTTTATGCAAAATTTTTGCATAAAGAATGCTTAGAGGCTTTGTGGTCAGAAGAAAATATTTGGCAGCCAGAGATGCGAAAGCATTTTGAAATAACTGAAGATAAAATTGCGGCTTATCGTTTATGGCAAGCGCGGCCTGAACCTACTTATGTTCAAAAATTGCTTTGTTATTTAGGTTCGTTTTTTCCGGGTCATGATACAAAGGAAAGTGTATCAGCGCCCGTGGACAATCCAATTTTGTCAAAATCGACTTCTGTTAATTCGACGCGCCTTTAATAATCCGCGCGCGTTCTCTGTCCCAATCTCTTGATTTTTCAGAGGCGCGCTTATCGTGCGCTTCTTTTCCTTTCGCTAAAGCGATGTTGGCTTTCACCCAGTTGCGCTTCCAATATAGCGATCGAATAATAACGGTATAGCCATCACGCTGAGTTGCACCAATCAATTTTTTTAATTCTGATTTATTTAATAAGAGGCGGCGCGTGCGGGTTGGGTCAGCATTAACATGTGTTGAAGCGGTAGATAAAGGTGATATGTGCATGCCAATAATCCACGCTTCACCTTGTTTGATGAGGATATAGCTTTCTTTTAGATTGACTCGACCTTGACGAATACTTTTTAATTCCCAGCCCATAAAGGCAATTCCAGCTTCATAACTAGCTTCAAACGAATAGTCATGAGATGCCTTTCGGTTTAAGGCTATGGTATTATCAGTGGTATTGTTATTTTTGCTCATATCTGTCTCCTTGTGACAGGGTATAACATTTCATTAAAAAACGGAATAAAAAATGCCAAAAATCCATCGTGAAGCTTTGTTGCCTTATTCTCCAGAAGCCCTGTATCAACTCGTCAATGATGTTAAGTGCTATCCAGAGTTTTTACCCTGGTGTCATGCGACAGAAATTATTGAACAATCCGATGTTTTGATGCGCGCCTCTATTTTCATTAAAAAAATGGGTATAGCAAAAACGTTTTCAACAAAAAACGATCTGGAGCTTAATAAAAAAATTAACATGCAGTTAATGAATGGCCCGTTTAAATATTTAATGGGCGAATGGCAATTTATCGCAATTCAAGATCTTGGGTGTAAAATTATTTTGGATCTTGATTTTGAATTTTTACCCGGTTTAATGAATTTGCCGTTTAAAAAAGTATTCGAGCCAGCGGCAGATTCGATGTTACAAAGTTTTGTTACTCGGGCGCATGCATTGTATGGAGGTAAAAAATGAAAGTAGAATGCCTGTACGCCAGCGAAAAAGAACAATATTTAATTGCGCTTAGTTTACAAGAAGGCATTACGATTGAAGAAGTGATTCGCGCTTCCGGCGTATTAGAAAACTTCCCTGAATTAGAGTTAAGTAGTTTAAATGTCGGTATTTTTGGGCAAAAAAAATTATTAACAGATCCTGTTTATGAGGGTGATCGGGTCGAAATTTATCGACCTTTATTGCTTGATCCTATGGAGGCAAGACGCCGGCGTGCGCCAGCGCCTAAACGCAGAAAATATTAATCTACCTTCGTGACATAATCTTTTTGCACGATCTCTTTCACTACGCCATTTTTAAAGTAAATAGACAAACGATTTTCAGTAATATCGCCGCCATTTTTTTGCATGGTGACAATATAATCTAATCGATTGATATCATAAGCTGATTCGCCTTGCAGCGGTGTTCCGAGATCACGCAAAACAGCCTCTTTGGTCATGCCGGGTTTTACCTGTGACACTTGTTGTGGAGAAAGCGTTTTTCCTTGAGGAATGTCCATTTCATAAGGCTTGCAAGCCGCTAATAACAAAATAGACGCCAAAATTGAAACGGATAGAACGTGCTTCATGGTTATTCCTCAATGATGAAGGGCATGATGATACCTGTTACGAATTTGAGGTACAATACCAGCTTGAATCAAGTTGGGCAGGATAATGGGAAAGAACCACTTAAAAGCAGTTGGCTTAAAAATAACCACTCCGCGTGTGCGAATTCTTGAATTGCTAACCACTTCAGGTGAGCGGCATTTAAGTGCGGAAGAGATTTATCAGCAACTGTATGAATTAGATAGTGATATCAGTATTGCAACCATTTATCGCGTACTTACTCAGTTTGAAGTAGCGGGATTAGTTATTCGGCATAATTTCGAGGAAAACCACAGCGTTTTTGAGCTCAATCATGGCGAGCATCATGATCATTTGGTGTGTATGAAGTGTCGAAAAGTGGTTGAATTTCATGATCCAGTCATTGAAGCGCGACAAGAAGAATTAACGCAGCAATTTGGGTTTGTGATGAAAGATCATTGTTTGACAATTTACGGCCTGTGCCAAGCGTGCCAAGCTTAAGAGCTTGCTTAATACCTTTAAAAAAGTTCTTAAGCAAGCTTTAAATAAAAGCGAGA
>JAZKAS010000037.1:18994-27256 GCA_040389005.1 Pseudomonadota bacterium
TTAACGGCCGATTGGGGCTGGACTTGAACTTTGTGTTGCTTTAGGAGTCTCGACACCTTTTTTTGGAGTGCCGATAGCCGTAAATACAGCAGAAGATCCTGCGCCATATCTTGTTTCTTCGACTCTAAGAAGCATGCTGGACAAATCGCTAGAAGTGCTTGTTGATTTTGTTATTGTTGTGTTAATAGGTTTCATTGTTTTTTTTCTCTCAAGTTTAAAAGAACTTACTTTATACAAGTTTTTTATTAAGGCATCCTGAAGGCTGCTAACATTTCTTTAGCATGTTGTTGCGCATGATCAGTGATTGTTAATCCACCGAGCATTCTGGCAATTTCGTCAACACGTTGCTCATTATTTAGCGTCGATACATTCACTGTGGTTTTTTGCTTCTGATCGTGTTTTTCGACCTTTAAGTGTTGATCGCCTGACGCAGCAATTTGCGGTTGATGCGTGATACAAATCACTTGATGGGTTTCCCCAAGCTTTCGTAATTGTTGGCCAATCATCGCGGCGATTTTTCCACCGACGCCAATGTCAATTTCATCTAAAATAAGCGTGGGGATTTGAATATAAGCAGCGAGGAGTGTTTGCAAAGCGAGTGACACGCGCGCGAGTTCGCCGCCCGATGCAGTTTTCTTCAAAAGTACTTCAGGGTATTTTGTATTCGCTTGCATCATAAATGCGGCTTGTTCCGCGCCATTAGCGTTTGGTGTCGATACTTCGATAGGTTGTAAGGTAATCGAAAAAATCGCTGTAGGCATTCCCAGCTCTTGAATTAAATCAGTGACTTGTTTAGAAAGTGTTTTGGCGGATTGCGTGCGCTTTTTCGTTAATTTTTCAGCGAATGCGTGATAATTTTGTTCCAGCGTTGTTTTTTCTTTTTCTAATATTTTAAGTTTTTGCTCACTGGCACTGAGATCTTCGATTTCTTGTTCAATAGTGTTCAAAAGCTGCGGCAAATCTTCCGAGTTCATATGATGTTTGCGTGCTAGTTGATAAAGTTCTGCGATACGCTCTTCAACGCGCATGAGCTTTTCTGGATCGACATCTACCGAATGCATTAATCGAGTCGCGCTGCTAGAAAGTTCTTCCATTTGCACGATGGCATTATTGAGAAGCTCGCTAAGTTCTTTTGGTTGATGTGATAATTTTTCAACGGCCAGAATCGGTTGTCGCAAACGATTTAGCAGCTCTAAAACCCCGATGGAATCAGTTGGAGAAAAAGCGCTTAAAATATTTTCATAGAGTTCAATTATTTCTTTGGCTGACGCTAGCGCTTTATGTTGCGCGGGGAGGGCAAGTATTTCTTGTAAATCCAATTTGGCATCTGCAAGTTCTTGATGTTGATAACGCAAATAATCTAAGCGCTGATTTTTTTCACCGGATTTAGAAGTAATTAATTTTATTTCGCTTTCAATTTTTTTCCATTGTGAAACGGTTTGATTGAGATTATCTAATAAAGATTGCGTGCCCGCATAAGCATCGAGTAATTGCGTTTGGCCTGGCGTGCTTAATAAAATCTGATTTTCATTTTGTGTATGTAATAACAACAATAATTCACCGAGTTCGCGTAACGCGCTGATATTACTCGGGCGACCATTAATAAAATTACGCGTTTTACCATCTTTATAAATAACTCGGCGAATAAGGCATTCGGATTCATCGCTATTCAGCGCGTTTTCTTCGAGATAATTTTTGGCTTTGTTATTATGTGTGAGATCAAACGTTAAGATCACTTCTGCTTCATTTTCATCGAGCTTTATTTTTTCGTGTGCGTTACGTTGACCTAATGCGGCATCAATCGCACCAAGAATAATAGATTTTCCTGCGCCTGTTTCACCGGTGATCATGATGACGCCAGAATCTAAGGATAATTCCAGGGTATCAATAAAAACAAAGTTTCGAATATAAATATGTTTTAGCATTAGACGAGCCCTGACCCCCAATGTAATTTGCTGCGTAAACTTTTGTAATAATTATAACTGGTCGGGTGAATCAGCGTAATACTTTCTTGTTTTTTCTTAATCTCAATCACACTGTTTTCGCTCACAGGATAAAACGTTTGGCTATCGCAACTGATTTGGATTTGAGTATGCTTATTACTATTATCTTTGACACGCAAAAGAATAGTGCTGTCGCCATTGATAACAATCGGTCGCATACTTAACGTATGAGGAAACATCGGTACGAGCGTGAGCGCATTGAGTTCTGGATGAATAATCGGTCCACCGCCAGAAAGCGAATAAGCGGTTGAACCAGTGGGGGTTGCAATAATCAAGCCATCGGCACGTTGGCGACACATAAAATGTTTATCGACAAGAATTTCATATTGAATTAGATGATGCGCACCTTGAGCCGATAATACGATTTCGTTGAGTGCATGACCTTGTTGAGTGGTATTGTTATCGGTGATAGTCGTTTCTAGAAGAAAGCGTTTTTCGGTGTGAAATTTTCCGGCAAGAATTTCTTCGAGTTTTTGTTCGACTTCTGCAGGGCGAATATCGGTTAGAAATCCTAAGCTGCCACGGTTAATGCCGAGTAAAGGTATTTTATGTTCAACCAAGGCACGAGCGGTACTAAGGAGCGCGCCATCGCCGCCAATGACTAACGCAAGATCGATGATCGGGCTTAAATTTGTAATGGTCGCAGTTTCTAGCGTCTTTTCGCCCAAACTCTCTGCTAAGCTCGATTCTAAGATTACGCGACAGCCTTTATCTTTTAAAAATGTGCAAACTGTAGACACGGTCTCGCGTATATCTTGCGAGCGCATATGTCCAAAAAGTCCAATCGTTTTGAATTCCATGAGAATCGATCTATAGTTTTAGTAAGTGAGTAACTCTACTACCAAGCTATTTAAATTGAAAGTAGACTTGAATTATACAAAATCATCCCTAGATAGTATTGATTATTCGTTATTGGAGAAAAACATGAGCCAAGAAAACGCATCAGGTGCAGGCAAGCAATGGGAATACGCTGAGAAAAGCGAGCAAGAAGAACAGGCGCTGAAAGATCAACAGCCCAAAGAAACGGAACTCGACTTTTTTGAAGGTGATGAAGCGGCTGCATTAGCGTCGATGGACAAAGCTGAATTAGTGAAAGAGCTATTAAAAGCTAGAAAAGAAGCCAGCGATAATTGGGAGCAATTTGTTCGTGCTAAGGCTGAGACCAGCAATTTGTCACATAGTGCCGAGAAAGAAAAACAAAATATTCGCAATTTTGCGCTCAAATCATTCGTTCAATCTTTAATTAGCGTGATTGATAATTTTGAACGCAGTGTCAATGTGTTGGACAGCGATCCAGGCAATCTTAATGCCATCAAAGAAGGGATTGAGCTGACACATAAAGACTTTTTATCAACACTTGAAAAGTTTGGTGTGGAAATGCTGAATCCAAAAGGGGAGCGGTTTAACCCTGAATTCCATGAAGCTATTTCGATGCAAGCAAGTCCAGGTGTAGAAGCCAATGTAGTGCTTCAAGTGCTACAAAAAGGGTGCTTATTGAATAATCGATTAGTGCGACCTGCCATGGTTGTTGTTTCAAGTGCTTAAATTGCATGCTTGAAAAGAGGAAACGCACCCCAATATGTACTATAACTTATTTAATTTACAACGAAATATTTAAATCTTAAAAGGAGACTCATAATGTCTGACGCTAGAACTTCTGAAGTGATTATTGGTATCGATTTAGGTACCACCAATTCGTGTGTTTCTGTGATGGAAGCCGGAAAACCTAAAGTCATTGAAAATGCTGAAGGTGCGCGTACAACGCCATCGATCGTTGCTTATGTCGCTAACGGTGAAATTTTAGTTGGCCAGGCGGCAAAACGCCAAGCGGTGACCAATCCCAAAAACACCGTATATGCTGCAAAACGATTGATTGGACATAAATTTGATGAAGTTTCTTCTGAGAAGAAAAATGCGCCTTACGATATTGTCAAAGCGGATAACGGTGATGCGTGGGTACAAGTTGAGCAAGATGGTAAAAAAGATAAATTGGCGCCACCGCAAATTTCTGCACAAGTTTTAATGAAAATGAAAAAAACTGCTGAAGATTATTTGGGTCATGCTGTGACAAAAGCGGTTATTACCGTTCCTGCTTATTTCAATGATTCTCAACGTCAAGCGACTAAAGATGCTGGGCGCATTGCTGGTCTTGAAGTTATGCGTATTATCAACGAACCTACTGCGGCTGCGTTGGCCTATGGTATGGACAAAAAAGGTGGCGATCGCAAAATTGCCGTGTACGATTTGGGGGGCGGTACTTTCGACGTTTCGATTATTGAAATTGCCGAAGTCGATGGCGAACATCAATTTGAAGTATTATCTACGAATGGTGATACACATTTAGGTGGTGAAGATTTTGATCAACGCTTGATGGAATATCTCGTCGCAGAATTCAAAAAAGATTCTGGCATTGACTTAAGTAAAGATTCACTCGCGCTACAACGTCTTAAAGAAGCGGCTGAAAAAGCAAAAATTGAACTTTCTTCTGCGCAACAAACCGAAGTTAATCTGCCTTACGTAACAGCGGATTCAACGGGTCCAAAGCATTTAAACGTGAAAATTACGCGTGCTAAATTGGAATCATTAGTAGAAGATTTAATTGCACGTAGTATTGAACCTTGCAAAATTGCGATTAAAGATTCTGGCGTGTCTGTGAATGATATTTCTGACGTGATTCTTGTCGGTGGTCAAACACGTATGCCGAAAGTCGAAGAAGCTGTTAAAGCGTTCTTCGGTAAAGATCCACGTCATGATGTGAATCCTGATGAAGCAGTGGCAATGGGTGCTGCAATTCAAGGCGGCGTATTATCAGGTGGTGTAAAAGACGTTTTATTATTAGACGTGACTCCATTGTCTCTTGGTATTGAAACCATGGGCGGCGTGATGACAAAACTCATCGAAAAAAATACAACGGTTCCAACCAAGGCATCGCAAACGTTCTCAACTGCAGAAGACAATCAATCGGCAGTGACGATTCATGTATTGCAAGGGGAGCGTGATCGTGCCAGCGCGAATAAATCGTTAGGTCGATTTGACTTAACAGACATTCCTGCAGGCGCACGTGGTACACCACAAATTGAAGTGACATTTGATATCGATGCGAATGGTATTATGCACGTATCTGCGAAAAATAAAGCGACCGGTAAAGAGCAATCGATTATCATCAAAGCATCTAGCGGCTTGTCTGACGAAGAAATCGAAAAAATGGTACGCGATGCCGAAGCCAATGCAGAAGATGATAAAAAATTCCACGAATTGGTGAATACACGTAACCAAGCGGATGGTACTTTACATTCTGTTGAAAAATCTTTGAAAGAAGCGGGCGATAAGCTACCTGCCTCTGATAAAGAGCATATTCAATCGGCGATTGATGCATTGAAAGCAGTTATCAAATCAGATGATAAAGAAGCGATTGAAGCACGTACCAAAGATTTGACAGACGCTGCTGAAAAATTAGGTCAAGCTTCGGCTGGTGCAGCTGGTGCTGAACAACCTTCTCAAGCGCAAGATTCAGGCCATGCCGCAGGGGATGATGTCGTTGATGCGGAGTTTGAAGAAGTTAAAGACGACGATAAGAAATAAACTTCTTTCCAGGCGTCCCCGAAGGGGGCGTCATTGCGAGCGCAGCGCGGCAATCCATCCGAAAAAACAGAAGAAGGTGGATTGTTTCGAGTACTCGCAATGACGACAACAAGGGCTTGGAAAGAACTCTAATAGAGAAAAAGCAGAATGTCCAAACGAGATTTATACGAAGTCCTAGGCGTTGCCAAAAGCGCCTCCGATGCTGATATCAAAAAAGCGTACAAACGCTTAGCTATGAAACATCATCCTGATCGCAATCAGGGTGATGAAGCAGCAAAGAAAAAAGCAGAGGCAGAATTTAAAGAAATTAATAATGCTTATGCGGTTTTATCCGATGCGCAAAAACGTTCGGCGTATGATCAATTTGGCCATGCAGGTGTTGATGGATCCGCGGGTGGTCATGGCGGCGGCGGTCACGGTGGATTTGGTGGCTTTGATTTTAGTGACATGTTTGGCGATATGTTTGGCGATGCCTTTGGTGGCGGGCGTGGCAACAAACGCGGCGGTGCGCAACGTGGTGCTGATTTATTACATAAAGTTGAATTAACGCTCGAACAAGCGGTTAAAGGCGATAAGATCACACTTCGTGTGCCTACTTTGGTCGGTTGTGATCCATGTGGTGGCAAAGGTACTTCCGATGGTTCAAAGCCAGAATCGTGTTCTCATTGCCATGGCACCGGGCAAATTCATATTCGTCAAGGATTTATGGCCATTCAACAACCGTGCCCACATTGTCGAGGTGCCGGTACAGTCATTAAAAATCCATGTAAAACGTGCCATGGCTCAGGCCGAAAACGAGATCATAAAACGCTGTCTGTCAGCATTCCAGCCGGAGTTGATACCGGCGATCGCGTTCGTTTAACCGGTGAAGGAGAAGTGGGGGAGCGCGGCGGTCCTTCAGGCGATTTATATATTGAAGTTCATTTACAAGAGCATTCCATTTTCAAGCGGCAAGAAAGTCATTTGTATTGCGAAGTGCCGATTAGTTTTGCCACGGCAACCTTAGGCGGTGAAATTGAAGTTCCCACATTAACAGGAAAGTTAAAACTTAAAATTGATGCAGGTACGCAAACTGGAAAGCTCTATCGATTGCGAGGCAAAGGTGTAAAATCTGCACGCGGCGGTTCAACGGGTGATTTATTGTGTAAAGTGAATATTGAAACCCCGGTTAATTTAACCGCGGAACAAAAGAAACTTTTAACATCATTTGATGAATTGATTTTAGCGAATAAAGATAAACATTTGCCTAAAGAAAATTCTTGGTTAAATAGCATCAAGATTTTTTTTGAAAAATTAAAATAATCGACGGCATTAAAAAATACATTGATGTAGGGGCTACCGGCGGTCGCCCTCTCAAATTACGAGGTGAAATATGTCTGCCAAAGTTCCTATGACCATTCACGGATCAAAACTATTAGAACAAGAATTGCATGATTTGAAATTTGTTGTAAGGCCTAGAATCATTAAGGCGATTTCAGAAGCACGTGCGCATGGTGATTTAAAAGAAAATGCCGAATATCACGCAGCTAAAGAGCAACAAAGTTTCAGTGAAGGTCGTATCAGAGAAATTGAAACTAAGCTTTCAAATTCACATATTATTGATATTGCAACCATGACCAATGAAGGCAAAGTGATTTTTGGTGCAACCGTTACATTATTAAATATCGATACTAACGCGACGGTGACGTATCATATTGTCGGTGATGATGAAGCGGATTTTAAAGTCAATAAAATTTCCTATAACTCCCCCATTGCGCGTGGCATGATCGGCAAAGAAGAGGGTGACGAAATTACAGTTCTAGCGCCAAGTGGCGCGGTTGAATATGAAATTATTGAAGTTAAATATATTTAAAAGGGCGACCGACCGGTAGCCCTACAGCGGCTAATAGGGGTTTTTCTAAGAATTAAGTTCTTTTTTCTTACGATAAAACACCAACACGCGTCCAATTTTTGCAATAAACTCTGCTTTTGTCGCATGTGCAATTTGCGTCGCGAAATCATCGCAGACTTCTTGACTGCCTTGTTGGATTTTAACTTTAATCAACTCATGGTGTTCCAGGGCAATTTCAGTTTCTTGGATGAGATTGGGTGTAATGCCTTTTTGTCCAACCATGATAACTGGATCAAGATGATGGGCTTTGGCTTTTAAGGCCTTTTTTGCGATAGTACTTAATGACATAATGGATTACTGGCCTTTTTAATAAGTTGCCATATTCTAACCAGAAACAGAGTAAAAATGAAGCGAAGTAATAGCAGCCATCGTTGGCTACAAGAACACAATAACGATCCCTACGTCAAACTGGCGAAAAAACAAGGCATGCGATCGCGCGCGGCATTCAAATTGATTGAGCTTCAAGAAAAATATCGTCTTGTAAAATCGGGGGATATTGTCGTTGATTTAGGTGCGGCACCGGGAGGTTGGTCGCAATTATTAGCCGAATGGGTGGGAATCAGAGGCGAAGTGTTTGCTTTAGATCTTTTGCCCATGGATGCGCTCGTGGATGTTGATTTTATTCAAGGTGATTTCACGGAAGATGCCATATTGAACGAGCTACTGCGACGCTTGAATGGTCGAACGGTTGATTTTGTATTTTCAGATATGGCTCCCAATATGTCAGGCATTAAAATAGCCGATCAAGCGCGCTCAATGTATTTAGCGGAATTAGTATTGGATTTC
>JAZKAS010000038.1:0-22021 GCA_040389005.1 Pseudomonadota bacterium
TCGAACTCGCGACCCCAACCTTGGCAAGGTTGTGCTCTACCACTGAGCTATTCCCGCAACCGAGCTCGGTATTCTAGTGATCTTTCGGAATATGTCAAGCAAAAATCACCAACTTATAAAGGTTTTTATTCGGCACTGGTTAACACTGATTGCTTGCAACAGAAACTTGAGCTTCACGCTGCGCTTCACCATCGTCAAACATTCTACCCGAATATTGACTTAAGGAAGACCCTGAATCCCCTTCTAAAAGTCGCTCTCTTACTTCGTCATTCTTTACTTGATCGCCCCTTTCTCCAGCTTGAGATGATGAGCCACCCCTAAGACTATAAAATAAACACCCAAAAAGCGCAAAAGCAGCTAGAACACACGCATAGCTTAGAACCACATCAATAACCGCACCTGATAGACTTGTTTTATCACTCGAAGACGACTCAGTCGACGCCAAAGAAGGCTGAGAAGTCGGCACTGAATCTGCTAAAATATCAGCGGCACACCCAAGTAAAGAAAGTAATAAAAAAGCAGAAGTATTAGACCTAGACATAGTGTGAATCCAAAAATTATTTATTATGAACAAGAGTATAATTAGAATTTATTAATTAACACTTAACATACTGAATAAAGTGAAGTAACTCACATTCAACCTAATTTTAGCGACTTATTTTAACAAAATTTACTTTTCTGATGCCGCGGGATTTAATTTTGGCCATGCCGCCCTAAAATACATCATCATTGACCATACAGTGAGTGCGGCTGACGCATAATACAAAATATATCCCAGCATTAAAAACCAATCTGGTGTAATTTCTGGCGTGTAATATAAGAGAAAAAGCAACGCTATCATCTGAAATACCGTTTTTACTTTACCGACATAAGACACCGCAACGCTCGTGCGCGCGCCAATTTCTGCCATCCATTCACGCAAAGCAGAAACTGCAATTTCACGACCAATAATAATCATCGACGGCAAAGTTAACCACGATAAATGCGCATGGCCTAGAATTAATACAATCGCTGAAGTCACTAATATTTTATCTGCCACTGGATCTAAAAATGCTCCAAAAGCCGTTGTCTGCTCTAATTTACGAGCAAGATAACCATCCAACCAATCAGTTAAACAAGCGATTAAAAAAATAGTTGAAGCAAAAGAATGCGCGCCTGCGAAGGGTAAAAAATAAACACTTACCATAAAAGGAATTAATAACATTCTGATAACTGAAATCATATTCGGAAAATTCATCGTTAATCCCCTAATGCAAATGATCAAAAATAATCTTAGCCAATCCTGCACCAATCCCCATGGCTTTTGCAATATCTTTTTCACTGGCTTGCTGTAATCCTTGCAATCCACCAAAATGCCGCAATAAATCACGCCGCCGTTTTGCACCAACGCCCGGGATATTTTCTAATACCGACGTCACACGCTTTTTCTTGCGCGCCATTTGATGTCCGGCTACGGCAAATCGATGCGCTTCATCGCGAATGTGTTGAATGAGCAAAAATCCTGGATTATTAATTTCAAATAATAATTCTTTTTTAGAATTTGCGATCAAAATCTTGTCGTGCCCCGCTCTTCTTTCTGGGCCTTTGGAAATGCCAATTAAAACAGGTTCGTGACAATTCAATGTTTGCAATACTTCACGTGCAATATTCACCTGCCCCCACCCGCCATCGATAATAATTAAATCCGGCAGCACCGATTCTTCTTCAATACGACGCTCATAACGGCGCTGCAATACTTGCCGCATCGCCGCATAATCATCGCCGGGCGTAATATCATTAATAGTAAAGCGTCGATAATCTTGCTTCAACGCGCCTTCATGATTAAACACGACGCACGAACCAACAATCGCCTCGCCTTGCATATGACTGATATCAAAACATTCAATGCGCTGCGGTATTTCATCGAGTGATAATATGTCACGCAAAGATTCGCTTTGTATAAAGTACTTTTTCTTAGCAGAAACGATCGATTCAAATACATCACTATACGCGCTTTCTAAATCAAGCGATTGCAAAGATTGAATATGCCGTACATTGGCAATTCTATCGCGATAAAACGCCGCTTGTTCATACTCCATTTTTTGAGCCGCCATATCCATTTTTGTAGCTAATGCATGCAACACTTCTTCGCTTTTACCTTGCAATAGTAAACGCACTTGATTTACATCGGCTTGATAATCCAATTCGCTGATTTTTTTAACACACGGTGCGCTACAACGGCCAATTTGATGTTGCAAACACGGTCGCGTGCGAAGTTTAAAAAAACTATCGCGGCAATTTCTCAGTTTAAATATTTTTTGAATGAGTTTTAAGGTTTGTCTGACCGCAGAAGCATTAGGAAATGGCCCATAAAATTCTGAATTTTTATTGCGAATACCGCGAAAAGATTCAAGCCGAGGATAAGCATGTTTGGACAATAAAATATAAGGGTAAGTTTTATCATCGCGCATTAAAATATTATATTTGGGATGATGCTCTTTAATTAAATTACATTCGAGTAATAACGCTTCTGATTCTGATTTGGTAATCGTGGTTTTGATATCCACCACCTGCTCTATCATCGCGCGGGTTTTATTCGATTTTTCGCTGGCATTAAAATAACTCGCCAAACGTTTCTTTAGATTTTTTGCTTTTCCGACATAAAGCAAGGTTTGATTCACATCAAACATTTGATAGACGCCCGGAAGCGTCGTCATATTTTTTAAAAACTGAATCGGATCAAACATTAGCTTTCTAATTTTCGCGCGCTTTCTAGCACCATCATGGGGATGTCTTGAGAAATTGGATAAGCCAGCTTATCAAATCGACAAATCAGTTCTTGCTGCTCTTTATCGTACTGGAGCTTTCCCTTGCAAACCGGGCAAACCAGCACATCTAATGCATTATTAGTTAACATTTCTTTGATATCTCGCTTCTCTGCTTTATGATAAAGGCTATTATAATCGTATTAAGAGTATTTTCCCATGGACAAAACCGATCTCATTGCAAGCTTTATAAGCCAAACGCACTACCACCCCACGTGGGAAACCTTGTTAACACGCGGATTACAAGCGATGGATGCGGCTTATTTGCAATCATTACTCGATACGCCGCGTTGGCTTCCGGGTATCAGTAAGATTTTTAATGCCTTTAGCATGCCTAAAAATTCGGTGAAATATATTTTACTCGGCGAATCCCCGTACCCACGAGCTCAATCGGCAAACGGTTACGCCTTCTGGGACCAAGCCGTGACGGATCTTTGGGCACCCACAGGCCTGTCTAAACCAGTCAATCGTGCCACTTCGCTGCGCAATTTTATTAAAATGTTATTGGTCGCATCCGGCGATCTGGATATGAACAACACACAACCTGACGCGATTGCCAGACTTGATAAAACGAATATGATTCAAACTAATCAAGAATTATTTGAAAAACTGTTGGCACATGATTTTTTATTACTCAATGCATCGTTAACCCTCGGCAACACGAGCGTTTCACTTTCATCGCAACAATGGCTGCCCTTTTGGAAAATACTCTTCCCAGTGCTATGTCAAAATCGTCCACGCCCGACGTTAATTCTGTTTGGCAACATTGCTAAAAATGCTGCAGACGCGATCAATACCAAAGCATTTCCCAAAGTCATCGCCGAACATCCTTATAATCTGTCTTTCATTTCTAATCAAGATGTTATAAAGTTATTCAAGCCTTTCGAGTTACTCAAGAAAACTACAGGAGCAACATGAGAATTCTAGTCATTGAAGACGACGAAATGGTCGGCAGCGGCATCTGCAAATGGTTAACCAAAGAAGGTTATACAGTAGATTGGTTGCAAGATGGGCTGTCTGCAAAACAAGCCTTACAAACTGAAATCTTTGACATGATAGTGCTGGATATTGGTTTGCCGAAACTCAATGGCCTAGATTTGCTAGCGCATTTGCGCGCACGCGGCATGACTGTGCCCGTGTTACTCTTGACGGCGAACGACACCATTGACGATCGCGTTAGAGGGCTTGATAGTGGCGCAGATGATTATCTTACCAAACCTTATGAGCTCGAAGAACTTTCTGCACGTTTACGCGCACTTTATCGTCGCTTTTCACATCGCGCAGAACCGATTATTAAACATCGTGGCATGGCGCTTGATCCAGCATCGCATTCAGTGATCTACCTTGGCGAAGAAATGAATTTATCGCGCCGAGAATTTGCGTTACTCCATACTTTATTGGCTAATATTGGCCGCGTGCTTTCACGGGAGCATTTAACACAATCACTCTATGGCTGGGGCGACGATGTTGATAGTAATGCACTTGAAGTACATGTGCATAATTTACGAAAAAAATTCGGTCAAACGTTTATACGCACGATTCGCGGTGTTGGCTATATGATCGAGCGCGATGCAATTGAAGGATTAAAAGATGAGAAAATACCCTCATGAGTGACACTTCATTTTCCATGTCTGAAGCCCTGGCACAATTGACTCTTGAGTTATCTGCCAAGGCTTCTAATGAGCTCACTTTAATCAAACCACAAAGCTATCCTACAGAATTTCAGCCTATGCTGAATGAGCTTAATCATTTATTTACACGCATTCACGCTGATTATGACCGCAATAAACGTTTTTCTGCGGACGCGGCGCATGAATTGCGAACACCCATGACGGCTTTAAAAACGCAAGCACAACTTGCTTTAGAAATGACAGAACCACAAGAACAACGTAAAGCGATAGAAAACGTTATTATCAGCATTAACAGAAGCATTCATGTTATTCAGCAATTATTAACATTGAGCCGCCTGGATCATGAAGAAAAACTTAATGATGTCTCCAACGTGCACCTAGAAAGTATCTGCGCTGAATTAATCGCATTTATGTATCCACAAGCGTTAGAAAAAAATATTGAAATAGAATTATCAAATGAATGCTCAAATCCGATTGTCAGCGGCAATGAAGCTGCTTTAGGCATTTTACTCCGCAACCTTCTTGATAATGCTATTCGTTATACACCCAATGACGCACGCATTGATGTTAGAATCATCGAACACAGCAATAATATTTTATTGCAAATTATTGATAATGGCCCTGGCATTCCTGAAGAATATCGCGATAAAGTATTTGATCGTTTTTTCCGCGTGTTGGGCACAAAACAAACTGGCAGCGGTTTAGGGCTCGCGATTGTAAAACAAATTACCGATTTGCATAAGGCAAAAATTCATTTGCAAACATCCGAATCTGGCCAAGGATTAACAGTCACTGTTTTTTTTCGAAAACCTAAATAAAATTATTGATCGTTATGGATATCACTCTTCTCACCGCCTTAAGGTCAAACGACGTGATCCTCACGCCCAATCAGCGATTAGCTAATACATTACAAAAACAGCTACAAGACCATCATTACGCCTTAGGCAATCGTGCTTTTATACCGCCTATTTTACTCAGTTTTTCACAATTTATTCGAACGTTATGGAATGCTTATATTTTTATTTCACCAAAAAAATTATTATCCAGTGACGAAGAAGAATGGCTGTGGCAAAGTATTATTCATCAATCTGACATCAGCAAAGGATTATTAAATAAGCAGAAAATCTCTTCTTTAGTACAGTCTGCATGGCATGATTTAAAACAATGGCGCTTAAATCCCGATCAATTTTCACTTGAAGCGCAAAACAATGAAAGTCTTTATTTTTTTACTGGTTGGTCAAAAAAATTTATGACACTCTGCTCAAAACGAAATTTTATTGATGAGTCTTCTGCTTTAGAAGCTTATGCCAATAATTCATCGTTTATACAATCACTGCCTTATCAAAATTTCTACTTTTATCATTTTATTGAAACAACACCACTGCAAGAATTTTTTATTGCCTCATTAAAACAATATCACAAATCTGTAACTATTATTGAGCAATCGCCCATTAATAAAACACTGATTAGATTCGAGCCAAAAACTACCAAGGAAGAAATGCTCGCCATGGCCACATGGGCAAAAGAAAAATATACTGAAAACAACGAAGCGAGTATTGGTTGCGTTATTCCTAACTTACACCAACAACGCGAAAAGATCTTAAGAACATTTAAAACTGTTTTTAATACACCAACGCCGCCAATTGATATATCAGCCGGATATTTACTTGCAGAATTCACTGTCATTCAACACATGCTATTAATAATGGCGTTATTAACACCCACATTTGATTACGAAACATTAAGCACATATTTGCGTTCGGCTTATTTTGGCAATAGCGAAGAAGAAATGGCGCAGCATCATTTATTAGATATTGAACTTAGAAAAAAATGCTCGAAAACGATTTCATTACAACAAACTATCGACATAGCGTCGTCATTGCGAGTACTTGAAGCAAGCCATCTTTCCTCGGGTGTTTCGGATAGATTGCTTCGAGTACTCGCAATGACGACAAGCGAAAAAATGACGCTTCAAGAATGGTGCCATCGTTGGCTAAATCTATTAAAAGAATTAAATTGGCCGGGACAAAGAAATTTATCTAGTACTGAATATCAGGTCACTCAGCGCTTTATAAAATTGATGCAAGAAGTTGAAGATTTCTGCACGCTACAAACAAATTGGACATGGCATGAATTTTCATCACTTATAAAAACAAAATGCCAACAAACCGTTTTTCAACCCGAAAAAGAAAAAACCTCAATTCAAATTTTAGGTTTACTCGAAGCTTCAGGCATGATATTTGACCATTGCTGGATAATGAGCTTAGACGATAAAACTTGGCCCAGCGCGCCTTCCCCGAATCCATTTTTACCCTATCAATTACAAAAAAAATACGGCATGCCGCATGCAAGCGCAGAACGCGAATATGTTTTTTGCAAAACATTGCAAGAACAACTGATACAAAGCAGCACCGAAACAATTATCAGTAGTGCGATGCATGATGAAGATCATGAGTTAAATCCGAGCCCATTGATTACCACAATACCAAAACACGCAATGACTTCAAACGAAGTGTCACCCCAGCGTAGGCTCACGGATACTCTTAATATAAAAAACGAATACATCACAGATAACATCGCACCACCCGTTTTAGAAAACGAAAAAATTACCGGCGGCACCAGCCTCATTCAGCACCAAGCACTGTGCCCCTTTAAAGCCTTTGCAATCCATCGCTTAAACGCTAATCAAATTGCTCAACCCATCGACGTGCCCAACGCACTCATTCGCGGCAACAGAATTCATCGTGCCTTAGAATTATTTTGGAAAAATATTAAGACTTCAGAAAATCTTTTAAAATTATCTACGCATGATTTAAATTTTCATATTAAAAAGTCAATTGATATCACTTATGATGAGCAAAACGATCAAGATGTTTTTTTCACTTCACTTGAAAAAATTCGTTTAAACAAGCTCATGCACGCTTGGTTAGACATCGAAAAAAACCGCCCAGCTTTTAAAGTGATTGCCGTTGAACAAAAACGCGAATACCAATACAAACATATCACGTTGCGTATGTGCGTGGATAGAATCGATGAACTTGACGACGGTCAACATGTAATTATCGATTACAAAACAGGCTCACCCAATATCCAACACTGGCTTGGTCGTCGATTAAAAGAGCCACAACTTCCCATTTATTGTATGAGCCATCCTGTCACCGTATCTGCCATGTTTTTTGCGCAACTGCGATGGAACGATCTCACTATCAAAGGGATTGCTGATGGTGGCTGTGAAATAAAAACAGTAACCGCCTTTGGAAAGCTAGCACCTGAAATGCGCGCGCCAACTTGGCTCGAGCAAAAATCACAATGGAAAAATAGTATTGATCAGTTACTAGAAGATTTTATTAACGGCCACGCCGCGGTTGATCCACTCGATCAAACAACGTGCACGCATTGTCATTTGCAGGCGCTTTGTCGTATTTTTGAGTAAGGAAAACAAAGTTCTTCACACAACCCCCTTCCTTTGATAGAATCTTTCCTCCTCGTTGCAAGACAACTAGGATATTATGGTGGTCAGTGGTCCCCTCACGACGATAAGCTGTGAACCCCGTCAGATCCGGAAGGAAGCAGCGGTAGCGGTGATTTCGGGCGTCGAGGTGTGGCTACTGGCTGCCGCCTTCATTCCTCATTGAATGGACGAATGTCGTGAATTATTCTGTTTTAGCCCGCAAATGGCGCCCTAAATCTCTACAAGAAATGGTCGGTCAAGAGCATATTTTGACCATAATTGCGAATTCTATTCAGCTAAACCGTCTTCATCACGCTTATTTATTTTGTGGCACACGCGGCGTGGGCAAAACCACCCTCGCACGTATTTTCACGAAATGCTTGAATTGCGAAACCGGGCCAACAGCAACACCGTGCAATAAATGCAATACGTGCTTACAAATTGATAAAGGCAATTATCCGGATTTAATAGAAATCGATGCCGCGTCTCGCACCAAAGTCGAAGACACGCGTGAGCTACTCGATAACGTGCAATATGCGCCTACTTCTGGCAAATACAAAGTTTACTTAATTGATGAAGTACACATGCTTTCAGGTCATAGTTTTAATGCTTTGTTAAAAACATTAGAAGAGCCGCCAGAACATGTAAAATTTTTATTAGCGACGACAGATCCTCATAAACTACCGATTACTGTTTTATCACGCTGCTTGAAGTTATCATTAAAAATGTTAACTGTGTCACAAATTAGCGCGCATTTAGCCCATGTATTAACCGAAGAAAAAATCGCCTTCGAACCAACCGCCTTACTTGAAATTGCATTAGCCGCGCAAGGTAGTATGCGCGACGGCCTCAGTTTATTAGATCAAGCAATTGCCTTTTGTGATGATGGCGTTACCCTTGAAAAAGTCAGCGGCTTATTAGGCACAGAAACTAAATATTTGAATCTTGCTTTACTCGAACATGTCATTGATAAACAAGACGATAAAGTATTTCCGCTGATTCAAACGATGGAAGAAAAAGGCGCTGATTTTATTCGCGCAACCGATGATCTTTTGGATTTATTGCATCATATTGCGCTTTATCAAAAAAATCCAAAGCTCATTTCAAAAGATGAACCAAGATTATTTGAAGCCATTCCCAAATTAAGCACAAAATTAACACCCGATGACACGCAATTGTTATATCAAATTGCATTATCAGGCAAACGCGATCTGCCATTTGCACCCACATTGAAAGTGGGTTTTGAGATGTTAATATTAAGGGCGATGGATTTTTACCCCCTGCAGATCGCTGGAAGCGAAATAGGTGCCTCCCCTCGCCGGGCAGGAGTCCCACCCACTTTATTAAATAAAGCCGATGGGCGCCCAAGAGAAGAGGCACCTGTTTCGCGCCACACGAATAATAGGGAGCCGTCCTCACCTACGAACAATGGAAAAACCACCGATCATAAGCTAGACTTAGCCAAGCAACAGCTAAAAGATACCGTCAAACAAGAAGCTGTCGTGAACGTCAAGCAAGATACGAATCTCGCGCAACTGTTAGAAATGTTTGACGCAGATATTCAAAAGTAATTTATTCATAAAAAAAGGGGCAATTATGCAAGACAAACCAAACTTTGATTTCAACGAACTCATGAGCAAAGCTAAAGAAATGCAAGGCAAAATGCAAGATATGCAAAGTAAAATTGCAGCGATGCTAGTTGTCGGTCAAGCAGGCGGCGGACTCGTGAAAATCACTAAACGTGGCAATCAATATGCAGTTAAAACAGAAATTAGCGCTGATCTTGTTCCTGGATTGTCAATCCAAGACAGAGAAATGATCGAAGATCTCGTTACAGCAGCGATCAATGACGCAGTCGATAGAATTGAAGCAGCGACAAAAGAACAACTTTCTGGATTCGCAGGCATGAAACTTCCTGAGGGCTTTGGTGATCTTGTTGGCGGCGATCAAGGCGGCGCTGCGGCGGGTTAATTTGCAGGGGCGATCCAGTGGTCGCCCTCTTCATCTATTAAAGAGATCCATGAGTTTTAGTCCTCTCATCAATGAGTTAATCCAAGCATTGCGCTATTTACCCGGTGTCGGGCCTAAATCAGCGCAACGCATGGCGTTTCATTTATTGCAGAACAATACTGAAAAAGCCAAACAATTATCTTCCGTTATTGCCCGCAGCCTCACCCAAGTGACACACTGCAAACAATGTCGCATGCTCACTGAAACGGCTTTATGCCAAATCTGTAATAATGCAAAACGCAATCACCGAAAAATTTGTATCGTCGAAGGACCGATGGATATTCTTGCGATAGAGCAAACGGCAACGTTTAATGGTCGTTATTTTGTTTTGATGGGACATCTATCCCCGATTGACGGAATAGGCCCAGAAAAAATTGGCATGCCGCTTTTGTTAGAACAACTGAAAAATTCCGACATTGATGAAGTGATTTTAGCACTCAGCGCAACGGTTGAAGGGCAAACTACTTCACATTATATCGCCAATATGACACGCACCCTGCCTCTTACGGTGACACGATTAGCACATGGACTTCCTATGGGCAGCGAATTAGAATACACCGATGGCAATACGCTCACACACGCGTTTATGGACAGAAAACATTTTGCGTTTACTGATTAGCCTCTTACTCTTTTTTTCTTTTGTTACAAGCTTTGCAAAAACAAGCCTTGAGACACTTCCTCATCATGGCGATCAATCGATTATTTCCGAACTCGAATCTGCACAAAACACCCTTCAAATTACCATGTATGGATTTACCGATAAAAAAATTGCCGCCACACTTATAAAAAAACAATCTCAAGGCGTCAATGTGCAACTATTGATTGAAAACGAACCCTACAAAGCGTCTGGCGAAAACACGCAAATTATTCGACAATTAAAAAATGCCGGCATTATTATTCACAATAATTCATCTACATTTTCATTAACACATCAAAAAACCATTTTGATCGACCAAAAACGCGCCATGATTTTAACCGGCAATTTTACTTATTCAGGTGTTTATCACCAACGAAATTTTATCATCACGACAGATGACACTAATGTTGTGAAAAACTTAACTGAGCTGTTTGAAGCCGACTGGAATCAAACGCATTATTTTCCTGCAAAAAATACTGCCTTTATTACTAGCCCAGAAAATAGCTGGCAAACCCTCAATCAATTGATTAACAACACGTATCAAACGCTTGATATTTATGCCCTCGAAGTCAACGATAAACGCATTATTCACGCATTACTTAAAAAAAATATTAAAACTAGAATTTTGATTTCACATTCCACACGCGTTATTGATAAAGCTCGATTATGCCAACATCGTATTGCTATTCATCGCTTAACAAAATTAGACCAACACGCAAAAGCATTGTTAAAAGATTACGGGCTTAATAATGCGCTTGCTTATGTGGGATCTGCCAATTTAACGTATTCAAGTCTTTCAAAAAATCGAGAAGTGGGCATGTTGTTTTCTGATAAAGTAGCGCTGAAAAAACTCAACGCCACTTTTGAAAAGGATTGGAAAAATTCAATTTCAATTTGCTAGTATTTATAGAAAGTATGCCATTTCTAACAACACCAAATCAACAGAAGGCAGCTTCGTCGCATCGCCATCACTATTAAAACTGACTTGAGTTCCAAACGTATGGTAGTAAGTAATACCAACTTGCAAATCTTGCGTAAATGAATAAGCAAGCCCAGCACCTACTTCAGGCAATACTTGCTGGCTACTGGTAAAATTAGGATTATTTTCGATATTCTTTTTGGTTGGATGAAATTGTTCGTCTGATATACCTGCCTTGCCAATCAAACGCAATTTATCAAAACTTAGCTCGCCAACACCTAATAACTCAAGGCCATAATAATTCATTTCGACACTTGCCGCGTCATTAGAATATTTGGTCACACCATAATAAGCAGCTGCTGTTTCTAAACCATAAGCAAAATCTGTTTGCGTATCCCACAAATATCCCACAGCAATTCTGCCACCATAATTACTGGCCGTTTCACTTGAATCACCTTGAGAAGTAACGCCATCGACATTGGCAAATGTATCGCCTTGTGGCATATCTTCCGCACCCGCATAACCCGCGCCCAAGCCAATATAAAACTGATTATCTGCATAAGCGCATGTGCATAAACTCATAGCACTTAACGCTAAAATTTGTATCATTTTTTTCATAGCAATTCCTTTTTATTAATATACGTTACAGCGCACCTAAAGCATCATGATAAGTTTTATGATGGGCTTTAGCAACGGCTTCACACGTGACTTTACCTTGGCAGATATTCAAACCATTTAATAAATGAACGTTTTCTTTTAATGCATTTTTATAGCCTTTATTCGCTAACGCTAATACGAAAGGTAATGTTGCATTATTTAACGCATAGGTAGAGGTACGCGCAGCGCCAGCAGGCATGTTGGCAACACAATAATGCACCACACCATCGACTAAATAGGTTGGATTTTCATGCGTCGTCGCACGACTGGTTTCAAAACAACCGCCTTGATCAATAGCGACGTCAATCAAAACTGACCCTTTGTTCATTCTTGCGACCATTTCTTTCGTCACCAATTTAGGAGCTTCAGCACCTGGCAACAACACCGCGCCAATCACAACGTCAGAATTAATGACATATTCCGCGATCAAATCTTTTGTTGGATAAATCGTTTTCAAGCTCGCACCGTACATTTCATCGAGTTGACGCATACGATCAATCGACACATCCATCAGTGTCACTTCGGCTTCCATACCAACAGCAACACGCAGCGCATTGGAACCGACAACACCGCCGCCTAATACAAGGACTTTAGCCGGAGGCACGCCGACCACGCCGCCTAACAATAATCCCTTGCCGCCATGAACAATTTCTAAGCACTTGGCAGCTGCTTGTATCGACATACGCCCTGCCACTTCACTCATCGGCGACAATAAAGGCAAACGACCATTACGATCTGTGACGGTTTCATAGGCAATTGCTACACAACCTGAGGCTAATAATAAATCAGTTTGCAAAAGATCCGGAGCTAAATGCAAATAAGTGAATAGTATTTGATCTTTGCGTAACATACGACATTCATTCGGCTGTGGCTCTTTAACTTTAACAATCATATCCGCCGTTGCAAAAATCTCTTCCGTGGTATCAACAATCGTAGCACCCAGGCGACTATAAACCTGATCTTGAATCCCAATCCCCAACGCAGCGCCCTTTTCAACTATAACACTATGGCCATTGTGAATTAGCTCACTTACACTTGAAGGCGTTAAACCGACTCTGAATTCTTGATTTTTGATCTCTTTTGGTACACCAATTAGCATTATCTTCCCCTTAAAAATTCATTTTAAAACATACTGGCGTGATTAAACCTGATATTCCTGTTATAGTAAATAAATAATATGATAAGGATGTTAATCCATAATGAATTCAGCTCTCGAAAACGCAGATGATACGCTATCACGCTCTGCAAAATGGATTTTGGCGATCATTTCTAGCTATGCGTTTAGCTTTGTTAGTATCGCCTTTCTGCCAATCTATTTGCGCGAAACATTGCATTGCCCTTTATTAATGATTGGAATATTTTTAGGCATTTATGGCATCGGAACTATTTTTGCCTCTTTCTATGGCGCAAAGTTGTGCGATACTTTTTCAGCATATTTGGTTTCCACATTGTCACTCATTTTTTATATCGCCGCACTTGTTCTGATTTATTTTATTGATCATCCTTACTGGCTGCTGGGACTGGTATTGCTATTAATGGGAATTTCAAACGCTGCTTTTTTACCCGCATCACGCATGTTACTCATGCGCTATTCTTCTGAAGCCAGCCAATTACGTGCGAATGGCTTGCGTTATATGCTTTACAACATCGGTTGTGCTGCGTCACTCAGTTTAGCTGGTTTTTTTGCGCATGATAATTATCATATCGTCATTTTATTTACTATCAGCTTTACTATTTTTTCTCTGTTTTTATTACTTGTATTTGTTAAAAATGATGGGCCAGAATATCGCGCTACAAAACCTGAGAAAAAAGAAAAATATCGTTTTTGGCATGATCCTTTTTTCACAATTATTTTTATCAGTTTATTCTTCGGTATGATTGTTTTTGCGCAGCTGACGTCTTCATTTTCTCTGTTTTTAGGCTCCGTTTATCATTTTACTATGCGTGATCTGAGTCTAATATTCATTATTAACTGTGTGATGATTGGCGCTTTACAGATGTTCGTGATTAATCGCGTTAAACATCTTTCACAAACATTTATCATGTTGCTAGCGCCTCTTTTTATGGGCTTAGGCTTCACCGTTTTGTTATTCAATAACAGTATTATTAATGTTGTCATTTGTATGATCTTAGTCACTCTTGGCGAAATGTTATTTATGCCAGTTTCGCAAAACCTCGTGTATCAACGTGCGGCAGAACATCTCAAAGGGTATTATATGGGCATCTATCAAGCATGTTACGCCATTGCGGCCGTCATCAGCCCGATGATAGGAACGACAACTCTTAAAATAGACGAGAGCGGCAAAATACTTTGGTTGTTTATTTTATTTATTTCAGCATTACCGGTATGCGGATATTTTTATTTTAGAAAAAAAATAAAAGGCCTTTAAAAGGCCTTTTAAAATGGGCAGGCACAAGACCTGCCCCCTACATTTTTTATCCCATCAACAATTTATTCATTCGCTGAACAAATTCCGCTGGGTTATCTAAATGCCCGCCTTCTGCAAGTACGGCTTGTTCGAATAACAATTTAGTCCATTCTGCAAAACGTTCATCGTCCGCCTCAGTTTTAATATTACTAATCAATTGATGTTTAGGATTAATTTCAAAAATCGGCTTACTGCCGCCAAAATCTTGTCCTGCCGCTTGCATAATACGTTGCATATGAATGCCCATATCGTTGTCATCCGCAACCACACAACTTGGAGAAGATGTTAAACGATGGCTAATACGCACTTCTTTGACTTTATCGCCCAACACTTCTTTCATTTGTTTAAGAACAGATTCAAACTCGTCAGTTTCTTTTTTCTTTTCTTCTTTGGTTTCTTGATCATCCAACGCACCTAAATCCAAATCGCCTTTTGCGACCGATTGGAATTTTTTGGTTTCAAATTCTGTCAAATGACCCAACCACCATTCGTCAACACGATCAGAAAGCAATAATACTTCAATACCTTTTTGACGGAAGACTTCAAGCGCTGGGCTATTTTTTGCAGCTTCGAAGGATTCAGCAGTCACGTAATAAATTTTATCCTGACCTTCTTTCATACGTGCAATGTAATCAGCTAACGTTACAGTCTGAGCACTGGAATCTGTATGCGTCGTTGCAAAACGGAATAACTTGGCAATACGTTCTTTATTGGCAAAATCTTCGCCAGGCCCTTCTTTTAATACCGAACCAAAGGCTGTCCAGAATTTTGCATATTTTTCAGGTTCTTTTTCAGCAAGCTCTTCTAATAATGAAAGCACACGCTTGACTAATGCACCGCGTAATTTATCAGTGACGCGATCATTTTGTAAAATTTCACGAGAAACATTAAGTGGCAAATCTTTAGTATCAATAACCCCTTTAATGAAACGTAAAAACATCGGCAAAAATTGTTCTGCGTCATCCATAACAAATACGCGTTGTACGTACAATTTCAAGCCACGCTGACCATCACGATTCCAAAGATCAAACGGCGCACGCGCAGGAACATACAATAGATTGATATACTCCATGCTGCCTTCGACTTTGTTATGTGCCCAAGCGAGTGGGTTTTCAAAATCGTGCGAAATATGCTTATAAAGCTCTTGATAATCTTCGTCTTTAATTTTGCTTTTTTCAACGGTCCATAACGCTTTCGCTTGGTTTACCACTTCGAATTCTGGCGTTGTCGATTTTTCTTTTTTCTCTTCGCCTTCTTTTGCTTTCACTTCTTCTTTTTCCATCATGATGGGTAAAGCGATATGATCAGAGTATTTAGTGATAATGGTTTTTAATCGATAACGCTCTAAAAATTCAGCGGCATCTTCTTTAAGATGTAAGACAATGGTTGTACCACGTTGCGCGTGTTCGATATTTTCGATGGTATAATCAGAACTCGCTTCGGATGTCCAATGTACGCCATTTTCAACTGTCATACCTGCGCGACGCGTGAAGACTTCAACACGATCTGCGACGATAAACGCAGAATAAAAACCTACACCAAATTGACCAATCAATTGATTATCTTTAGCTTTATCACCAGTCATTTTTGATAAAAATTCTTTCGTTCCAGAATGAGCAATAGTTCCAAGATTGGTAATCACTTCATCACGTGTCATACCAACCCCGTTATCACGAAGCGTAATGGTTTTCGCGGCTTTATCAAAAGTGACGTAAATGGCTAAATTGGGATCGTTTTCGAATAAGGCATTATCAGAAAGCGCTTCATAACGTAGCTTATCGATTGCATCGGAAGCGTTAGAAATCAACTCTCTTAGAAAGATTTCTTTATTGCTATAAAGCGAATTGATCATCAGTTGTAATAGTTGTTTGACTTCCGTTTGAAAGCCACGAGTTTCTGGTTGAGCAGCGAACGTCATTTAAGCACCTCTTGCTAGTTTATGTGTCTGTTCATTCAGGTGAGGATAGATTTTGAGATTTCAAGAGGTAGATATGATGTAATTATGGTCAATTTTTATAAGTACAACCAAGAAACCACCTTGCTCGATGGCTGCTCAACCACCACCCTCAGCCTAATCGAGGCAGTCCCTGCTTTCGCCTCCAAGCTATATTGCAGATAACTATTTTCTTGCTCGTCTTGTTGATATTCACATAACGCATATTTCACCGCTATGCCTGAAATTTTTATTTGGCATATTGCCGCAGCGCTATAACAGGCTGGATTAATAGATGCGGTTGATAGCTTTTTAAACCCTTGATTCAATGCCACTCTAGCATTCGATAAATTCTCTACATGCTGATCAATCAAATGCGCAAGATAGTTATCTACGCTCAATTGCAACAATACTGCTGATGCAAAAAGCAACATAACTAGCATAATCAACAATATATTGCCCTTAGTTCGCATTATAAACGCTCGCAGTTAATATAATAGGATCAGCAGTATTTGATTCTGCCACGGTCATGGTAAGTTTATTTTGCAGTGATGAAATATTGAAGCTCGCAATATTTGCCAATACTTCATCACTCCGGCCTGTTTGATCTCTGACATACAGCCCTGCTGAATTTTGAATAAAATAATCATGTTGAATTAATTTTGCTACATAGGTTTTTTCAAAATGCTGTATTTTTAAAGGATAATAAAATTCCAGTATGTTTTGCATGTCATAATTTTTACCATGAACTGTTTTTATTTTAGCAACTTCAACTTCCCAGCAATTTTCAATAAAAACGATATCGTTTTCATTTAAATGATTATTGCCTGAAACAAGCAACTCCGTTTCACTTAATTTTTCAATAATTTCAAATTGCTCCGACGACATGTATTGACTCTGCAATGCACCACTATTTGCAAATAACCATGTCGATGACAAATAATGCCCATCATCAATAATTTTTTCTCTTGAATGCGCATTAACACATCCCACATATCCCGCCATCTCGATATCACGCACCATCCAGGCAAATAGCACATTCATTTTTTCGATAGATTCTACTTTTGCAGCAGAAAAATTAAGCGTTTTTTCAAGACAATAGGAGTAACGAAAAATTTCTGCTAATAAAATAGCACTGATTAACAGGGCAATCATGATTTCTAACAAACCCGCGCCGTGTATTTTTTTAAAAACCATTGTGATAAAGCTCCGCAATGTGATTTTTTGCGCTACTTATTCCGCCAATATCAACATTGGCTTGACTCGAAATAACAGCGATTGAAAAGCTGAAAATTAATAATGTGATAGCGATTTCAATGAGTGACATGGTTTTCTTCCTCTAAAAAATTTGATGCCCCTCATCCCCCTGTCGGGACTTTCTTTCACAGAAAGAAAGCGTCAAATAATTTTCCTTTAAATCTCCCGCGCGAGCGGGAGAAGGGTTCTCCGTCGTTATTGTTATTTCATGTTTGGTAAATCACGAATAAAATCACCGACAATTAAGAATGGTGATTGTTTTCACGATATTGAATTTAATATTGAAACACGGGCGGGGTTGCCGAAGCACCGCCATTATCCTATGATGACTCATCAATTTCAACCTGTTGAGCCAAATGCGGCATCGTTGAAAATTGAACATTTCTGCCTAATATTTTTACACGCAAATTCTTGCTTGCGACACTGAATGCGTAAAGGTAAACTCTCGCTCTTTTTAGCGTTAGAATAATAATGAGAAGACGTCGTCGCCAACTCCCCACTGAATCAAAAACTGCAACCGTACACGCGCTAAGTCATGAAGGCCGTGGCATTGCACATCTTGAAGGTAAAACAATTTTCATTCATAACGCCTTACCGGGTGAAACGGTAGAATTTACGTACACCCATTGTACGCGCTCTTATGATGAAGCGATTGCCACACGAATTGTTGAACCGTCTTCTCACCGTACGACGCCCGCTTGCGCGTATTACACCGTATGTGGCGGCTGCCAATTACAACACATGGATATGGCGTTACAACTCAGTCACAAACAAAAAGTACTTCTTGAACAATTAACGCATTTTGGCAATGTTACGCCTAAAGCAATATTACCGGCATTGAGCGGCAAGCCGTTACAATATCGCAACAAAGCCCGCCTCGGCGTCAGATATGTTGACAAGAAAGGTCAACGTGTTCTTGTTGGATTTCGCGAGCGTAATGGTCGTTATTTAGCAGACATGAATGCATGCGAAGTATTACACCCCGCAGTTGGTAAAAGCATTCCTGCATTAAGCGCGTTGGTCCATAGTTTAAGCTGTTATGAACATCTGCCGCAAATTGAAGTGGCGATTGGCGATGATAAAGTCGCGCTGATTTTTCGTCACATGGTGCCGTTGACTCACGATGATTTAAATCACTTAGAAGTTTTTAGTCAAACACATAATATAGAGATTTATTCTCACCCCAATTCACCTGAAAAAATCAAAAAATTATTTCCCAATGATGGCTACGAACGTCTTCGTTATCTTTTACCCAAACATAATCTTGAAATGCGTTTCCACCCTTCTGACTTCACGCAAGTGAATGAAGAAATGAATCAGCTAATGATGGATCGCGCCTTAGAATTATTAAATCCACAATCTCATGAAACGATTTTAGATTTATTTTGCGGTATTGGAAATTTTACGTTGGCGATTGCGCGTTACGCTAAACATGTTGTCGGCGTTGAAGGTGCTGAAGCCGCAGTGGATCGCGCGAAAGAAAATGCAATTCATAATAATATTCACAATACCGAATTTTTTGTCGCGGATCTTTCTAAAGATTGTAGCACAATGCCGTGGATGAACCGTGAATATGATAAAATTCTACTTGATCCTTCGCGTGCAGGTGCAGATGGTATTTTAGCGGCATTACCCCGTTTAAATGCACATACGATTGTGTATGTTTCGTGTAATCCTGCAACACTTGCACGCGATGCCGGGATACTCGTCAATCAACTGGGATATACATTAGAATCAGCTGGCATTATGAATATGTTTCCGCATACATCGCATATGGAATCGATTGCACTATTTACGAAATCATAATTTATGGCCAGTTATAATTATCAAAACCGTTATCTTCGAAAACGGCATCGGTAATGTTAATGGCAGTCGCACCGTCCGGATCCGGTGGCGTTGTCGCATCGTAAATGCCATAAACGACATTATTATTAAATGTTGATCCCGATAGATTCGTTATTTGCAATGAACCTTCACTCGAAGATTGATTTATGACAGACATACCGTCAAGACTATTACTATTAAATTTTGAATTCGTTGCACTGACAATCAAATGACCACTGGTATTATAGGGATTATAAGCCAACATCCCCAAACCGTTGCCGTCTGTTCCTGCCATATTATGACTGAACTCTGAATCACTCGCGTTAAATATCAAATCTTCGCTGCTGGCATTTGTTAAACTGACTCCATAAGCAGAACTACTGCTATTGGTGGCATTTTCGTTAAAAAAAGAATTGGCCACATTCAGTTGCATATAGCCTGAATCCGTATTCACCGCATACATGCCATAAACATTTGCGCCAGTACCAGAAACCGTATTGCCATTAAATGTGGATTGATTAATATTACTTGTTAATGTTCCGCTACCACTATTACTGACATACATGCCGAAGCTAAAATCTGCTGCGTTATTTTGATTAAACTTTGAGTTAGTGACATTAAGTGCTGTATCGCCAGAACCACTATTCACCACATAAAGACCACTTGCCGAACTCGCGCCATCATTATTATTAAATTCTGAATCGGCAATATTAATGGTGACTGTGCCTGAATCTTGATTCCATACTTCCATACCAGAGACAGAAGAATCAGCAGAATGATTGTCATTCAATTGTGAATTAGTCACATTAATTATAAAATCGCCGGATGGAGTGCCTGGTGTTGTATTATCATTGACGACATAAACACCGGTGGCAAATCCAAAAATCGTCGTGTTATTGATTGTTAAAGTTGAATCACCCGAGCCATTATTGGAATCATAAATACCTATCCCATCACCGTGCGAGAAAATGTTTAAATCTGAAAAAGTATTTTCTCCACCGCGCAAAACAAACCCATTACTGCCTTCTGTAAATTCAAGATCAGGGCGCTCATCGGTTGAGGCTGGCGCCATATAATCAGCAGTACGACCATAAAAATCTTGTCCATCATAAGGGTTTAAGGCTGTCAGGCTGTAAACAACCTCATCTCCACCTTGAATGTAAAAAAGCGCGCCTTCAGGGCTTGCATCATAAGTAGCGTCAAGACTGGCTTGATCTATAGGGCCGGCATGATTATAACTTCCATCGCCTTTGCCATCAGGTGTACCAAAATAAACATAGTAATGATCTTCACCGTTTTGTTGAATGGTTTGTTGATCATAAGCGCCCGCACCAGTATCAATAATACCAACATGCCGTTGAACGGGATCAAGCAAACGATCCGCCACATCTGAAGAATAATGATTCGACGCACCGCCGAAAGTAGCAGTAATATTGATTCCTAAAATAGAACGATTGACGTTATCATAACTACTCATCAACGAAGCGCTGAAATGTTCACTCAGCGATTGCTCAAAACCAATCGTACCGCCGACAATATTACTTAAATCATACGATGCTTGCGGATGATAATAATATCCTCCCAAAAAAATGCGCGAACGCAGATCGTTGTCTTGTGAAAACGAATAACCCACTTCCGTATCAATGCCATTACCCAAAACGGCATAAGGCGCAAACATTGTTTCAGTCACCCAATGTGAACCATCGGTGTAAGTTTGATATTGATCACCATACAGACCATAATTACTGGCATCCTCTGAATCACCCACTTGTTGAGCGCTTTCTGTTGGAAAATAGCCATTGATATGTGCATCCCAAGTTGGCGTTATCCATTCAACCCCTGGACTTAACACCCAAAAATTAGTGCCTAAATTTGTTTTTTCGTAATCAACAAACGCATAAGCACCCAAAATTTGATTGTGTTCAATCGCACGATATCCTATTCCTGGGCTCATCAAATACGTTGCATCACTGGCGTAATCGCCCATGAGATCGCCATAGACAAAGCCACTCGAATTTTCGTAAATCGGCAACATACCATCACCAGAGACGATCGTTAAACTGGTATTCGCTTCAGCCACAGAGGATTGTATTCTTCCTTCAGACAAAGAAGATGCTTGTGCCGATATGGCTATCGACAATAACGTCGGGGATAAAAAAGCGATGGTTTTAAGCTTCATGCTTTACAGTCCAAAGAATTTTCACGCTCAAGCATTTCTTTATTCGATTTTCTCCCATGCAGCGCATAAGGACTTTGTGATATTGGATTCTCAATCATAAATTTTTCTTCCCCTTTTACCCCCGCATCATATCGTTTTTTTCGTGTTTTTTTCTTCGTTTCTTTCATGTGCGTACAACAATAAGCCGCTATCCCAATTGCAAAAGCACCCGTACCAGCAGCGCCGATATACAATCCCCAATGCGTCGTCGGTTGTTTGGAGGGTTGTTCTTGTTTTGTCGAAGAAACATT
>JAZKAS010000039.1:0-5570 GCA_040389005.1 Pseudomonadota bacterium
TCCATATAAAGACGATGCAAATACAGCATGTCGCTGTCGAAGAAATATTCTAACTTTGTGTGAGCAAGCGTAATGTTGAAGTCAAGAAAATTAAATACAATCACACAAGCAACAAAAAAATAAACAAGAACACGCCAAGTAAAAGTATTTTTTAGCATTTAAAGCTCATAATGTGTTTTTTGTACTCAAGAATTCGATGTGTTATGATAATACTTTTGTAACGATATTATCTACGTCTATATGCTTATTTTTCCTAGAAAACTCATTCAAGCACCTCTCGCGGGCTACAGCTGTGCGCCCTTTCGCGTACTCGCTGAACAATGGGGGAAGCCCGATTTTTCTTGTTCTGAAATGTTATCTGCACATCATATTTTTTCAGGCGCAAGACAAAAAGAACGTTATCACTATAAATCACCCCATGAAGGTAAATTATGCGTACAACTTGCTGGTGATGAAGCACATATATTAGCCTATGCTGCACAACAAGCTGTGAGCTGGGGAGCAGATTTTATTGATTTGAATTGCGGATGCCCGCAACCTAAAATTCGCAAAAAAAATTTTGGCTCACGCTTGCTTTCAAATAGTGAACATTTATACCACTTAGTTTCAGCGCTTAAAGCAGCGGTAAATGTGCCTGTTTTAGTGAAAATCCGCGTCGATGCTGAAAGCGGTGATCGATATAATCAAGATGTTGCACAAGCGATTGAAGCGGCTGGCGCAAATGCATTAACGGTGCATGGTCGGCATTGGACACACGATTATGATATCCCCGTTAATTATCACGAAATTGCTACTATTAAAGCGAGCGTGAAAATCCCCGTCATCGGCAATGGTGATATTACAGATACAGCCTCGGCACAAAAAATGTTTTCAGAAACCGGCTGTGACGCTGTGATGATCGCTCGCGCCAGCGTCGGACAGCCGTGGCTATTTGAAAAAATTCATCAAGAATTACAGGGAAATGTATTTATTCCACCGAGTTTAGCGGAGATTGGAGAAATATTTCTATCGCACGTACGCGGCTTAACAGAACTCGAAAGCGAAAAATCCGCGTTGCTGCAATCACGATCGCTGGGGAAATATTACGCTCGAGATTATTTTGATCGAATCCCTTTTCTTCAAGCAATGGGCGAAGTCAAAACATATGACAATTTGGCCGAGATTGTAAAAAAATATTTTACAAAATGACAGAGTCGTCATTGCCAGCACTAGAGGCAACCCATCTTGTTTCGGATGGATTGCCGCGCTGCGCTCGCAATGACGGAAAAACTAAAGCGCCGTCACGTTGACAGCAAATTCACCGCGCTCGCCTGTTTCGACTTCATAACTAACACGCTGACCATCGACTAACTCTTTATAACCATCGGATTGAATTTTAGAGTAATGCACAAATACTTCTGCGCCGCCGTTATCAGGCGTAATAAAGCCATACCCTTTGATTTTATTAAATCGTTTCACTACACCTGTTTGCATAACATTCTTCCTCTACTTTTAAAAAAATTAATCTAACTTTCGTACGTGAATCTTTCGGCCTTTCAATCGACCATCTTGAAAATAACTAAATGCTTTATCGGCTTGACTATGATGTACAGCAATATAAGCATAAAGCGGTCCGACGTCAATTTTACCTATCATTTCACTCGATAATCCAGCATCTTTTGTCAATGCGCCTAATATATCGCCTGGACGGATTTTATCTTTTCGTCCTGCGCTAATATATAAAGTGACCATTTCAGGCAAAAGCTTCATATCATCGGCTTTTTTTAATTTACTTGCCTGCCCCCATTGTAAAGGCTTTTGCAACTTTTCTTCAATCATATGCAGACGCTCTGCGTCATCAGACGTCGTCAGGGTGATCGCGAGACCTTTGCTGCCTGCGCGCCCAGTGCGACCAATACGATGAATATGCACATCATGATTATGGGCAGTTTCAAAATTAATCACTGCTGGCAATTCTTTAATATCGAGCCCTCGAGCGGCAACATCGGTCGCCACTAAAATAGAACAACTGTTATTCTTAAAGCGAATAATCGCATTATCGCGCTCGACTTGCTCCATATCGCCATTCAATGCGATGGCGCTAAAACCAGCAGCTCGTAACGATGCCACAATTTGCAAGGTTTGCTCTTTAAGTGTACAAAAAATTAATGTTGAAACCGGCTTATGATGCATTAATAAGGATTTTAACAAATGTAGTTTCTCGGCATCAGCAGACGCAGGTACTTTATAGAAAACTTGCTCAATATTCACTTCTTCTTGACTATCTTCGACGACTATTTTTTTCGCATTGCGCATAAATTTGCCCGCAAGGCTTTTGACTCGAGGCGAGAATGTCGCGGAAAATAATAGCATCTGGCAATCGAGGGGGCAAAAGGTCAGGATTTCACCGATATCATCGACAAAGCCCATATCTAGCATGCGATCGGCTTCGTCTAAAACCAGTGTTTGCAATTGATCTAACTTCAATGCGCCACTTTCTAGATGCTTTTTCACCCGCCCCGGTGTACCAACAATAATATGCGCCCCGTGTTTCAAGGAATCTAGTTGCGGCCGCATCGGAATACCGCCGGATAAATTGATCACTTTTACATTCGGCATTAAACGCGCCAATTGACGCATCACTTGGGCAACTTGCTCTGCCAATTCACGTGTTGGACATAAAACTAATGCTTGAACCGTAAAACTCTCTACAACCAAACGATTTAATACGGCTAAACCAAACGCCGCGGTTTTACCACTACCTGTTTTAGCCTGAGCGATAATATCGTCGCCACTTAGCATTATGGGCAAGCTCTGAGCTTGAACAGGCGTCATTTCGACGTACCCTAAAGAAGCTACGTTATTTAATAGCGCTTCTCGCAAATCTAACGATGCAAAAGACATATTCGCTTAACTACTCTCAAAAAATCAAATGATAGCATAACATGAGGCAGCCCCTTACATCCATTTTTTCCACTTAAAAAATTGATAGGGAATCAATGCTGATAAAAACATAACGCCCACGGCAAATGGAAAGCCATAATGCCAATTTAGCTCTGGCATAAATTTGAAATTCATTCCATAAATACTTGCCACTACTGTAGGCGGTAAAAAAATCACCGCGGCAATTGAGAAAATTTTAATAATATTACTTTGATTAATATTAATCATGCCCAGCGTCGCATTGAGTAAAAAATTTACTTGATTGGATAAAAAACCAACATGGTCACTTAATGCTTGAATATCAGCCGCCAATGTAGCCAAATGCAATTCATTATCAACGTCTAATAGCGTTTTTTCATTTTGCCTAAAATATGAGACCAAACGATTAAAGGTAATTAAACTTTCACGTACTTTTGCTCCTAAATCACCATTGGCGCCGATTTCTTGCAAAAGATGTTGAAAATTAATTTTGTCTTTTGATTTCTGCTTGGGGCGAAAAATCATTTGCGAATGCTTATCGACTAAGCCGCCAACACGCTCTAAAATATCCGCAATTCGATCAATTGTCGCTTCTAATAATTCGATCAAAACACTTTTAGAGTCTTCCTCATAAATTTCTTTTTTATGGATACGAGAAATAAACAGTGTGAATGCTTGAAGATCAAAATAACGAATCGTGATTAATTGCGATGGTGTTAAAATAAAACTTGCCGCATCTAAAATAGGCTCTTTTGATTCAGAATGCACTAACATGCTAGCTGTCATAAAAAGTGCATTATTTTCTTTATACAAACGATTGGAAATTTCAATTTCTCGCATATCATCTCTTGTCGGGATATTGAGAGAAATAGCAGATTCGACCAGCTTGTCTTCTTCAGCAGTGGGCCGCAATAAATCAATCCACAACGCTTTTTGCAACAGAAAACTATTTTCCATCGAAATAATATAGGGCTGAAGAGCACTTTTTTCTAAAAGATATGCGGTAATCATTGGTATCTCCTTTTTATGCATCGAGGGCAAAATGCTGATACTTATCCACTTTAATCAGTGAAAAAATTGTACCTGTTAAAATACACGCGCCGCCTATAAAAACCGACCAGCCTATTTTCTCATTATTAATCAGATAGCCAAATAGCGATCCAAAAATGGGTTCAAAGCAAAAAATCATCGCAGCTCGATTCGCCGTCGTATAATGCTGGAACTTTGTTTGTAGCAATAACGCAATTGCTGTTGCAAACAACGCACAAAATAAAATAGCTCCTACGACAGAATATGTCAATAAAGGCAAAAAGCTTTTTCCTAAGGTGAAAGGAATAGAAAAAACACCTGTAAAGAAAATTTGATAAAACGCTAAAAGTGATAATGAAGACAAAACGGACGATACTTTTTGCAAATAAACAATGGTGATGGCGACAAAAATAGCACACAGCAATACCCATGCATCACCTGTGCTTAGATGTGACACATTACCGCCAACGAGAAAAAATAACCCCAAAAGACATAGAAAAGAACACAGAATATCTTTCTTAGAAGGCTTCCCTAAGGCGAAAAAAGGTAATATAAAGGGAACAATTACTACGCTAATACCAGTAATAAACGATCCTTCTGCAGAAGTCACTGTTTGCATGCCAATCGTTTGAGAAATATAAACCACGACATTAAATGCCGCAATAATCATTCCAGCTACAAGCACATTTTTAGATGATTTTTTTATTTCTAAAAAAACAAACGGTAACAAAATAAGCGCCGCAAGAAAAAACCGTACCATTACAAAGACAGAAGGATCTACCGTTGCAACAGAGTTCCCGACCAAAGGAAACGACATTCCCCAGCACAATGTAACAAACAGCAAAATACTTTCACCCACCAAACAGCGTGAAATCTTATTTTTTTTCAGCATGTATTAAACAACTATCAACAAACGCACATGCCTCTAACAATAGTGGCAATACCTTTAAAATGCAATGAGCACGTATCGCTTACGCTAATTGAACAAAGGGATTATTTGTTTCAACAGCGCTATATTCAGTTGAACGTGACGCATGATATTTATTGTATGCAAAACAACCCACTGCGCTTAGAAGCATGCCAATGCCAGCCCCTACCGCAGCTGCGGTAATAGTGTCTGAGTTAATTGAACTTTCTTCGCCTTTTTGCTGCTCACTTGGCATCACTGTCGGCACAGTTGGGGCGGCTGTTCGTAAAGATGTTGGAGCTGCAGTTAGTGAGAGTGTCGGCACGCGAGTAGATGGACTCGCTGTTGGCGCTAAAGTAAGCGCGTTCGTAGGTTTAGTAGTTTGGCCACTGCAAGCATCAAACGTACTTTTTATAGTACTCGTAATAAGATAGTTATTTGCCTGATCACAATAAGAAGCCCAAACCCCGCCGCCCACGGTACAACCATAAAGCTCATTGGCTTTTAAAAAAGTTTGCTTAACGACATCCGCCGTTGCATAACCAAAGGAACATGCCGTCGGGTCTTTTTCTGGTTCAATCGCACATAAGCCTAGCACAATTTGCGCAGAGTTATAGCCATTATAGTTAATCGCTGCGTTTGGATTGATCCAATCTGACAGGATCTGCATAAAATTGTCATAGGAGCCATAGGCATAGGGGCTACACCAGTTATTATACGATTGAATAAATAC
>JAZKAS010000039.1:5628-24805 GCA_040389005.1 Pseudomonadota bacterium
TCATTTAAAATTTCAACCCAATAATTATAAACACTACCGCTTCCAGGAACATAAGCCCCTGCTGCGGAAGAAACTCCCGGACATTCAGGCGCTACCGAAATAATCATTTCCGGAGCTAATTTATGCAGCGTTGTCAGTAGTGCTGTCATATTACTGGGAGGTATTGACGACAGTTGCTCAAGATCAATATCTATCTTGTTTACGCCATTTTTATTGGCTAACGCCACCATTTGAGAAGCCACTACATCAACATTACTGAGAAAATACTCAGGATGATATTGCCCAGCGCCGCCGTAGGAAATACCGCCACGTCCATTAAGCGTAGAAGCAGCCGCTGTGGCTGTAAAATCGACATTACCGGCTTCGTCGGCCATACCAAAACCAATCGGCACATAGGTTGCATCAGGATTAACATCTCCATAACCGATCGATAAACCACAGGTTGTAGAACTGCATGAATAAATTACTAATGCTTGATTAGAACTTATTGCACTCCATACAGGCTCACTCTGAGTAACAAGGGGCATTTTTTGTGAGATAACTTTATCTTCCGCATGAGCAGCACGATAATTATAGATCGGTCCGATATGAACATCGCCATAAATACCACGCCCCACACCACCAAAAGGTAATGATGGATCTACAATTTCATTAATTGGCGCAAATTGAGATAACGCTCGTGCTTTTCCAGCAGCATTTAAAGCACCGCCCAGCAACATCATCATGCTCAAAAAGTTGAAAGATTTCATGGCAACCTATAAATATTTAACTGATTAACAATCAATATAAGTGCTCAATGTTAAGACAAGCTTAAACTACAACCAAAAGTTTATCCTTTGCGCCAGGTAGTTCCATGAATACTGTCTTCAATTACAATGCCAATTGCCTTTAATTCATCACGAATACGATCAGATTCTTTCCAGTCTTTTGCCGCGCGTGCTTTTTCTCTTTTTTGCAATAAATCTTCAATCACTGCTTTATGCGTCAAATGTCCTTGCAAAAAATCATCGGGTGTAGACGTTAAAAGCCCTAAACTATTGGCTAAATAACGCAAGGTTGCCGCAAGTATTTCTGCCGAACTCGTATCTACTGTTTTTTCTACATTAATATCATGTGCTAATTCAAATAAAACCGCTAATGCTTCAGGCGTATTAAAATCATCGTTCATGACTTGTGTGAACTTTTCAATATAAGCTTGATTATAAGCCGTACTAGAATAATCTAAACCACGCAAAGCAATGTAAAATGTTTCGAGTGATTTCCGTGCTTGTTCGAGCATCGCTTCGCTATAATTAAGTGGTTTACGATATTGACTTGATAACATAAAAAATCGCAATTCTTCTGCTGCATGTTTTTTTAGTGTTTCTTGAATCGTTAAAAAATTGCCTAATGACTTTGACATTTTTTCGCCATTAATGGTCAATAAACCAGAATGCATCCAAATATTCGCGAACTCTTCGCCCGTCGCGGCCTCTGATTGCGCAATTTCATTTTCATGATGCGGGAACTTTAAATCCATGCCACCGCCGTGAATATCAAAATGATTACCCAAACATTTGGTCGACATCGCGGAACATTCAATATGCCAACCGGGGCGTCCTTCCCCCCATGGCGATGACCATTGCGGCTCGCCCGGTTTGGATAATTTCCATAAGACAAAATCTAGCGGATCACGCTTACCCTCATTGACAACAACTCGTTCGCCTGATCGTAAGTCATCAATATTACGATTCGATAATTTTCCGTATTCTGCAAAACTACGCACTTCAAAACAGACATCACCATTATCCGCGACATAGGCATGTTTTTTTGCAATAAGTTGTTCGATCATTGCAATAATTTCACCGATAAACTCTGTCGCGCGCGGCTCAATATCAGGTGATAATAAATTCAGCGCTTTTTCATCTTCGTGCATGACGTCAATAAAACGCTGGGATAATGCCGTACTATTTTCACCAAGTTCATTGGCACGTTTAATAATTTTATCATCAACATCGGTAATATTACGCACATAAAGCACTTTATAATCTAACCAACGCAAATAACGCACGATCATATCAAACGCCATCATTGAACGCGCATGGCCAATATGACATAAATCATAAACGGTAATGCCACAGACATATAATTTTATTATGCCGGGAGTTAATGGTGCGAGAATTTCTTTTTTTTCAGTTAACGTATTATAGATTTTAATATCCACTTTTATTTCCTTTATCCTGTAGGGTGGATTACAGTGAGCGCACCTAATCACCCTACCTAAGATTGTGTTATATAATTTTTAGTATATGCAGAAAACGTTTCTTCATATTTTCTTTACCGAGCAAATCAAACACAGTTGCTAATTCTGGACCGTGCTGTGCTTTTGTTAATGCAATGCGCAATGGCATAAATAACGCCTTGCCTTTGACACTTAACTTTTCTTTTAATCCATCACATAACGCTGCATACGTATCGACATGATCAAGCAGATAATTCGCAACCTCAAAAAAATCTTTTCCAGCTGCAATTAAAACCTCACGCTCTTCATCAGAGAAATTAGGATTTTCTGAAAACATAGATTCCGCCCAAGCATAAACATCAGTTGGAAATAAACTATTCGCTTGTACGATTTTCAAAAAATCAGCTTGTTTTTCTTGCGGCACATAGGAAATTGCACCGACCCATTTTTCTAATTCTGACGACGATAACTGCATCACTGCTTCTTTTTGCCAATGCATCAATTGCTGTTCATCATAGCGAGCGGCCGCTTTAACTAAACGATTAACATCAAAATATTTCGCACAATCCGCAAAACTCATTAAATGATTATGATCCGTATACACATGGCCTAGGCGCGCCAAATAATTCACCACCGCCACAGGTAAAAAGCCCGAGTGGCGTAACTCTTGCAAACTGTGGCTGCCATTACGCTTTGATAATGGCGTACCATCATTGCCCATAATTAAAGAAAGATGGCCATAACGAGGCGCCGTTAAATCCAGCACTTGCAAAATTAAAATTTGTCGCGGCGTATTGGTTAAATGATCTTCACCACGTAACGCCAAATTAACGCCCATTAACGCATCATCAATCGCATTACAAAACATAAAACTCGCTGAGCCATCCGATTTTTTAATAATAAAATCACCTAAATCTTGGCTAGAAAATTTTTGATGGCCGCGCACGATATCATCAAATTCAATTACTTGATCCTCTTTAACGTGAAAACGTAACGCATATGCAATACCCTGCGCTTTTTTTTCAGCGATTTGATCGACACTCAAATGTCGACATTCGCCTTCATAACGAGGCGCCTTGCCTAATTTGCGTTGAATACGACGTGACGCTTCTAAGGTTTCTTCTGAACAAAAGCACGGATACGCTAAGCCTTGATCAAGGAGTTGTTGATAATAACGATCATAGATACCCACACGCTGCGCTTGATAATACGGCTCATGGCCTTTTTCACATCCTGGGCCTTCATCCCACTGGCAACCCAACCATTGCAAATCTGCTTGCAATGCGAGTGTGTATTTTTCTTCAGAGCGCGCTAAGTCAGTATCTTCAATACGCAATAAAAAACTGCCCTTGGCTTGGTGCGCCGCTAAAGCACTGAATAAAGCAGTTCTAGCATTACCTAAATGGATATACCCTGTTGGACTAGGGCAGAAGCGGGATTTGATGTTCATTCGTGTGGTGCCTGAGCTATTTTTGTCATCTATAATAAGTCATTAGTTGCCACAAATAAAGGTGATAACCATGCCTGCTAGGGTTTAATTCAACATCTCCTTAAATAACTCCCGCGTCTTCAATGGCTTCCCACCCAATAATGGCCGAATCGCCAATCGCATCAAGCGCTTTGCGGCATACAATACTTTAGGGTTTGTAAATTGTTCATTGGCAATCGCTTGTAAATCTTCGCCTAAAAAAACATCGCTATTTTCCTTGTTGATCGACTCAACAAATCCATGCTCAGAAATAAACTGATAATAATGATCATAAATAATCGCCCGATTTGTATCCGCATCATGCATTAAAGGCAGCTCATATCCCAAAGCTTCTAATAAATTTTTCTCGAAAATGCGTAAAGTTTTTTCGATTGTTTTAGAGTTTTCTAATGATAATAAAGTGGCATGATAGGAAAAATACAAATGTGAATTGTGCTCTTCTTTGGGCAACAAACGCATTAGCAATTCGTTGATATACCAGGCGCTCATCAACGACATGCCGTTTAAAATAATCGGTGAAGCTGTGGCTTCGGCAAGCGTAAGCGTTTTTAATTGGCTTTTGCCTCGGGCATTAAAATGTAGCGGTGTAAACGGTTGTAACAAACCTTTCAAAGGTGAGCGTTCCGTGCGAACACCTTTGGCAATAAGAGAAATGCGGCCATGATGTTGCAAAAAACATTCGATAATAACACTGGTTTCACGATACGGCGTACGATGCAATATAAAACCATCGTCAACGATCATCTCATTCAAGATTCGTATCCAAATGATTGCAACATTTCGTCATTCTCTGTCCAACCCTCTTTCACTTTCACCCACAGCTGTAAAAATACTTTTTTCTTTGCAAACGTTTCCATTTCCATGCGCGCTTCTGTGCCAATTTTCTTTAACTTTTCGCCCTTATCGCCAATCACAATCGATTTTTGCCCATCGCGCTCAACCCATAATAAGGCCGCGATTCGTACCAGTTTATCTTCATGCTCAATTTTTTCGATTTCAACCGCAACACTATAAGGCACTTCTTCACCTAAAAAGCGCATAATTTTTTCACGAATCATTTCAGCATATAAAAATGATTCAGAGCGATCGGTTAATCGATCTTCTTCATAAAAAAATTCATGCTCAGGCAAATATTTTGCAACTGTTTTTTCTAGAGCATCAAGATTGACCGCATTAAGCGCTGAAATAGGCACGATTTCTAAAAAATTGTGCATCGCTTGCATTTTTTGAATGATGGGTAATAAATCGTATTTTGCCTTTATTTCATCGATTTTATTGAGCACTAATATTGTTGGCCGATCAACTTTTTTAAGCATCGACAATACAGCTTCATCATCACGCGTGAAACGTGTTGCATCGACAATCCACAACAATAAATCGACATCATACGCCGCATGAACGGCTGATCGATTTAAATAACGATGCAACGCGCCGGGTGTAACGTCTCTATACCCAGGCGTATCGACATAAATAGCTTGCACATTGTCTTTAGTTTTTATGCCTAAAATATTATGCCGCGTAGTTTGTGCTTTTTTAGAAGTGCTTACCAATTTTGTTTCGAGAATGGCATTGAGTAATGTTGATTTTCCCGCATTGGGTCGACCAACCACAGCAATATGTCCGCAATGTTTTTTATTTGTCATTTTATAATTTCTCTATCATTATGGCGGCTGCCGTTTGTTCTGCTTGTCTTCGATTTGATCCTTGTGCCTGCGTTGTTTTATTAAGCGCCTCGACACGGCATTCCACTGTAAAAACCTGATCGTGTACTTCGCCTTTTTGCGCGATCACAGTATAAATGGGCAAAGCTAAACGACGCGCTTGTAATAATTCTTGCAATTGTGTTTTCGCATCAACATGCTGTTGCTCTAAAGTAATATGCGTGAGCAGATCGCCATAGCAACGCAAAACACATTGTCGGCAAGTTTCAAAGTTGCTATCCAAATATACAGCACCGACTAGCGCTTCCATCGCATCCGCCAAAATAGAAGTTCGACCGCGTTTTTCTCCTGGGCCAATAATCATTAAATCCGATAAATTTAAAGTCTGTGCTAACTTAGCTAGCGTTTCTCCTTTGACGAGCGAAGCACGCATGCGACTTAACTGTCCTTCTTGCGCTTTAGGAAATTTATTCAATAAATATTCCCCGACGATAAAATTGACAAGGGAGTCGCCTAAAAATTCCAAGCGTTCATTATTATCTTTAGCGGCGCTCGAATGCGTTAACGCTAAGGTTAGTAATTTCTTATCAGAAAAATCATGCATCATGACTTTATAATTTCTTCTGAATCGGCTTGCACTTTCAAACCACTGCGTTTCCAACGCAAATTGTAACTGCTAGAATCCCAGCTAATTAACACATAAAGCGGCTTGCCAACGATATAGCTTTCTGGCACAAATCCCCAAATGCGACTATCGGCACTATCATCACGATTATCACCGATCATAAAATACATGCCTTCAGGAACCGTTAAATTCGTAAAGTTTTCGTCTGGCCTTGAAGGGAATTGATAAATTTCATGTTTTACGCCTAATAGGTTTTCTTCTGATTTCAATGCATCCACTGTATTGCCACTCTCATGTAAATAAGGCACAGTTTCTTGATAATCTTGTTTTGCCTCGATGCCATTAATAAAGAATACTTTATTAACATAACTAATAGTATCGCCCGGAAGACCCACAACACGTTTAATAAAATCGACTTTAGGGTTTACTGGCCAATGAAATACAACAATATCGCCGCGTTTTGGCTCGTGAATTTTGATTATTTTTTTGTTGATGACGGGCAAACGAATGCCATAATCAAATTTATTCACCAAAATAAAATCACCTGGCAACAAGGTTGGTTCTAAAGAACCACTCGGGATTCTAAATGGTTCAAATATAAATGAACGTAACACCAATACTAATAATAACACCAAGAAAAATGAACGCGAATAATCAATAATGACCGGCATGCCTTTGGATAAATACTCGACTTCATCAGCATTTAGCACTTCACGCTTTTCTTTCACTCGCGCGTAACGGTATCGACGAAATCGTGCAAATACAAGCGCATCAAGCAAATAGATGACGCCAGAAAAAATCGTCACCATTGTTAACACGTACTCAAAATTTTCTGTGAAAATAAAATAAGCAATCGCTGAAAATATAAATACAAATTCTGTCGCAACAATTGCGGGTGCTTTTCGAGTACGTCTTCTCGCCATAAATACAAGATCAAGCACCAACATCACAGCGGATGCGACCCAAAGTCCAATTAATATTTGATTGAATGACATATTTTTTTCCTTTATTTTAGGGCGACCAACCGGTAGCCTCTACGAATCTACGCGTAAAATGGCTAAAAACGCTTCTTGCGGGATTTCAACTTTACCCACCTGCTTCATACGTTTTTTACCTTCTTTTTGCTTATCTAATAATTTGCGTTTTCGCGATACGTCGCCGCCATAACATTTAGCAATCACGTTTTTGCGTAATGCTTTAACGGTTTCGCGCGCAATAATATGTGCGCCGATCGCTGCTTGAATAGCCACGTCAAACATTTGACGCGGAATAATTTCACGCATTTTACTGACGAGTTGTCGTCCACGATATTGCGACTGACTTCGATGCACAATTACCGCTAACGCATCGACTAATTCGGTGTTAATCAAAACATCGAGCTTAACTAAATCTGCCGCTTGAAAACGTTCAAAACTGTAATCTAACGAGGCATAACCACGACTCAATGATTTTAAGCGATCAAAAAAGTCTAACACGACTTCATTCATGGGAATTTCATAGACAAGTGACACTTGATTACCGACATATAACATTGATTGTTGTATACCGCGTCGTTCCAAACACAATTTCATTACGGTACCAACATGCTCATCTGGCACGAGAATATTTACTTTCGCGATAGGTTCACGTAATTCTTCAATAAAATTCGCCGCAGGTAATTTTGAAGGATTATCGACATAAATAATTTCGCCCTTGGTCATTAAAATTTCATAAATAACCGTTGGCGCAGTGGTAATTAAATCTAGATTATATTCACGCTCAAGACGCTCTTGCACAATTTCCATGTGCAACATGCCCAAGAAACCACAACGGAAACCAAAACCCATCGCTTCTGAATTTTCAGGCTCATAAAATAATGATGCATCATTTAAACTTAATTTGCCAAGCGCATCACGAAACGATTCGTAATCTTCAGAACTAATCGGAAACAAACCAGCATACACTTGTGGTTTCAATAGTTTAAAACCAGGTAAAGGGACTAAAGCGGGCTGTTTTGCCAAAGTAATCGTATCGCCCACCGGCGCACCGTGAATCTCTTTGATTCCGGCAACGACAAACCCTACTTCACCAGTTCTGAGCTCATCTTTTTCAAGACGCTTCGGCGTAAATACCCCAACGCTATCGACTAAATGCGCTTTGCCCGTGGTCATAACTTGCATTTTATCGCCTTTGCGTAACACACCGTTCATGACACGCACTAGTGAAACTACGCCCAGATAACTATCAAACCAAGAATCAATAATGAGCGCTTGCAAGGGGCCATCAATATCGCCTTGTGGCGGCGGTACTTTTGCGACCAGCATTTCTAATAACTCTGGGATACCTAAGCCGGATTTAGCGCTGACACGCAGTGCATCTTTGGCTTCAATACCAATAATCTCTTCAATTTCCTTAGCAACACGTTCAGGTTCTGCTTGCGGTAAATCAATTTTATTGAGCACAGGAATCACTTCTAAACCTTGCTCAACCGCCATATAACAGACCGCAACCGTCTGTGCTTCAACACCTTGACCCGCATCTACCACCAATAACGCACCTTCACACGCCGCGAGCGACCGTGAAACTTCATAGGCAAAGTCGACATGCCCGGGTGTATCAATAAAATTCAACTGATAATCTTGGCCATCTTTGGCGCGGTAATGCAAGGTAACACTTTGTGCTTTAATAGTAATACCGCGCTCACGCTCGATATCCATAGAATCAAGGACTTGCGCGCTCATTTCACGCTGGCTAAGACCACCACACGTTTGAATAAGTCGATCAGACAGAGTGGATTTGCCATGATCAATATGCGCGATGATTGAAAAGTTACGAATATGCGGTATCAAAGACATAAATAAGGGCTCAATGCTTTTTAAAGAAAACAAGGGGATGAATTATCCTTGAAAACGTTATTGAAAGCTACTTCAATTCAGGCCATATCGCCCTCTTTACTCTTTACGATTGCATTGAAAAACGTTGTAGCGCGCATTTTAGCTGCCGAAACGATTCTTTTGAAAATTCTAAGCGACTCACTGGAATCCACCAACGTTTTTCGCCACCAGGAACCTCTAAATGTAAAAAACAAAGATGGCGAGCAACAACAGAAGAGGCTAGATAATTGGCTTCATAAACTTGATTATTTTCTGTCACCAAAATTTTATCGCGCTTAAAATAAACAGATTGCATTGAAAACTTTCGAAGTTTATACCAAGTCAATACAGTCACCCCTAAAATCAAGAGCACTTTCCAAATAAACAATATCGGACTGAGCAAAATAGCGCTGATTACAAGCAGGCACATGAGCAATAATAATCCATAAAAGGTTTTCATCGGCGTAATTTCTCAATTAATGCACAATATTTGGGAGGTGCTTCTTCACGCCCCATAAACCATAAAAATAATTTTTGATCATTTTCTAACAAAAGTGATTCAAAAAGTGCTTGCTCGGTTTCATCTGCTTGAAGATAACTATTTGATAAATAACGTTTTAAGATAAAGTCATTCTCTAACATACCGCGACGACATTGCCATTGTAATTGTTTTTTTTTGAGTTCGGCTGCTTCTAAGTTATGCATATATTTGTAAATCCAAAAAAGTGAGCTATTATACTCACACGAAACAAAAACAATAGCACAGGTTTTGTATGTCAATTCTCACAGAAAAATTTGCACAAGTCGAAAAGTTAAAAACCGGCCTTTCAAAAGAAAGCCAAGTGGCTTTTGACTATGCCATGGAAGTAACGGCGCAACACTGTGAAACTGAACAAAGTAATCGGAATTCATTAAAAAAGATGATTGCCCAATCGCGTAAAAAATTATTGCCACTGATCAAAAAGCAAGATGAATTTAAAGCGTGCCTCGCACAAATAACGAATCAATCACCAACATCAGCTGCACCTACTTTGGTAGACGGCTTGAAAGCTTGGACCGTGTCATTATTATCACCTGAAAAAGCGTTTGAAAAGATTCATAATCCAAAGCAGTAAATAATGCCAGCATAACATCCTCACCGAATATTATGGCTCACACTAGCAAGATATTCTATCATCATGTTAACATCACAATGCTTTTATAAATCGGTTACGAATTCATGCCAACACTTCAACTCCATTGCACCGCTTTAAGTTTTCAAGATTTATTTACATCGAATGGCTTGCAACAACTCGATCATGATTTTTTAAACTATTTAAACCACGCTGACGCGGGTCTTTATCATCATTTATTAGAATATCGACAAGCCACGCTGACCTTATCGGCCACTCAAACCAGTGAACTATTGATTGCATTGGCCATTCAAATTGAACAATTTATCGCGAAATTATTGAATATAGAAAATGAGCTGGCAATTAGCCAAGAAAGCACGCAACAAAAAAATCCGATTGCCGTTTTTAGAAAAGAATTTTTGCTGACCAAAGTAAAACGCTTATTACATTCTTCCGTAGAATTACCATCGTTTTCAATCTTACATCAACAATTATTAGCAGAGCTCAATAAACATACTGTTAAAATTGGTGACTTAGAATTAGAGGTCGCAACACTGGGCTTATTTTATTTAAAAGAGAGCGAACGCTTCAAAGTCGAATTAGAACATCTTACACAATGGTGCGCGCAAGCCCTATTAACTAAAGAAGGCCGCGATATCACACAAAACTGGGAAAGTTTTCGTTTTCCAGAAAAACTCGATTATGCACATTTAATTCCAACAAAAATCATCGAACATAATGGCGTAACGCAACATGCACTGCCAAAATCACAACTGCGTGAACGCGATGGATTTGATCTCACCGACAAACGCATGTCGGCTCAAGCGGTGCAAAATGAAATCCATTATTGTATTTATTGTCATGATCACGAAGGTGATTTATGTTCCAAAGGATTTCCAGTTAGCAAAAAAGATAAAACATTGGGCTTCAAAAAAAACCCACTCAACGTCACGATGACTGGCTGCCCATTAGAAGAAAGAATTTCTGAAATGCACGCATTGAAGCGTGATGGCTATACCATCGGCGCGCTTGCAATGGTGATGCTTGATAATCCTATGTGTCCTGCGACGGGTCATCGTATCTGTAACGATTGCATGAAAGCATGTATCTATCAAAAACAAACGCCCGTGAATATTCCACAAATTGAAACTCGCGTCTTAACAGATGTTTTGGCACTCCCTTGGGGTGTTGAAATTTACGATCTCTTAACACGCTGGAATCCTCTGTTGCAAAATGAATGGCACATGCAACCGTATAATGGCAAAAAAATCATGATCGCCGGCATGGGCCCGGCAGGTTTTACGTTGGCGCATTATTTATTACAAGCGGGTTGCGCGGTCGTGGGATTTGACGGCTTAAAAATCGAACCCCTGCCCGTCTCTTATATCACACAACCTATTCACGATTATCAATCAATTATCGAATCTTTAGATGACCGTATTGTGGCTGGATTTGGCGGCGTAGCAGAATATGGCATCACCGTTCGCTGGGATAAAAATTTTCTAAAACTGATTTATATCACCTTGATGCGACGCCCTTATTTCCAAGTCTTCGGCAATATTCGTTTCGGTGGAACGGTCACGATTGAAGATGCGTGGCATTTAGGTTTCGATCATTTTGTGATTGCCGTTGGCGCAGGTTTGCCAAAAGCTTTGCCCGTAAAAAATAGTATGGCGACAGGAATGCGCCAGGCAAATGATTTTTTAATGGCGTTACAATTAACGGGCGCTGCAAAAAAAGAAAGTTTTTCATCACTGGAAATTCGTTTGCCTGTGTTAGTAATCGGCGGAGGACTCACCGGCATTGACGCAGCCACAGAAGCGCAAGCGTATTATATTCGTCAGGTCGAAAAAATTGCCGCGCGTTATGAGCTTGTGAAAGACAAAATGCCGCTCACTGAAACGCTACAAGAATTTTTATTGCATGCCAGTAAAATAAAGCAAGAACGTGAACGCGCGAAAATAGAAAATCGTGAACCTTGTTTTATTGAGCTCATTCATCAATGGGGTGGCGTCAGCGTTGTATATCGACAGGCGATGCAAGCTTCGCCTGCTTACGTTAATAATCATGAAGAACTCTATAAAGCGCTTGAAGAAGGTGTTTTTTATATCGAAAATCTTTCGCCAGTTCAAGTGAATCTTGATGCAGAAAATCATTGTGCTGCAATGACATTTAAAACAAAAGAAGACGGCATCGTCACATTACCTGCAAAAAGTATTTTAGTGGCAACGGGCGCATCATTAAATGTCGCCTATTCTTTTGAACATCCGCATGCTTTCGAACGTAAAAGCATGGAATATTTATCCTATGAAGAAAAAAATGGCGAATTGTTTGCTGCACATTCAAGCGAACATTGTAAAGATCCACATTTTGGACCATTTACTTCGTATCACGCTCATCATGAAAAAAAAGTTAGCTTTATTGGCGATACACATCCAGTGTTTCACGGCAATGTCGTGAAGGCGATTGCATCGGCGAAATATACATATCCGAAAATTATGAAGCATTTAAAAAATATTAATAATAAAAAAGAATATTTTGAATTTAAAAAGCACATTCAACATCAATTAACCAGCATCATTATTGATATTCGTCATCCATCGGATAATCTGATTGAAATTGAGGTTCAAGCGCCGCAAGCGATTAAACATTATCGCGCCGGACAATTCTATCGCATGCAAGTGTTTGAAGCACACACAAAATTTTCGAAAGAAGCCCCTTGGTTATTCGCGAGCGATGTCGATCATAACGCTGGCACACTAATCTTTACATTAACTCAAAAAGAAGCGCGAGAAAATTATTTCGATCATTTAATTATTGGCGACTCGATTGCGCTCATGGGCCCGACCGGTGTTCGCAGTAAAATTTCAGATTTTCACGAAACAATTTTAATTATTGGCAATCAAAAAAGTTTATCGCACGTGCGATCTTATGCAAAAGCACTCAAAGAAAAAGGCAATAAAATTGTATTTTTAGGTTATTTCAAGCAAGCTTCAGAAATTTTTTATCGCAAAGAAATCGAGGCTATTTGCGATCAAACCCTTTGGGCCGAAGATTGTATCGAGGCACTTAAAGAATACGCGGAATCAAAAACACCTCTTATTCCATTGACTGAAATTGATAGAATTCAAGTCATCGGTGATAGCACACAACTCAAAGAAATCGTGCAGCTGCAAAAACAGTATCTCAAAGATAAACTGCCCAAAGCACCTAAAATAACCGCTTCCGTGCATAGCCATATGCAATGTATGCTCAAAGGCGTTTGTGCGCAGTGCCTTCAATGGCAAATTAATCCGGATACCGGCGAACGCACGAAAGCAGTATTTGCATGTTCTTGGCAAGATCAACCGATTGAAATCATTGATCTCGATCATTTAGCGAGTCGCGAAAAACAAAACAACTGCCAAGAAACATTGAATCAGTTATACTACAACTCTTAGTATTATATAGGTAATAAAATGGCTCAACATCACCCTCTTATTATTTTGGGCTCCGGTCCTGCGGGTTATTCGGCAGCAGTCTATGCTGCGCGCGCGAATCTTCATCCGGTTGTGATTACAGGCATGCAACAAGGCGGTCAGCTGATGACGACCACCGAAGTTGACAACTGGCCTGGCGATGTTCACGGTTTACAAGGCCCCGATTTAATGGCACGTATGCAACAACATGCAGAGCGCTTTGAAACACAAATTATTTTTGATCAAATCAATACGGTGCATTTACAACAACGCCCATTTCGTTTAGTGGGTGACTCTGCGGAATACACCTGCGATGCATTAATTATTGCCACCGGTGCCAGCGCTAAATATTTGGGCATTCCGTCTGAAGAAACTTTTAATGGCCGAGGCGTTTCTGCATGCGCGACCTGCGATGGTTTTTTCTATAAAAATCAAGATGTTATTGTTGTTGGTGGCGGAAACACGGCGGTTGAAGAGGCATTGTATTTATCTAACATCGCTAAAACTGTTACCTTGGTGCATCGCCGCGACAAGCTTAAAAGTGAAAAAATCCTTATCAATAAGCTGATGTCGAAGGCTAATAATGGCAATATCAAAATTGAATGGTTTCACACTCTCGATGAAATTTTGGGCAATGCAACTGGCGTGACCGGCGTAAGATTGAAAAGCACCCAAAGCGACGAAACCAAAGAAATCGCGGTAACCGGCGTATTTATTGCCATTGGTCATACCCCCAATACAGGCATTTTTGAAGGGCAACTCGATATGAACCACGGCTACCTTCGTGTTAAAAGCGGTTCTGAAGGCAACGCAACTGCAACCAGCATTCCAGGCGTCTTTGCTGCAGGTGATGTGGCGGATTCTATTTATCGCCAAGCGATTACTTCCGCAGGCACGGGTTGTATGGCAGCTTTAGATGCAGAAAAATTTCTGGACCAAATGGATAAGTAGTGTATGATTACTAGTACAAATTTTAGAGGCTCACGTATTATTTATGGCTAAAGAAGATCACTTAGAAATGAATGGTAAGGTCATTGATACTTTACCTAATACAATGTTTCGCGTTCAACTCGAAAATGGGCATGTTATTATTGCTCATATTTCAGGTAAAATGCGTAAAAATTATATTCGTATTTTGACTGGCGATATTGTCACCGTTGAAATGACACCTTATGATTTAAGCAAAGGTCGCATTACTTATCGCAGCAAGGACAATAAGTTTCCCGTACCCGAAAAGCCTGAAGGCGAAAAACCAAAAGAAAACGACTAAAATCCCCCTACCGAACATTGTTCTGCGACCCCCTTTAACAAAGGGGGTTTTCAGTCGCTATTGTCATACAGCTAAAAAAAACTACTCAGCATGCGCTAATGCATTCACCATTAGCCTCAATTCACCATTAATAACTGTCACTGTGACTTCGCCACCATCAACCAAATCACCAAACAGCAAATCTTCTGCCAATGGTTTTTTGATCTTTTCTTGAATCAAACGTGCCATCGGTCTCGCCCCCATTAAAGGATCGTATCCGTTTTTAGCAAGCCAATGCCGCGCCGCCTCATCAACGACAAACTCAACCTGTTTACGTTCAAGTAAAACTTCAAGCTCCATTAAAAACTTATTGACGACATTACCAATCGTGACTTCATCTAAAGGGTTAAACTGAATCACGGCATCCAAACGATTTCTAAATTCTGGAGTGAATGCTTTATTAATGGCTTCCATTTGATCAGTACGATGATCTTGTTTTGCAAAGCCCATAGAGCTGCGTTGCAAGGTTTCTGCGCCACAGTTCGACGTCATCACTAAAATCACATGCCTAAAATCTGCTTCACGACCATTATTGTCGGTGAGCGTACCACGATCCATAACTTGCAATAAAAGATTAAAAATATCAGGATGTGCTTTTTCAATTTCATCTAATAACAATACACAATGCGGACTTTGATGAACCAACTCTGTTAATAAACCCGATTGTTCGTAACCCACATATCCTGGGGGAGCGCCAATTAATCGAGAAACGGAATGGCGTTCCATATATTCCGACATATCAAAACGCAATAGTTTTATACCTAAAAATTCTGACAGCTGTTTTGCCACTTCTGTTTTACCCACGCCCGTTGGGCCTGCAAATAAAAAAGAGCCAATCGGTTTTTTCTCATCACGCAAACCTGAACGCGCGAGCTTAATCGCAGAACCTAATGCGTCAATTGCGTTATCTTGCCCATAAACAAGCGTTTTTAAATTCTGCACTAAATTTTTTAATTGCTCTTTATCAGAAGAAGAAATTTTTTTAGCTGGAATATGAGCTATTTTTGCAACAACCATTTCGATATCTTCAACAGTAATCGTTTTTTTGCGCTTAGCTTCTGGCAACATATTTTGATACGCGCCCGCCTCATCAACCACGTCAATTGCCTTATCAGGCAAACATTTATTATTGATATATTTTTCTGATAATTCTGCCGCGGCTTGTAATGCTTTCAAATGATAACGAACACCATGATGCTCCTCAAATTTTTCTTTTAAGCCTTTTAAAATAGTTACTGTTTGCTCAATCGTTGGCTCTTTAATATCAATTTTTTGATAGCGCCGCGCTAATGCATGATCTTTTTCAAAAATATTGCGATATTCTTGATACGTAGTCGCACCCATGCAAGTCAATTCTCCTGACGCAAGCAAAGGTTTAATTAAATTAGAGACATCCATAACCCCACCGGATGCAGCACCTGCACCAATGATAGTATGAATTTCGTCAATAAATAAAATTGATTTAGGCTGATCTTTTAAATTACGCAAAACTGCTTTTAAACGTTTTTCAAAATCACCACGATATTTTGTTCCTGCAAGCAGTGCACCTAAATCAAGCGCATAAACGATACTCGCTTCAAGCACTTTAGGCACTTTCTTTTCAACAATCATTTTGGCAAGACCTTCGGCAATTGCCGTTTTACCAACACCCGCTTCGCCCACAAGCAATGGATTGTTTTTTCGTCGACGTGATAATATTTGAATAGTTCTTTCTACTTCTTCTTCACGACCAATTAAAGAATCAATAACACCACTTTTTGCACGTTGATTTAAATTGATAGTAAAACGCTCTAATGGACTTTTATTTTCTTCTTCTTGATCAATCTCTTCTTCAGTAACAGGACTAAAGCGTGGTTTCTTTTGTGTTAATTGTGTTTTTAAATCAGCTTTACTTCCAAAAATACTACTTTCATCTTCTAGTATTTTAGCAGACTTAGTAACACCACGATTCATGCCGTTAATTATATCCATGCGCGATATATTTTGTTGCTTCATAAAGTAAATACTTTTGCTTTCTTGTTCACTAAAAATAGCCACCAGCACATTAGCGCCACTTACTTCTATTTTTCCGGCAGATTGCACTTGAAAAACGGCACGTTGCAACACACGCTGAAATGCTAACGTGGGTTGAGTTTCTCTATCAAAAATATCGGCAGGAATGACTGCCATTTTTTCTCGTAAATGCTTCAGTAAATTCTCACGCAAAATTTCAATATTAGCTGCGCATATTTTTAAAATATTGATTGCAGCGACATTGTCTAAAAGTGCCAGCATTAAATGCTCAACAGTCATAGACTCATGACGCTCTAACCGCGCTAAATCATAGGCTTTATTTAATGTTAATTCGAGTTCTTTATTCAGCATGAGAGTTTCCTTTTCGTTCTTCTTAAATTTTGCCTGCTTTGTTGTTTATAGCTAATGTTTTTAAGAATTGCTGGAATTTGAAAGGAAATATTAATTTATTTTATCTAATTGAAAATTAAATAGACAGAAAAATAAATTCTGTCTATTTTTTGTTTATTTAAAGAACAATTTACATTTTTGAAATAATTGCATCACCAAACGCGGAACAGCTTAATAACCTGCCACCTTCCATAAGACGTTCAAGATCATACGTCACGGTTTTTGCTTCTATCGCACCACTAACGCCCTTCACTATCAGATCCGCCGCTTCAAACCAACCTAAATGGCGTAACATCATTTCTGCAGAAAGAATTAAAGAGCCTGGATTTACTTTATCTTGACCCGCGTATTTCGGCGCTGTTCCATGAGTTGCTTCAAAAAGCGCAACACCATCGCCTAAATTAGCGCCCGGTGCAATACCAATTCCACCGACTTGAGCAGCTAAAGCATCAGAAATATAGTCACCATTTAAATTTAATGTTGCAATGACTGAGTATTCATCTGGACGCAATAAAATCTGTTGCAAGAAAGCATCGGCAATCACATCTTTAATAATAATAGGTTCATTGGTTTGTGGATGGTTAAACGTCATCCATGGGCCACCATTCAAGGGTACCGCACCAAACTCATCACGTGCTACGCCATACCCCCAATCTTTAAAAGCACCTTCAGTAAACTTCATAATATTGCCTTTATGCACTAAAGTAACCGACGTACGATTATTATCAATCGCATATTGTATCGCTGCTTTAACCAGTCGTTTTGTACCTTCTTTTGAAACAGGTTTTACGCCAATACCGCAGTCATTAGGAAAGCGAATTTTTTTAACACCCATTTCGTTTTGTAAGAAATCAATGATTTTTTTTGCCTCAGGTGTCCCTGCTTGCCATTCAATTCCTGCATAAATATCTTCGGAATTTTCACGAAAAATCACCATATTCGTTTTCCACGGCTCTTTGACAGGACTCGGCGTGCCTTCATAATAACGAACCGGTCTTAAACAAATATATAAATCTAAAATTTGACGAAAGGCTACATTCAATGAACGCATACCACCGCTTACAGGCGTTGTTAATGGCCCTTTAATGGCTACTTTATACTCTCGTATTGCGTTTAATGTTTCTTCTGGCAACCAAGTGTTGTCATCATAAACTTGCGTGGCTTTTTCGCCTGCATACACTTCCATCCACGCGATAGAGCGTGCATGACCATAAGCTTTGCTGACTGCGGCATCGACGACTTTTTTCATAACGGGCGTAATATCAACACCAATACCGTCTCCTTCAATAAAAGGGATAATGGGGCAGTTAGGCACCTCGAGTTTTCCGTGAGAAAGTTCAATATTTGCACCTTGCGTGGGTCTAGAAATTTTCTGCATTTGCTTTCCTCGTATCAATAAAAGATTCTTTGTAAGTCTATCACGATAAAATAAAATCATAAATTTATAATTGTTGATCAAAAAATAATCATAAAAAAATAAATTAATTTTTTTTCACAATTTGCCAAAACAGATCCTATACTTCGTTTACAGCAGAAGCGCAAATAGGCTTCTCTGACGACAACGGTAGTAGCCAAAGTTGTTGATAGGGACATAAAAAAACACGTAATGGACATGGAGGCTATCATGAAAAATAAACTAAGTATTATCGCACTACTTCTGGGAACTGGCGGGTTAATCGCTACCACTTCAAGCCACGCAGCGGGACAAGGATTTTATGTCGGCGCATCTGCAGGCTATTCAGCTTTAAACACACCTTCTGGCAGCGCTTTTGATGCCGGCGGCCAATATAATAACGGTGATAGCTTAGCCGTTCAGACAAACTCAACCAATGATTCTGGCGGGTTCGGTGGCAGCTTATTCGCAGGCTATAATATTAACGAAACGTTCGCCGTTGAGTTAGGGTATACCACGTACGCTGAATCAAGCTATAAATCTGATCAAAGCAATTACACTGGCAGCCCGGGCGAGTGGACTTATACCGGCAACACCAATTCATCTTCACTAACTTACAATACTACCAGTGTTGACTTGTTTTTGAAGGGAACT
>JAZKAS010000040.1:0-21922 GCA_040389005.1 Pseudomonadota bacterium
TGTTTTTCTTCGGGAGTAAAAACATGTCCACGAGCACGCTCGTAGACCAAATCATTAATCAACAGATGCAGTCGATCTATTTTTGGAATGATCGCTTGAATTTTTTTGAATATTTTCCCTTCTGTAGACCTTCTTTGTTGTACAACTTGATACAATTCTATAATATCTTTTTTCAATGCATCACGCAGACTGAGATAGCTAAGATAAGACATATTGCTTCGGCCAAACCATACATATTCAATCGCAATACAAACACCAAAAACGATAAATGTACACATAAATCGATCCATCGCATAACTTTCAATATGAAAATTATTCGGATTACCCCATTGTAAAATAATGTCTGACAAAAGCGTTAACATGATGACAAAAAGATGATACGGCAACATACACAGAAAAAGCGTCCAACCAACAATGAGAACGTAAAAAAGTGTCGCCAAACGATAATCCCAATGCATAAAATGCCAAACAATCATCACCGCCGCGATACCCACTATCGTCCCATATAAACGCAAATAGGCGCGCTTAATGACCGTGCCTGGGTTAAAGCCAGAATATATCATTGCGCCAGTAATAATAAGCCACGAGGAATGTGGCACATGTAAAAATAGTTGCATCGCTGCAAATATCATAAACGTTATGGTAATTTGCGCACAACGCTTATCATATAAGTCTAAAGCTTTAAACATAATCGATTCCATACTTCAATGATATAACACAAATCTTGGCGCAAGGTGATAAAAAATCGATTATCACTTTCAATAAACACTAAATGAGTTAACGGAAGGTTATTTGACAATGCTACACAAAATTCTTGGCAAAGATTATTAAGTTCATTGCATTCCGTTTTTTTTAATTCGGTAAGTTGGTCATTTAAAGCCGCTAATCCAGAATAAATACTGGCTAACTTTAATGAAATGCGACGTGCAGAAAATCCATGCTCTTTATTGCTTAACATCGCAGTATAGGCTGGCATCCGCGCTACATGTGTAAAGAGTAGCTGTGACGCAGAAATAACAATATTTTGCTCATAACCATTCAGTCTTTCTTTTAACTCAGTAATAGAATAATGCAACACTCTCAACCATATGCGAAAAAAATATATACGAGGAAACAACGCTAAAAGTAATAGTGTTAATATTGACACCCCCGTACAAGCCAGTACCCAATGGAGCAACTGGTCTAAACCTGCATCGGGTGCTTTTAATGAAGTATATGCCGCAATATGGACTAACGGAATCATCCATAATAATTCGGGCACGCGCTTTTTTGCCACGGAAAAAAAAGTGAGAATCACTACCCCCACAACTAAAACAGTCACCCACGGTGAATTATGCGTCAAACTTAAAAGCAATGCGTAAACAATGGTCGTGACACTGTAGATCACCATCGCCTTAAGCCTGCCCGCATAGCCAATCGACATCAGTAAAGCGAGAACACCAAAGACAGGAAGATATATCACGCCATTAAATCTGGGAAAATTGAAAAGCGCATTGAGCATGAATAAACACGAGACGGCAACGACACACTGAAATGTATTGACTCGGTAATTTCCATAAGGATCATAAGCATCGAGTGCATGCTTTAATTTTTCAACGATGAACATAGACATAAGCGCTAGCGCCTGGATTTAGCGGATACTTTGGATCTGGATCTAAAATTTTAATTTGCAAGGGCAAACGTTGAGGCAAGTTTAACCACTCATTAGTATCTTGCACCGTTTGTTGTTGCGTTCGAGTACTCACTAATTGTCTATCTGCCGCCCAAACATTATTAACGATAACACCATGGAAAATTTTATCGAAATAATACATCCTCATGATGATCGTTACTTTATCGCCCGGTCTCACATAACGTAAATCGGTTTCTTCAAAATTCGCTTGTACATACCAATCATGCGTACTGATCAGCGAAAATAATGGTTGATGTTGTATGATGGGCGTTCCCACAGAAAGATATAAGTTATCGATAATGCCATCGTCACCGGCTCGCACCGTCGTTAATCCAACATTCACTTCTGCATTGCGCATTTCCGCTTCTAACGCAGCGGCGCTTTTTTGCAATTGTATTTCTTGTTTATCATTGATGGTTAATTGTTTTTTTAATAAATTCACCTGACTCGTTAAACTTTTAATATCATAACTTAGTTTTTTAATTTCAAGTGTAGAAATGGCACGACTGACCGCTGGTTTATTTTTTAATGCATATTCATATTTGGCTTTATCAAGATTAGCCACCGCTGAAAATAAATTGTCTTGGTTTTTTTCTAATTCCTGACGAACCACTTCAATATTCGCGAGCGCTTCTTCATAACTCGCTTGAGCTTTGGTATAGGCTAATTGATAAGGCGTATCAAACACTTTAAATAGCGCGTCGCCTTTTTTAACTTGCTGCCCATTCTTAACATAGATTTCGGTAATATACCCCGACACATCCGCCGCCACCGGTTGAGTATTGGCAATCACGAACGCATCGTCGGTCAAAGGAATTAAATAGGAAAAAAAGTGAAAGATCGCCACAAGACAACCCAGCAGCAGTATCATCGTAGGTAAATTGAACTTATCTTTCCAGAAATCATAAATCTTCGTCATCCGCTTTCCTAATAGAGCACTTCCGTTCTTTTATTACTTATATCAAACTCTGATTCACTTCGCCATCATCATAACTTGTATCTAAAAGCATTTTAGGTAAGATACCTCTATTGTCATATATTATTAAGAGGGCCTCAAAATGCCAGAATCACACGTAAAAGCCTACGAAATTTTTAAGAAAACACGAGAAGAACGCGGGTTATCGCTCTCTGATGTGGCGAATGCGCTGCATTTGACCGTGACAATGATTGAACAAATTGAAGCCGGGGAATTTGTACATCGTCACTTGGCACCTGTATTTATGCGCGGCTATATTCGTTCCTATGCCAAATATTTGAACTTGCCTGAAAATATCGTCGATGAAATGGTCAGTCCATTGAGCATTGAAAATCCTATGAAAACTACGGAAAAATCAAAGCCCACTTACGTCATACAAGACAAAAAACAACATACAAAACAACCCTCGCCTCATAATTCGAAAAAAATACTCGCTTATTTATTGGTAGTAGCCCTCCTTATTATTGCTGCTTCTTTCTGGCATGGCGGAAGTAAACCGGCAGACGCCCCTCAGCCCGAACCTGCCACTGAACAGCCTGAAAACACGATCTCTGCGTCTATAGATGACAACGCCACAGTCAGTGAAGCAGAACAAGATGCATCTCTGACATCTGAAGAAAACATACCACCCACACCAGAAGAAGAAAGCATTCCTGAAACACCGCCACCTGCACCTGTTGTAGAAACACCACCGCCTGCGCCCGTGGTTGTCACGCCACCGCCTGCACCTATGAAAAAAACACCCAAACCAACCCCCATTGCGCCCACACAACCGGAAGTGGTTGATGCACAGGAAACACCATGAGCGCTTTGATCAAAGCCATTCGCGGCATGAACGATTGTTTGCCAGAACAATCGTGTCGCTGGCAATTTGTTGAAAACACACTGGCGCGAATTGTTCACAGCTATGGGTACAATGAAATTCGTTTTCCTGTTTTAGAACAAACTGCGTTGTTTAAACGTTCGATTGGTGATGTCACCGATATTGTTGAAAAAGAAATGTATTCGTTTGAAGATCGTAACGGTGACTCTTTAAGTTTACGCCCCGAGGGAACCGCTTGCTGTGTTCGTGCAGCCCTTGAACACGGTTTATTGTATAATCAAATACAGCGTCTTTGGTATCAAGGCCCTTTTTATCGCCATGAGCGCCCACAAAAAGGCCGCTATCGACAATTTCACCAATTAGGGATTGAAGCATTTGGCATTGCAACACCTGATATTGATGCCGAAGTCATTGCATTATCGGCAAGTATTTTTAAAGCCTTAGGATTAAGCGAGAATGTCACGCTGCACATCAATTCGATTGGCACATCAGACGTTCGAAAAAAATATCGCGAAGCATTAGTCGCTTATTTTACACCACACAAAGCATTATTAGACGAAGACTGTTTGCGCCGTTTAGGCACAAATCCGATGCGGATTTTAGATAGCAAAAATCCAGCATTAAAACCTTTAGTTGCACAAGCGCCCAAGTTACTAGACTTTTTAGATGAAAATTCGCAAAAACATCACGCGACGTTACTTGCTTATTTGGATGCGCTGAATATTAAATATCATATCGACCCGTATATTGTTCGCGGGCTCGATTATTATAACGATACTGTATTTGAATGGATCGCAGACGATGGCCTAGGTGCACAAAGCACCGTTTGTGCAGGCGGACGCTATGATGGGTTAGTCTCTCAATTAGGCGGAGACACAACCCCTGCCTTTGGTTTTGGATTGGGCATCGAGCGATTGATACTCATGCTCGAAACACAAGCCGCTTTTCAAGCCATTACCCCCACGGTGGATGTGTATCTTATTCTTGCGGGTGAAGACGCGCAAAAAGCAGGATTAGTTTTAGCAGATAAATTACGCGCCGAGCTTCCAAATCTACGCCTCATCACCAATTGCGGTGGCAATAGCTTAAAGAGCCAGTTCAAAAAAGCAGATAAAAGCAATGCACGTTATGCCTTAGTCTTAGGCGAGGATGAGGTACGTCAAAATATGATCACTGTTAAGTTTTTGCGTGAAGAGCAGCCCCAGCAATCACTCAGCTTCCAAGAATTGTTAACAATACTGCGTGATCATTAGCCTGCTTTTGTTTATAATCCCCAGCTTAAAGTTAGGAGAACGATTTCGTGAGTGTTTATAAAACTGAAGAAGAACAAATTGATGACCTAAAACGGTGGATAAAATCCTACGGGCCTTCTATTGTAATGGGGATCGTACTTGCGATTGCACTGCTTTATGGCTGGCGTTATTGGCATAGTTATCAACATAATCGCGCTGTTCAAGCCTCTGTTCTTTATCAACAAGCCGTTGACGCGTATCAAACCAAACGCACAGACTTACTAGCAAAATCGGTTGAAACATTACAAAACAAATATCCCAAGTCACCTTATGCGTCCTATGGAGTTTTTCTGCAAGTAAAACTGGCTGCCGACCAACAAGCGTATAGCGATGCTGAAGTGGGTTTAGGTTGGATCATTCATCATAGCCACGACAACAACATTAAAGCGATTGCTGAATTACGCTTAGGCAGTATTCAAACTGCGGATCATCAAGAAGAATTGGCAATCAAAACACTCGAATCTATTAAAAACCCGGCCTTCAAAGGTCTTGCGCATATTAAAATTGCAGATGCTTATTTAGCACTGGGCGATACCAAAAACGCTAAGATAAATTACGAAGCTGCCGGCAAACTACTGCCCGATGCTGGTAATACGATGCCCACATTGGCGGTGAAACTCGATAATGCTAATGCAACCTAACCAGCGCGACATAAACAAAGAGAACTTCTCATGAAAATGCTATCTAAATGTTTGATATCCACGCTTACCTTAAGCACGCTGTTATTAGAAGTTGGTTGCGGCGGCTCGAAATTGCCCGATCCTAGCCCATTGGTTGATTTTTCTTCTACGGCGCAAGCTAAAAAAATATGGTCTAAGAGCGCAAATGATGGCAATGAAGAATTATTTTTTAAATTAACACCCGCTTTTGATAGCGCGACTAACCAGCTTTATTCTGCCGGACATGATGGTGATATTTCAGCAATTAGCTTAACGAACGGCAAAACAGTATGGAAGCAGCGTTATAAAAAATTACCGTTTAGCAGTAACATAGCTGCTACGGAACATGAGCTTTATTTAGGCACTGATAATGCCGAAATCGTTAAACTTGACAAAGCAACGGGTCAACTCATTTGGACAAAGCCAGTTCCAAGCACCGTCATCGCGGCCCCCAAAGCCAGTGGCAATGTGGTACTTGCAAAAACGATTAATGGCGAACTGACAGCACTCAATACAGAAACGGGCACGCCCGTTTGGAATTACCAACAAACCCTGCCTTCGCTGATCTTAAAAGATACTAGCGACCCCGTGATTAACGGCGCCACTTTATTAACCGGTTTTTCCAATGGATCCCTCATCGCATTTGAGAAAGCCAGCGGCAATGTACTTTGGAACAAACAAATCAGTTTACCAGAAGGCAAAACCGACGTTGAACGTATGGCAGATGTTTCTGCGACACCCAAAGTAATGGGTAACACCGTTTATGCTGCAAGTTATCAAGGCAAACTGATCGCATTTGACTTGCAAACGCAAGATACGATATGGAGTGCGGATGTTTCAACCTACAACGACTTTACGCTATCTGATAATGCCATTTTTGCCGGCGATAATAACGGTAATGTGATAGCGATCGAACGGGCGACCGGCACCATTTTATGGAAACAAACTGCATTACTTTACCGCCACTTAACCGCACCGACGTATATTGGAAATGACTTGATCGCCATCGCCGATCAAGAAGGTTATTTGCATATTCTCAATGCCAAAGACGGTCATTTTGTAGCGCGCGTTTCAGTGGATAGTGACGGCATCATCACCGCTCCGCTTTATATTAATGGACTAACAATTATTCAAACCAATGATGGTGAATTATACGCTTATAAGATTACACCCTAATGATCCCTATTATTGCACTTGTTGGCCGACCGAACGTTGGCAAATCGACTTTATTTAACCGTTTAACACGTACGCGTGATGCCATTGTCTCGGATTTTTCAGGATTAACGCGCGATCGACAATATGGTCGCGCCATTTACAATGAGCAACCTTTTATTGTCATTGATACTGGCGGAATTGAAGGCCAAGAATCCGGCATTGAAGCATTAGCGCTCAAGCAAACTGAACAAGCGATTGATGAAGCGAGTTGCGTTATTTTTATGGTAGACGCACAAGGCGGTCTCACTGCGGCCGATCAAATGCTCGCGCAGAAAGTACGTTTGAGCGAAAAGCCGGTGATTGTGTTGGCGAATAAAACCGATAAAACTAACGCTGAAGTCGCCATGGCTGAATTTCATCAATTGGGTTTAGGCGATCCGATTGGAATTTCTGCGTCGCACAATCGCGGCGTTAATAGCTTTCTCGAACATTTATTTGAAACACTTGCATCCGCGCACATTATTTCTGATAAACCACTTTCTGCAGAAGAAACTCAAGAGCAACTTGATCGCGAAAAATCGATACGCATTGCGATTATTGGCAAACCGAATGTCGGTAAATCAACGTTAGTCAATCGTATGCTCGGTGAAGAACGCTGCATCGTGTTCGATCAACCGGGAACAACGCGTGATAGTATTTATATTCCAATGGAACGTCACGGCCAACATTATACCTTAATTGATACCGCAGGAATTCGCCGCAAAAGTCGTACGCATGAAACGATCGAAAAATTTTCTATCATCAAATCACTCCAAGCCATCGATGAAGCCAACGTTGTCATTATCGTTATTGATGGCAAAGAAAGTGTCACCGATCAAGATTTACATTTATTAGGCTACGCACTGGAATCGGGAAGATCCTTAATGATCGCCATCAATAAATGGGACGATATGGATAACGAAGCACGTCAATATGTAAAAAATGAATTGGTACGAAAAATCACGTTTGTTAATTTTGCAAAAATTCATTACATTTCTGCATTACATGGAACTGGCGTCGGTTTATTATTTGATACCATCGATCGTGTTTATGAAAGCGCGACAAGAAAACACAGCACCAATCAACTGACGAAAATTTTGATGAAAGCACTCGCTGATCATTCGCCACCGCATGTCGGAGGACGACGCATCAAGCTTAAATACGCACATAGCGGCGGCCACAATCCGCCGATTATTGTTATTCATGGCAATCAAGCCGAATCACTGCCTAAAGATTATCAGCGTTATTTAATGGGCGTTTTTCGTGATGAATTAAAACTCGTTGGCACGCCGATTCACTTGCAAATGAAAACTACTGACAATCCTTTTAAAGATGTTCGTAATGTTTTAACTGAAGGGCAAGCACGCAGTCGTCAACGTGTCATTGGACGTGCGAAAGAGCAAAAGAAACGAAAACAGCAAAAACGATGACATGCAAGGACAACCACAAAGGATTGCCCCTACGGCTTACATAATATTAAGCAATATCCTACATCCTTAAAGTTTATATTTGATTACTATTAGTGCTACTTGGGGGTATTCGTAACACACTTGGCTGGATTGCCTCTTTCTCCGTGATGGAGCGGTGTATTACGAACCTCTAAGACCAATTCCGTTGAACTCCATGCTTGTTATCGTTATGATCCCCTTCTTTAGCCACTTTTCAGCATATTAAGGCGCTCCATGTTAGCCAATAATTCAGTGAAAACCTTAAGTTTTTTTAGCTTAGTCATGATCAATGTTATCGCCGTTGATAGTTTACGCAGCTTGCCTATTGGCGCAGCTTACGGCTTCTCTGTTATCACTTATTATTTAATTGCAGGATTATTATTTTTTATCCCGAGCGCTTTGGCTGCTGCAGAATTAGCCACGCGTTGGCCAACGACCGGTGGAATATATATTTGGGTACGCGAAGCGTTTGGCAATAAAACCGCGTTTATCGTCATGTGGTTACAGTGGGTTTACAATGTTATTTGGTACCCCACCATTGCGACCTGGATTGCCGCTACGCTCACGTATTTATTTGACCCGAGCTATATTAATCACTCGCTTTACATGACATGCACTTCACTCGCTATTTTTTGGATTGCAACATTAATCAACTGTTTTGGAATTCGTATTTCTGGCTGGATAAGCAGCATCGGCGCGATTGTCGGCACCTTAATTCCAATGGCAATCATCACTTTACTTGGCGCTGTTTGGTTATTACTTAAAAAGCCTACAACCATACAATTGACTTGGCATAGTTTTACGCCCAACTTATCGAGCATTAATCAAATTAGCTTTGTTGTTGCATTAGTCTTTGGTTTGATTGGAATTGAAATGTCCGCGATCCACGCCGGCGATGTTAAAAATCCTCAAAAAGCGTATCCATGGGCATTACTGATTTCAGTCATCATCATTTTAACCAGCCTCGTATTTGCATCGATCGCTATTGCGGTGGTTTTGCCAGCACAACAACTGAATATCATCACTGGCTTAGTCGAGGCGTATTCTGCATTTTTTAATGCCTTTCATTTAGCGTGGATGACGCCCATTATTGTGTTTGCAATTATTATTAGCAGTATTTCAGGGGTCGCTGCTTGGATTATCGGGCCTTCACGAGGCCTCATGGTAGCGAGTCAAGATACGGCATTACCAAAAACATTGTGTAAAATTTCGAAGAAAAATGTCCCCGTCAATTTATTACTTATTCAAGGAATATTAGTCACGTTATTAACGTTATTATTTTTACTCTTACCTTCTGTCACTGCAGGATATTGGCTGCTCTCTGCTTTAACTGCACAATTAGCGGTGATTTCTTATGTGGGTTTGTTTTCTGCATTGATTGTATTACGCATTAAACATCCAAACCGACAAGGTTGTTTTTGTATTCCTGGCGGGATTTTTGGAGTATGTCTTGTTGCAAGCATTGGTTTGCTGGCGTGCGCGGCGGTCTTTATTATTGGGTTTATTCCGCCAGCACAAATTAATACCGGCAATCTCTTTACATACGAAGCATTAATCGTCGGTGGAATTATCGTGTTTATTGCGCCTGTTTATTTTTTTGTTAGAAAAAAATAAATTTAGATCTCTTTCCAAACGCCTCCATTGCGAGCGCAGCGCGACAATCCATCTTGAAAGGATGGATTGCTTCGAGTACTCGCAATGACGACAACAAGAGTCTGAAAAAAGCGCTACTATTTTAGTTTATTTTTTTCGGCTTAAAATATCTTCGTTGTTTAATATCGCATTCAATTCTGAAAGATGTGATATCGCATGGATTTTTATACCCTCTGAAAAACGGGCACCCGCAACATTACCTTTCGGCACAATCGCGTGTTTAAAGCCCTGCTTCGACGCTTCTTTTATCCGTTCTTGTCCGCCTTGTACCGGACGCACTTCACCCGATAAACCGACCTCACCAAACACAATCCATTCACGCGAAACAATCGCATTTTTTAAACTTGAAATCGCCGCTAAAATTGCCGCAAGATCCGCGCCCGTTTCAGAAACACGAAAGCCACCGACAATATTCAAATATACATCTTGATCGTGTAACACGACGCCAATATGTTTATGCAAAACAGCTAACAACATTAATAATCGATTATGATCAATGCCGACACATACACGCCGAACATTCGGTGCAGAGGATGCGTCAACCAATACTTGCATTTCAACTAGCAACGGACGACTGCCTTCCCACGTTGCCATAATAACACTGCCCGGTGACGGAATATCGTGATTCGCTAAAAAAATCGCTGAGGGATTACTGACTTCTTTTAACCCCACATCCATCATCGCAAACACACCGAGCTCATTCACCGCGCCGAAACGATTTTTAATGGCACGTAAAATTCTGAAACGACTATCGTTTGCACCTTCAAAATATAAAACACAATCGACCATGTGCTCTAAAACACGCGGCCCTGCGATCGAACCTTCCTTCGTCACATGCCCCACTAAAAATAACGCAGTTTGTGTTTGTTTCGCATAACCGACTAATTTTGCGGCGGATTCACGCACTTGGCTGACCGAACCCGGAGCCGCACTTAAATCCGCTGAAAATAATGTTTGAATCGAATCAATGACGATAATATTCGGTTTGATGGTTTTCGCTTTCAGTAGAATTTTTTCGACATCGGTTTCAGCGAGTAACAATAAATCATGCTGCGATAACCCTAAACGATGTGCACGCAACGACACTTGCTGTAAGGATTCCTCACCCGTCACATAAAGCACTTTTTGATGTTGACTTAAATTGCAAAGTGCTGCGAGCAATAACGTTGATTTGCCAATGCCTGGCGCACCACCCAGCAATACTACTGAGCCGACGGTTAAACCACCGCCTAAGACACGATCTAACTCACCAAATCCGGTAGATAGCCGCATACTTTCATGCAAACCCACATTAACGAGTGAAATTACTTCGCTATCTACTGCACCGGCATAGCCTTGTTGACGCGGACTTGCTTTGCTTGCAGTAGGGAGCAATTCTTCAACGAGGCTATTCCATTCTTGGCAATCACCGCATTGACCTGCCCATTTATTATGAATAGCGCCACAATGTTGGCAGACGTAGGCTTGTTTTAGTTTTGACATTATACAAAATCAATCCCATGTGCTGTCGGCGTGAAATTCTCAAAACGCGTGAATTGTCCGCGGAATGTAAGTCGCACGCGCCCAATCGGACCGTTACGTTGTTTGGCAATAATAATTTCAGCAATGCCTTTATCGCGTGTATCTTCATGATAGACTTCATCACGATAAATAAACGCAATTAAATCCGCATCTTGTTCAATCGCACCCGACTCACGCAAATCCGACATGATCGGACGTTTATCTGCACGTTGTTCTAAGCCTCGATTCAACTGAGATAAGGCAATCACGGGCACATTCAATTCTTTGGCAAGCGCCTTTAAAGATCGAGAAATGGTTGAAATTTCTAAGGTACGATTATCTGAATATCCCGGCATTTGCATAAGCTGCAAATAATCCACGACAATTAAGCCGAGATTATGTTCTCGTGCCACACGCCGTGCGCGTGATCGCACTTCTGCGGGCGATAATGCAGGAGTATCATCAATAAAAATCGGTGCTTCAGAAAGTTTGCCTAATGCTTCGGTTAAATTTTCCCAATCGTGTTCTTCTAATTTACCCGTACGCACTTTGTGTTGATCAATTTTTCCAAGTGACGACATCAATCGCATTGCGAGTGAACTGCCTGACATTTCCATACTAAATACGAGTACCGCGCGTTTTTCATGTACGGCGGCATGTTCCACCAAATTCATCGCAAAAGCGGTTTTACCCATCGAAGGTCGGCCGGCAATAATAATTAAATCAGATGCTTGAAGACCTGAAGTCATCTCATCCAAATCATGATAACCCGTTGAAACACCAATTAAAGCACTTTCTGATCGATACAAATGGTCAATGCGATCCACGGCTTCGGTTAACAATGATTTAATATTTTGCGGACCTGCGCCGCGCGCACTTTGTTCGGCGATCGCAAACATTTTTCTTTCAGCGGCATCCAACAACTCAACAATGCTTTGACCTGAAGGTGGATTAAAGGCATCACCAGCGATTTCATTAGAAACACTGATCATTTGGCGCAATACAGAGCGTTCACGCACAATATCGGCATAGGCGGCAACATTAAATGCACTCGGTGTATTTTTGGCAAGCTCAAACAAATAAACTTCGCCGCCAATTTCATCGATTTTATTTTCTATTTTTAAACGTTCAGCAACAGTGAGAACATCAGCAGGATGACCCTGTTGTAACAAGGATCGAATAGCAGCAAATAAGGTTTGATGCGAACGGCGATAAAAATCTTCATCAGAAACACGTTCTTCAACCGCAGGCCATGATTTGTTGTCGAGTAACAAACCGCCGATAACAGATTGCTCTGCCTCAATTGAATGAGGTGGAATTCGCATTTCTTCTGTTTTCATGGCAACGCGCATCCTATTCTGTTACAAATCAAACAATGAACGGGGCAGAAAGGGCAGGCACAAGGCACAGCCCCTACAACCAAATTATAATTTTATTGTTCTTCGCCAACGACTTTAACAGAAACACTAAACATAACATCAGAATGCAATTGCACACCGACTGTATGTTCGCCTGCTACACGGATTTGACCCAGTGGCATACGCACTTCACTCTTAGAAAGTGGCACACCTAGTTTTGTTACTGCTTCAGCAACTTCTTTGGGTCCAATAGAGCCATAAAGCTTGTCGTCCGCTGCACGGGCTGTAATCACAATTGTCAATGCAGTAATTTTTTCTTGACGAGCATGCGCTTCTTCAAGGTTCACCACGCTTAATTTTTCAAATTCAGCTCGTCTCACTTCAAAATCTGCTAAGTTTGCTTTTGTTGCTGGCACTGCTTTTCCAGTTGGAATCAAGAAATTACGACCATAACCCCCTGCAACCGATACTTTATCGCCTAAATTACCTAGATTGCGAATTTTTTCTAATAAAATCACTTCCACATCACACCTCACTTTTTAACATAACTTTTTAATACAACTCTTTAGCCTTTTGGCTTGGCTTTCAAATTCAAACCACTGTCTACTAGCCCTAAAATTAACGCGAGGGCAATCGCGTAAGGAAAAATAATCACAACAATATAAAAACCAAATAATGCTGAACGTGCGTATTTATATCCTTGCATCCAATAGTGCAGCATACAAAGCCCTGCTACCACATAACAGCCTATCAATGGGATCAAGGTTTCGACAAACACTATCGATCTTAATCCAATTGCCGCCAACAACAATAATACAAACAATAACAACGCCCAACGATCCAATCTTGTCTGTATCAACTCTTTTCGAAAATCGATCGTCTTAACTAGACGCGCTTCCCACCACCGTGCCAGGGCAAGTTTAAAACCCGCCAGTAGCAACTGAGCCAGCCAAAGTGTTTGCGTCGGCGATAATACTTCATCTGCTTTCAAGTAGCCTGCCTCAACAATTACTTTCATGTAATCGCTAATATGACCTGACCACCACAAAACAACGTTTTCGCGAAAAACCAGCGCTATCAATACAGCACATACGCCTAACAGGGCGCTCACTTCTAAGACCATACTCCACGAAGAATAACGCCGCAACAATGTAGCCATTACCCACACAAGCACAAACGCGATGACAGTAGCGGCAAAAAACAAATAGCTCTTGTCAACAAACGCTCGCGCTAGAAGGGGTAAAATCCCCCAAGCTAGCACGAAAAATCCTTCACGCTCACCCTTTCGTAGCGTTACCAGCGCAACAATCATCACACTGATCGATCCAAAAAAAACTGGGAGGATGCTACACAAAAACGCGATTAATGCCGCGTTCTTACTTCTTTTGAGGAGAAAGTGAGCAAACCTCTCGAGCATTAATGCTTATCCGTATAAGGAATTAACGCTAAGTAACGTGCAATTTTAATCATGCGAGTCAAATGACGTTGATGCATTGCTGACGCACCTGTGACGCGACTCGGAACAATTTTACCAGATTCAGTGAGGAATTTTTTTAATAAATCCACATCTTTATAATCTGGCGTACCCATTTTGCTACCCGCAAAGTGTGGGCCACGACTTCTGTGTGCAAAACCTGACATATTAATCTCTCCTATCTTGATCGTGATCGCGTTCTGAGCTTGGTGCTCGTTCTCTTAACATCGCTGATGGCGTTGTAATGGCCGCATCTTGTTTAAGTACTAATGTACGAACAATCGCGTCATTAAATTTGAAAATATTCTCAAGTTCTTTCACTACTGAATAATCGCATTCGACATTCATCAGCACATAATGCGCTTTTAGAACATTATTGATAGGGTAGGCTAATTGCTTACGACCCCAATCTTCGATACGTTCAATTTTACCAGCTTTAGAAGTAATCAAATCCTTATAACGTTCGATCATTCCTGGGACTTGCTCGCTTTGATCCGGATGGACCATAAATACGATCTCATAGTGTGACATACAGGCTCCTTATGGTTTACTAGCCGCGCTCAGCCTAGAGTCGTGGCAAGGTATTATAGAAAAGAACCACGGATTCTACTGATCTTAGACAAAATATTCAACAAAATATCGCAAAATATATTGCAATAAATATTGCAATATTGGAGAATCTCCCCCTCGTTTATGGCTATGTAGCTCAGCTGGTTAGAGCACGGCACTCATAATGCCGGGGTCGGTGGTTCGAGTCCACCCATCGCCACCACTCCTTCCCGTTTAATTTTACCTCATTGAAACACTCTTAAATTTGCCTAAAACTATCCTCAACGGACACTATCATGAATACTATTGTTGCGCATCAGCCCTTGCCGTATACTGGAAAACACACAAAATTAGCAAAAAATGCATCGGATTCAGAAGGCGATATGGCAAAGATAATCACGTTCTTTAACCATAAAGGAGGCGTAGGGAAAACGACTCTGGTTCACAATCTTGGCTTTATTCTAGCTGATAAAGGCTGTCGCGTATTATTGATTGACGCTGATCCACAAATGAATCTAACAGCCGCCATGTACGGCCTTTCAACCAGCGTTGAATATTCAACCGATGAAGACTCAAAGTGGAGTCAAAATGTAGAAAAATATATTTCTTTATCGGAATACATTAATGCAGAATTAAAAAATCAACCCAGCACCAAAGAAATATATCGAGCCACCTCCAAATGTTCTGGCGGCAGTTTTATCGATTTAATTTCTGGCTCTATTAATTTAGCTAATATTGAAGCTGATTTGTATGGCATTATTAAAAATAAAAATGAATTCACCAACGAGATACCACATAAGTTTGAACAAGCACTCAAAAAACATAAAGAAAATTACGATTTTATTCTGATTGATACATCGCCCAGCGCTAGCAGTATTATTAATGCTTTGATTATGATGACAACGGACTATTTCATTACGCCTGTTTCGCCTGCATTTTTTTCATTACAAGCCATCGATAACTTAAGTGCCATTTTTAATAACTGGATTAAATTACTAGGCGAATATCAAACGACACAAAGTTTCAAAGGGCTTAGCTTTAAACCCAAATTTTTAGGCTTAGTCGTACAAATGGCGAAGCGATTTAACGGCGGCATTGTTCAAGAAACTACAAAGTTTTCTAAGTCAGCAGAAAAATGGATTGAAGATGTCAACAACAGCGTTAAAAAATTTCAACAATTTGCAATGCAGCGTGGCATGTCAATTTCAGCAGAAGAATTTGAAAGTTATTTTGGCAATGATCCTGGTCCGTTTGTTATTCAAAAATGTTGTGACTTTACACCGCAATTGCGATCTATTGCTGAAAAAGCTGGCGTACCTGTAGTCTATCTAACGCAAGATATTTGTAATAAATATAAAGACTCTGGACAAAACGTCGATATCACCAAGGAAGATGGACAATACACCAGATCGTTTGTGAGTATTTCTAAATCTTATTATAAAATAGCGGATGGATTGATGAAGCTTGCGGGATGTCGCTAAATAATCATTACAGCCTAACGATAATACCCCCTCCCTCTAGACAAATGAAAACAAACTCAAATCTACAACACCAATAGCGACTGCGATCGCCCCCTTTGCAAAGGGGGCAGCTCGCTTGCGAGCGGGGGATTTTAATTGCAGGGGATTTCACAACCATGAACACATTACGCACCTACAACTCCAAATCATGTTCACTTGCTCGAACACTCAGAAAAAATTTAACCGACAGCGAAAAACGTCTTTGGTATTTCATACGTCGCAAACAAATTCTTGGAATTCAATTCTATCGACAAAAACCTATTGGGCCTTATATTGTGGATTTTTATGCTCCGTCAGTTTCATTAGTTATTGAGCTTGATGGCTCGCAACATTTTGAACCTGAGGCTTTGCTTTACGATGAAGAAAGGACAAATTATTTAAAAACACAAAAACTTGACGTGTTGCGTTTTACGAACGCCGAGGTGATGAAACAAGCCAAGATCGTGCTGGAAACAATATTTAATTTTATTTCAACAAAAAATATTTGAAATTCTCAGGGAAGTCCTCCGCAAAAATCCCCCGCTCGCTACGCGAACTGCCCCCTTTTACAAAGGGGACTATTGCAGTCGCTACTGTCTTCGTAAATTTGAGTTAATATTTCAATCAAATTACTATTTAATAAATGCCATTCAGAATTTATTTTAGAAAAAGCTCTTTTCGATATTTCGCCAGTCACGACTGAAAACCCCCTTTCATAAAGGGGGTCGACAAACAACGTTCGGCGGGGGGATTTTATTTCTCTCAGTAAGATGAATTAACAATATTCATATGCTGTCAAATCCCCCGCAAGCTTCGCTTACCGCCCCCTTTGCAAAGGGGGCAATTGCAGTCGCTATTGCCAACATAAATTTGCACTGACACTACATTGCTATAAATGCATAAAACTCAAGTCTTTATGTTATATTTATCATCAATCTCTAACAGAAATCTAAAAATTGTAATACCTGTAGAAAAAATAAAGTTAAACAATTCTGGCGGCACATCATTATTAATTTGATCAGCTTTTCCATGTCGATATTTATGGCACATACCAACCCATTTTATAAAAATACTCCGAATATTTACCACGGCCTCTTTGTCATGCACTGCATATAAAATATCTGAACCAAAATAACCATCCAGTTTATTCATTAATTTATCAACCGAAGAATCATTTAATATCTTGCAACTACCGTCACTTAAAAGAGATAACGCAAATGTTTCAACACACTTAAAAAACTCATGTATCGGCGACTCCTTGCTATGGTTTTTATAAAGATCATCCAAAACTTCATTGAAAGTTAACAAATTGCTTGCATATTTTTGCTTGCTTAATACGGCCAGTGTACACTTAACTATTTGGTGAAATTCTTCATCAGGATAGAATCTAACGCTGCCATTATCATGCAGAACATAGCACATTGACTCTTCCTGAAAAATTCGATTAATTTCAATGATGAAGTTTTTTAATTTTCTCTGACTGTTTATATCAGACACACATGAATCATAAATCACGGTTATAAAATCTAATATATCTCTTATAAAAGCACTTGCTTCTGAAAAAGTTCTCTCTACACAATACTGAATACCCCAACTTGAGATATCTCTCTTGATATCAAGCCCCATTTTATGACGGCAATTGGTATATATATCAACTGACACTGACTTCACCTCTGAATTAATAAAATCTTCTAAATACTTTAACAATCTATTTCTAAACTTTGGCTTGTCTTCATATCGTGTTAGATCGGTTGAATAAAATTGTGAAAATAATTTTTTATCACTCATTTAGCTTATCCTTATTTAAGGTTTATATTATTATTGTATTTAATAGTCTCGCACCGAAGTCTCACGAGTACGATAAAACACCGTCTCATAATCCAGCTGCTGACCATCCTTTGCGCTAATCCATGGAACATCACGATGTGAAAGATCTGACAATTGCGATGCCGTCATATCTGACAACCGCTGCAATTCTTCATCAATATGATTTTTTTCTTGGCCATTCAAAATACTTAAATCCGGCTCTACTTCAGGATTAATCATGTATTTTGTTTGAGGAAATTTATAATATGTGCTTTTAAAAACTTCTAGCTCGCCCTTTTTGATCATTGCATCAATCACTTTAGGAAATACGACTGGCGTTGGGCCGTAATGATTTTTAATATAAACCAACCCCATCAATTGTTCTTCATGTTTTTCGTAATAATCAAAATCTATGAAATAAAGTAGCTTATAGAGTGAGGTCATTCCAATATTTGGCTTACCCCCCACTTTTCTTAAAATATAGAGAAGCACAGCCCTAAATTTATTAAGCTGCACTTGCGGCACGCTAATGCGAATATTTTCTTTTTTAGGACTTGGTGAATCATTTTCTTTTTCAATAAAAACTGAAAAATTGGTCTCTTTTTGTCGTAAAAAATCTTCAAATGAGATATTAAAAAGCTTCGCCAGCTCTTGTGCTTCCGTCAGCATTAGATCACGCTCGCCGCGTTCAATTTGAAGATAAGTAGGGCGCGATAGACTCAACCTACTCGCAACCAGTTCTTGAGAAAGTCCATGCGCTTTTCTTAGCTTTATGATGAAGTTTGAAAGCATAGCCAGCAACCATTGTTTATGTTCGTGACCTATGCTAACGCTTGTAAAATTATTTTTCAATATGAATGTAAATTTTATTAACTACCGCCCTTACGAACAACCTACCTCACAATCCCAACAACCTCACTTACAACTCAACATCTTAAAGCCCCCTTCCTTGCCACCCTTGAAACTAAAATGCTATATTCCACCGCTCAAACATGATCGAGCTCTACAATGAAAATGACCATTGAACAATTAGATCAGTTAAACTCTGCAGTGAAAGCGCAAGTAGCAACAGCCAAAGGTTTAACAGCAACAGCGACGGCTCTTTGTTCATTTATACGAAAACTCGAAAAAACAGCACAACCACAAGCTCATGCTTATGAAAAAAAGCGCGTGACGTATCTAAATGAAACTTATACTGCTTTAGAAGCTCATCTTTTAAAAGTGAAAACATTTTTCGAACATGCGCCACAACGTTTTCATTTAGAAAATAATGAAGAGACTCACGAAGACTGGCAAGATGTTTCTTTCGATGAAATGAGGGAAAAAACAAAAAAAGCCAATACTCTAATTAAACACATCGATCATACCAAACGTAGATGGCGGGAGCTACAAAGCCGCATTGAATATTTGCCTGAAAGCTCGCAGAAAAATAACTTTCAAACATTATTAGAAACCATACTGCCTCTTGTTCATAAACTAGATGAATTAAAAATATCTTTAGATTTTTTTGGCTTAAGGCAAAAGTACTATATATTGACGCACGATATTGACGAGGAATATATTGCCTTCAAAGATGCTACAAAAATAATGACTGACTCTATTGGAACACTACAAAATATTAGAGAAAAAATTCAAGAGAAAAATACCATTGAAAAAATAGATCAACTAATTGGCAGGTTCCAAACATTAATGACGGCGCTACCTGATGCTGCTTCTCGACAAAATTCTACAAAGAAACAAACCACATTTTCGAGCCAAGATAATAACATCATTTTTATTGAACGCGCTTATTCATTACTCTCGAGTCAAAGCTCGCAAAGCACAGAGATCGATATGGCTATTCCTCAAGCATCCTCGAGCAACATCGCCAACAACGTTAACACTTTAGTGGGCAGTCACTTTGGCGTATCGCCCACTTCTTCAACAAACAACCGAAAACGCAAAGCTTCTGATAGCGCAAAAAACAGTTTTTGATCTAAACACCCGGCAGTTTCTTCACATCCGGATTTGCACTATACGCCGTTAGAATTTCGTTCATAAGCTCATCCACAATCCCGATATTGCTGATATCTTCAATCATCGCGGAACTTTCTTTGGCTTTAGTCAATCGCTCTTCTACAATCGGCTTAACGGTTCCTGACGGAAAAAGATTCGCAAGAACGCGTCGTGTTTCAACCGGTCCAATACGTGAGTAAAGACGATTACGTAATTCGACGTCTTCCGTTGTGGTACTAAATGCCCAAAGTTCAATGGGGCCGACGGTACTTGTTAGCAATTGCGTGTTCATACCAACTTTGGTTGCAAACTGCGCCAAGAACGTTGCACCACCGGCGCGGGGTCCATGGACGCGTGTTTTTAAGGCAATACGTGCAGTTTCACTAAGCCCAAATATTTCCGTCGCTTTGCGAATCGATTGCTCAGGGCCCGCATCCATAATATAAATAGAAGTCGCAAACTCGACCATAACAGAATCAAAATCATCGACGGATTGCGAAATTAATGCAATTTGCACGTTCCACTTTCGCCCTTCACGCATGTCGATAATCACTTGATCACGCACAGAAGCGGCTTTTGAAGTTCGATGAAATTCATCGTACACAATACGTTTTGCATCTTCACGTATTTCTGCAATACGCTCGCGATGATGCGCTTGATAAAGCTCCGGCATATTTTTTGCATTTTCTTCTGTCAAATAATAATGATTCGCAAGCACATAACGTGCCAACATGTACATAACCGCGGTTTGTCGATCCGCAGCGTCACCGCCACTTTTCGCAACTTCATCTAAATCTAATGAAACGATACGCGCTTCGCCTAAATCAAATTGTGTGACTGATGCAATGATCGGATATTCTCGTACAGCACTAGAAATCATTCGGCCAAACGCTTTAACAAGTGATTCTCCCGTGGGCGCTTGCACTTGGCCATACAAATCTTCTACCGCTGTTGTGCGGCAAATCGCCGCCGCATCGGCTAATAACGGCGCCGCATAACGTTGCGCAAGTGTCGCTTCGTGAACAAATCCTGCGGTAAATAGAGCATCCGTAATTTCCCACCAGGTGGTATGCGTATCTTTAATGAAGCTAATATCGGTCAGAACTTCATCCACATCCGGCAACATACCTGCGGTATAAAGACGCGGCTTGCCAGTATCCGCATACATTTTATAGAGCTCATCCAGCACCAAGCCGGCCATATCGGAAATACCATCATAGGGGCGTTGCGCACCCAGTGGCGTAACCAACAATGTGACCAAGTTAACTAAAAAACTACGCTCTTGTGGCGTTGGAAAACGGTTGCCTAGTTGTGTATCTAAAGGATTAATCGCGAACTCACTTGTCATGCGCAAACGATGGCAGCCGACAAGATGCTGTTGATTACGCGGCAACGCTTCTTTTAACAATGAAATCAATCCACTACTCGAGGGGCCGACATCAATAATCGCGATTCTAGGAAGACGCTTGACGCCCGCGGATAAACACAATCCTAAGTTTAACGCATTGGACAAAACGGATTTACCTGAACCTGGCCGCGCGTAAAGCAAATCAATCCAGGTTGTTTGTTGACTTGACCCTGGTTGAAATGGCCAAGCTTTACCATCAGGTGAACGGAAAATAAGTGAACCATAGGCCCAAGTAGAGGCAGGCCGCGTAAAGGGCAACATTGTCACCACTTCATTCAAAGGCGCAGCAGCAACATTTGCAACGCTTGAAGCACTGACGGCAGGTAATGTGGAAATAAAACCCCCAAAAGCATCGCCACATAATTCTGCGACTTCGCAACTTCCCCAACCTTGTACGGCTTTTACAAGTTCTGCTGTTCTGATGCGAAGCAAGCGAAGATTATCCGCGGGCGCCCAAGTCGTTAAAGTAACGCGAAGTTTTACAACGGGCGTATCAGAATTTACTTCAAGATTTTGCAACATTTTTGTTGCATCGCTAATCAAACCATTATGCTTAGATGCAAAACTTAAAATACTGGAAATCATTGACTTAAATCGAACAGCATCTAAACCTGAA
>JAZKAS010000041.1:0-36240 GCA_040389005.1 Pseudomonadota bacterium
GGATAGAGCACCGGCCTTCTAAGCCGGGGGTAACAGGTTCGAGTCCTGTCGGGCGTATTTGATTTATTTTATGGCGGCCGTAGCTCAGTTGGTAGAGCCCCGGATTGTGATTCCGGTTGTCGTGGGTTCGAGCCCCATCGGTCGCCCCATTGAGTAGTAGTTAGTAAGTCACAGTATGCGAAAGTGGCGGAATTGGTAGACGCACTGGATTTAGGTTCCAGCGGGGCAACCTGTGAGAGTTCGAGTCTCTCCTTTCGCAGTTTTTATTAAAGAATCTATAGAGCTCCGCCATCGTGCGGATTTTCTTTTTGTAGGGGCAAAATATGTCAATTTCAATTGAAAATTTAGGTGGAATTCAAAGAAAGGTAACGTTAACGGTTCCAGCGGAATCGATTGCAGCCGAAATGCAAAAGCGTTTACAAGATTTAGCGGGCAAAGTGCGCATTGACGGGTTTCGTCGAGGCAAAGTGCCTGCAAAAGTAATTAAAGAGCGTTACGGCGCTTCGGTTTATTCTGATGCCCTGAATGAACTGATTAATAAAGTGTATTCCGATGCGCTTAGAGAAGCGAAAATAGTTCCTGCAGGTGCTCCAGAAGTAGTTCCTGTTAATGAAAAAATTGAACAAGACAAAGCATTTGATTTTACGGCCACTTTTGAAGTATTTCCTGAAATTGAATTGAAAGATTTTTCTACGTTAACTATCGAAAAGCAAATTGCGACGTTGCAAGATGCTGATATTGATGTTGCCATTGAGCGTGTGCGTGAACAGCGTGCGACAAAAGCTGAAAATGGTGATAAACAACTACCTGAATTAACCAATGAATTTATTGCGACTTTGGGTGTGAAAGGTGGTTTAGATGATCTTAAAAAAGAAGTTCATAAAAACCTTGAGCGTGAATTAAAGTATGCGCTTAAAAATAAAGTGAAAGCGAGTGTGATTGAACAATTGCTTGCTGCGCATGATTTTGAAATTCCAAAAGCATTGATTGATCGAGAAGCGGAAAGAATGCGCGAACAAAGCAAAAACTATTTCAAGCAAATGAATTCAAAAATGAAGATGCCTGAAATTCCATTAGATTTATTTAAAGAAAACGCGAAGAAGAATGTTAAAATAGGATTGTTGTTTTCAGAAATTCTTGAGAAAAAGAATATTGTCGCAACGCCAGAAAAAATTGAAGAGCATGTTCAAGATATGGCAACGATGTACGATGACGCTGAGCGTGCGGCGCAGTGGATGAAAGGTGATAAAAAACAAATGGAAAATATTCGTGCACAAGTGCAAGAAGATATTTTGATTGATCAAGTGTTAAATGCGGCGAAAGTCACTGAAAAAACGGTCAGTTATGATGAATTGTTGAAACAAGGCGCACAGCAATAGAGCCCCTTGGAGCGTTATTGCGAGTACTTGGAGCAATCCATCCGAGAAAGAATCGGAAAAGATAGATTGCTTCGAGTACTTGCAATGACGACAAAGTGAACTTTAGAATACGAAAATAGACGTTTAAGGGATAAGCAATGTTAGAAAGCTCAAGATTAAATAATTTTGTTTCAACTTTGGTGCCCATGGTCATCGAGCAAACCGCTCGTGGCGAGCGCTCATTTGATATTTTTTCACGTCTTTTAAAAGAACGTGTGATTTTCATGGTTGGCCAGGTCGAAGACCATATGGCGAATTTAATTGTCGCGCAGTTATTATTTCTTGAATCAGAAAATCCAGAAAAAGAAATTCATCTTTATATCAATTCACCCGGTGGTGTTGTTACCGCGGGTTTAGCCATTTATGACACGATGCAATTCATCACACCTCCGGTGTCTACCGTTTGTATGGGTCAAGCTGCCAGCATGGGCGCGGTGTTGCTTGCTGCGGGTGCTGAAGGAAAGCGTTTTTGCTTGCCGCATTCTCGCGTTATGATTCACCAACCTTTAGGTGGTTTTCAGGGTCAGGCATCGGATATTTTAATTCATGCGGAAGAAACGCAAAAAGTTAAAAAAACCTTGAACGAAATTTTGGCAAAACATACCAAGCAACCTTATGAAAAAGTCGTCAAAGATACTGATCGAGATTATTTCTTAAGTGCACAACAATCTGTTGAATATGGATTGGTTGACCGCATATTTGAAAAGCGCAACATCTAAATAAATATAGGGTTTAACTATGGCAGAGATACGTTGTTCTTTTTGTGGTAAAGACAAAGAAGCAGTTAAAAAATTAATTGCAGGCCCCAATGTTCAGATTTGTGATGAATGCACGAAAATGTGTTCTGGTATGCTTGAGGTAGAAGCGACCGTTTCTCCTGAAAACTCTACTGAAAAATTACCCACACCGATTGAGCTGCACAAAGCACTTGATGAATATGTGATTGGTCAAGAATACGCAAAAAAAATTCTCTCAGTTTCCGTTTATAATCATTACAAACGTTTGCGTGCTAATAAATCAGCAAAAAGCGATCAAGTCGAGCTTTCTAAAACCAATATCATGTTAATTGGACCGACGGGCTCAGGAAAAACATTATTAGCGGAAACGCTGGCAAAAATATTAAAAGTACCGTTTGCTATTGCTGATGCCACGACGCTGACAGAAGCCGGTTACGTCGGCGAAGATGTTGAAAACATTATTCATAAATTGCTACAGAAAGCGAATTTTAATGTTGAAAAAGCGCAAAGCGGAATTATTTATATTGATGAGATTGATAAAATTTCTCGTAAGTCAGAAAACCCTTCTATTACTCGTGATGTGTCCGGCGAAGGTGTGCAACAAGCACTTTTGAAACTTATTGAAGGTACGATTGCGTCGGTGCCACAACAAGGTGGGCGAAAACATCCGCAACAGGAATTGTTACAAGTAGACACATCAAATATTTTATTTATTTGTGGTGGCGCATTTGATGGTATTGAAAATATTGTCATGCAACGTACGCAAGAAGCGGCGATGGGTTTTGGTGCAAATATTAGAAGTAAAACGAAACAAGAATCGCGTAATGAATTAATGAAAAAAGTTGAACCGGCAGATTTGGTTCGTTTTGGCCTTATTCCAGAATTCGTTGGCCGTCTTCCTTTAATTTCTACATTAGAAGAGCTTGATGAAGCAAGCTTGGTGCGTGTGTTAACAGAACCTAAAAATGCATTATTGAAACAATATCAAGAATTATTTTCAATTGAAGGCGTTGATTTAGAGTTTACGCCTGAAGCGCTCGTTGCGGTTGCGAAGAGAAGCATGGAGCGTAAAACAGGTGCGCGTGGATTGCGTTCAATCATGGAAGGTGTCTTGTTGGATAGCATGTATCAAATTCCATCCTCAGAAAATATTGAAAAAGTACTTGTCAATGAAGAGTCGATTGTTAATAACACTGATCCTTTGATGATCACCGGTGATTCAAAAGAAGTAAAAAAAGCCTAAAAAGTTGAGAGGCCCGAAGAGTTGAGGTAAACACGTCATGGCAAAGTCAGAATCAAAGAATAAAGAAATAGCAGAGCTTCATAATAGTGTTGGATATCCAGTTGTCGCATTGCGCGATGTTGTTATTTTTCCTTATATGGTCATTCCTTTGTTTGTGGGGCGAACTGCATCCATTGGCGCGATCGAAGCGGCGCAAAAAGAAAATCGACGTCTATTTTTAGTCACTCAAAAAGAAGCGGCGGTTGAAGCGCCTGAACAAAAAGATCTTTATACTTATGGCGTATTAGCCAATATTTTACAATTGCTCAGGCTTCCTGACGGTACGATAAAAGTATTGATTGAAGGTGAGAAGCGCGCGCACTTAAAAAGTCTTCATAAAGAAAACGAATGTTATTTTGCTGAAGTTGAAGAGCTTGTCTCAGATTTTTCACGCGATGCAGCAGAAATTGAAGTGCTCATGCGTACAGTAAAATCTGAGTTTGAAGAATATGTTAAGCTTAATAAACGTATCCCCGTTGAAATTTTATCTCCTATCGATGGAATTTTCGACGTCGAAAAATTAATGGATGTGATTGGATCGCATTTGCCTATTTCGGTTGAGAAGAAACAAATTCTATTAGAAATCACCAATGTTGGAGAGCGTTTAGAAAAACTTATCCATCTTATTCAAGAAGAAGTCGATTTGGTGAATATCGAAAAACGATTAAAAGGTCGTGTTAAACGCCAAATGGAAAAAAGTCAACGCGAATATTATTTGAATGAGCAAATTAAAGCGATTCAAAGTGAGCTAGGGGATATCAATGATAATCCTAATGAGCAAGAAAATTTAGAAAAGAAGATCAAAGATTCTGGGATGCCACAAGAAGCACTCGATAAATGCATGTCTGAATTGCGTAAATTAAAAATGATGCCGCCGATGTCTGCAGAAGCAACAGTGTCTCGTAATTATCTCGATGTCATGGTGGAAGTGCCGTGGAAAAAGAAATCCAAATTAAAACATAATTTAGTTAAAGCACAAGAATTATTGGATCAAGAGCATTATGGTTTAGAGCGTGTTAAAGATCGTATTCTTGAATATCTTGCTGTTCAGCAGCGTGTGAAGAAGTTGAAAGGGCCTATTTTATGTTTGGTTGGCCCACCTGGCGTCGGAAAAACTTCGTTGGGTCGTTCGATTGCGAATGCAACAGGTCGTCAATTGATTCGTATGTCGTTGGGCGGCGTGCGAGATGAGGCAGAAATACGTGGGCATCGTCGAACGTATATCGGTGCATTGCCAGGAAAAATTATTCAAAAAATTTCTAAAGTTGGCGTCAAAAATGCATTTTTCTTATTAGATGAAATTGACAAGATGGCGATGGATTTGCGTGGTGATCCTGCGTCAGCTTTATTGGAAGTGTTGGATCCTGAACAAAACGCAACCTTTAATGATCATTATTTAGAAGTGGATTATGATTTATCAGAAGTGATGTTTGTTGCAACAGCCAATTCACTCAATATTCCTCCGGCGTTGAAAGATCGAATGGAGATTATTCGCATTTCGGGCTATACCGAAGATGAAAAATTAAATATCGCCATGAAATATTTATACTCCAAGCAAGTAGAACAAAATGGTTTGCAAACGAGTGAACTTGTTATTGAGCAAGAAGCGATGCGTGACATTATTCGCTTCTATACGCTTGAAGCCGGTGTGCGTAGTTTAGAGCGTGAAATCTCAAAACTTTGTCGTAAAGTCGTCAAGGAATTGTTGCTCACTCCTGTGAAGAAAAGAAAAAAAATTACAATTACGCCGGATTGTTTGGAAAAATATTTGGGTGTGAAGCGACATCGTTTTGGTTCTGCAGATCAATTTGATCAATTGGGCCAAGTAACCGGCCTGGCATGGACAGAAGTGGGAGGTGTTTTACTGCGTATTGAGGCGGCGGTGATGCCGGGTAAAGGTAAAACACAGTACACGGGTAGCTTAGGCAAAGTGATGCAAGAGTCGATTAATGCAGCCATGACGGTTGTCAAAAGCAGGCTCATGCTCTTTGATCTTAAGGCAGATTTTTTTGATAAACATGATATCCATATTCATGTTCCTGAAGGGGCTACACCTAAAGATGGCCCTAGTGCGGGTATTGGCATGTGTACGGCGCTGATTTCAGTTATTGCGGGTTTACCAGTGAAAGCCGATGTGGCGATGACAGGTGAAATTACGTTGCGCGGTGAAGTACTGGCCATTGGAGGTTTAAAAGAAAAACTTTTGGCAGCGCATCGTGGTAATATTCGTACTGTGATTATTCCTGAGGAAAATCGCCAGGATTTACAGGAAATTCCCGAGAACGTTAAAAAAGAGTTGTCTATACATCCTGTAAAATGGATTGATGAAGTGTTGAGTATTGCGCTTGTGAATTATGAACAACGTGTCGGGACTGTTTCCACTGTCAAAGCGACTGAGGTCAAACGTAAAGCAAAATTATCGGTTGCAGCCCTCCCGGCGCTTAAAAAATCAAAACAAAAGCGTATTCGGGCGCATTAAACCAAAAGAACCGCTTAAAAAGAATTGCATGCCGATTTTTTTTAAGTTAGGATACGCATCCTTTTGCTGCTGCCGATTATGGGCAAGTTAAAAGGATGTGATTGAGGGTTATTTCTCAATCAAGAATGAAAAGGGTATGAGGATGAATAAGACAGAACTAGTCAACCATGTTGTTGAAAATGTAGACGGCCTTTCTAAGGTATTAGCGAGTAAGGTAGTCAATGCTGTGTTTGATGCAATCAAGCACGGGTTAAAGCAAGATGGCGATGTTGCTATTGTGGGTCACGGTTCTTATGTAGTTGCAGAACGTAGTGCGCGCGATGGACGACATCCTCAAACAGGCGCGGTCATGCATATCCCGTCCACTAAAGTCGTTAGATTTAAAGTGGGAAAGGATTTGAAGGAAAGCGTCAATAGTTAGTATTCCTGAGAAGGGAATAGTCTGTAGGAAAACTACAGATTTAAGGTGGGCACATTGCGGGTGCTTAGCTCAGCTGGTAGAGCATCGCCCTTACAAGGCGAGGGTCACAGGTTCGATCCCTGTAGCACCCACCATTAAAATTGGTTTTTGCGGAGTGGTAGTTCAGTTGGTTAGAATACCGGCCTGTCACGCTGGGGGTCGCGGGTTCGAGTCCCGTCCACTCCGCCATTTTATTACTGTTTTGACCCATTCTGGATGGTAGAGTTATGTTTCTTCAAAACATGCGCGAAAAAACACAGAGTTGGGTAGCTTATGTTATTGTTGCCTTATTGATTCTTTCATTTGCGCTTTGGGGAATCAGTAGCTACTTTTCTAGTGGCCCAGAAAGAGGTCCTGCTGCAACTGTCGGCGGAGAAGAAATTCCCTACACCAATTTTGTTTCTGCATATCATCGTTTTCTACAAGACGCTCAGGCACAAGGCGGCGCGTATACACCCGAGCAAGAACAGTATGCTAAACGTTTGGTTCTTAAAAGTTTAGTTGAGCGTGTTGCCATTCTTCAGTATATCAATAAAGTTGGTTTTGCAGTTGATCAGCAGCAAATCGATGCTGCACTTATGGCAGTACCACTTTTTTCAGAACAAGGAGAGTTTTCTCCAGCTTTATTTAAACGTTTTCTTTTAGCTAATGGATTATCTGCTCAGCAATTTATTGCCGATTTTTCAACGAAAATGATGATGGCGCAATGGGATGAAGGCATTAGAATCACGGGTTTTTCAACTCCTCTTGAATTAGCCAATATTGTGAGTTTATTAAAGCAAAAACGTACTATTGTCTATGGTGTTATTAAAGCAAATACGAAAGGTCTTCCGTCGGTAACGACTGCTGAAGCAGAAGATTATTATCAAGATCATCAACAAGATTACTTGACTCCAGAGCGTGTGAAGATTGCGTATATTAAATTAAGTTTGTCTGATGTGATAAAGAGCTTACATCCTACAGAAAAAGACTTGATAACTTATTATGCTCAAAACAGTGCGCATTATGACGTTCCAGAACGTTGGCAAGTCAATATGATTACGCAGCATTCGCCCACTTCAGCAACTCAAGCTGAGCTGGCGCAACAACAAACCGTTTGGCTTGAAGCGAATAACTTAAGTGCTGAGGTTAAAAATGCCTTATTGCAAACAGCGATTAAAGCGACAACACCAGCATTCAAAACTTCTGAAAATACGTATATTGTTTACCAATTACTAAAACACCAATCGGCAGAAAATAAACAATATTATCAAGTGAAAAATAAAGTTCAAACTGCTTATTTGGAAGAGCAAGCTAATAAGAAGTGGGCGCAAATGCTAGAAGAGATGGCTAATCTGTCTTATGAACATCCTGATAGCTTGGATCCTCTTGCTGAAAAATTTAACCAAAAAATAGAACTAAGTAACTTTTTTTCGCATGATTATGATGGCAAAACAGGTATTGAAAGTAATGCTGAAGTCATTACAGCAGCGTTTAGCGATGATGTCCTTTCTGGTGGCAATAATAGCGATGTGATTAAGCTAGACAATGGAAAAACCGCATTGGTATTGAGAGCCGTCAACAGTGTTGCGGCACATGAGCAAGCATTTTCAGAAGTTCAGGCAGCCATTAAGGAAACTCTGCTTAATCAGCAAGCGGTTCAGCGTGCGAAAGAAAGTGCAGAACGAGTTCAGCATGCTTTAGAATCAGGTGAGCCGATTGAAAAAATACAAAAGACGAATGGAATTATTTTATCTCAAGTCGTTATTGGCAGATTTGGTCAGGGGGCGTCAAATTCGGTTCCAAGCGAAGTATTGCAACAAGCTTTTATGTTACCGTTGCATTATTCGGGTGTTCAAAAAATAAAAGATTCGCGTTTCTCAGTTCTACAAGTGCTCTCTATTGCGCCAGGGAAAATGTCTTCTATGACGCTCAAAGAACGCGCTATGTACCAAAATGTTATCGTCAACGAATGGGCACAAGCAGAGTTGTTTGCTTATGTTGCCGCTATTATGAATGATACTAAAGTGAAGATGAATCGACAGGATGTCGATGCCAACGCCTAGACCCAGTGATCTTTATCGTGATCATCTTCAGCAACACCATCTTCAGCAAGATCAACAGCAAATTGTAGTGCTGCAATCATTTGATCGTTTATGTCAATCACTCAACTCGAACAGTTCTTTTTTTTCTAGATTGTTTCGTTATGCTCACAATGATATCCGTTTGGGAATCTATGTGTGGGGAACCGTTGGTATTGGTAAAACTTTTTTAATGGATTGTTTTTATAATGCTTTAACTACTACCAAAAAGCGTCGTATTCACTTTCATCATTTTATGCAAGAGATTCACGCTGCGCTTCAACAATACTCGGGGCGTGCTGATCCGCTATCACTTGTTGCAAAATCTATTCGTGCACATGCTGAAGTGTTGTGTTTAGATGAATTTTTTGTGTCTGATATTGTTGATGCGATGCTATTAGCCGGTTTGCTAAAGGCCTTATTCAAAGAAGGCGTTTGTTTCGTCACGACATCTAATATTCCACCGAATCAATTGTATGCAGACGGCTTGCAGCGTAAAAGCTTTTTACCAGCAATCGCTTTGCTTGAACAAAATCTTGAAATTATTCACTTGCTCTCAACTACGGACTATCGATTACTTCATTTGAAATCAGCAGGAACGTATTACACTCCATTAAATGCTGATGCAGAGCACAATATGGAAGCAGCATTTCAACTTTATGCAACTATGCCATATTCGACACAAGCACTTTCTCTTTTAGGCAGAAAGGTTTCGGTGATTAAATCATGCGCAGAAGCAGTTTGGTTTGATTTTGATGTATTGTGTGGACCTATGCGTTCTAAACAAGATTATTTAGCGCTGGCAAAACAATTTCCCGTCATATTTCTCAGTCATGTCCCGGTGTTTAATCATCGGTCTTTAGATGAAATTACTTGTTTTATACAACTGATTGATATTTTCTATGATGCCAAAATTAAATTAGTCATTTCTGCGGATGCACCTGCCAATTTATTGTATACCGAGGGCAAATTGATTTTTGAGTTCCAACGCATTGCTTCACGTCTTATGGAAATGCAATCTGCTGAATATTTTGATCTTTAATATTGTATTTTATAAAATACTCTGCTAGCTTGCGAGGCTTCAAACTCACTCACTTTTATTGCACGAGATATGGGATTAAATGATGAAAAAAATTACTTTAGTTTTAGCAGCTGCCGGCGTTTTAGCATGTAGCTCGTACGCGTTCGCAGATACATCTTCAGACAATGCAACTTTACAACAAGAAATTAAGACATTACAAAAGCAACTTGCAGCTCTTGAAACAAAAGTGAATACTTCTTCATCATCTTCGCAGCCTCAATCTCAGCCTCAAGCGTCGATTGCTTCTAGCACAGCTGGATCAGAAACGCCCGCGAAACCATTTACCGTTTCTGTTGCTAATTATACCGGAGTGGAACCGCGCTATGATGGTTTTAATTTAATTGTGAATAATCCAGGCGTAAATAATGATGTTGCGTTATTAAAATTAAGACAAGCAGAAATTGAATACTACGAACAAATTGGTCAAGACTACAAAGGTGACCCAAAATTAATTTTTTCTGGTGAAGTGGAAGGTACTTCTGTATATACCACGCCGTACACAGGCACTTCTGCAGGCACTAATTTTAATTTAACCGATGCAGAGTTAGATACGTTTGTCGAAGGCAATCGTTGGGTAAGTGGTTACATGACGTTTGGTTATAATTCAGGAAGTGATGGTGAAGCGAATGAAGTCAATAATTCAGAAGTGCAATTAGGCCAAGGTTACTTGACCATCGGTGATTTTACGACGGCTCCTGTCTATGGCTCATTTGGTCAAATGTACGTGCCATTTGGTCGATATAGCAGCTATATGATTTCGACTCCATCAGCAAAAACATTAGGTCGTATTCAAACGCGTGCGATCAATCTGGGTTATCACTCTAATGATGCTGAATTTACTCCTTTTGCGGCTGTTTATGGTTTTGAAGGCGCCAATGAAATTAATGGCAATCCAGCATCTAACAGCGATGTAGAAAGTTACGGTAGTAATTTAGGGCTTTCTTTTTCTAAAGATGATTATTCTGGCATGCTAGGAGTAAGTTATACATCTAACATTGCTGAATCTTCTGGTTTGCAAGGTGATGGCTCTGCTAACTCGGGTTTTGCATCGAGCCAAGGCACTGAAGCTTTAACGAAACGAGTTCCTGGTGCAGATATTTATGGCCAAATCGGTTACAACGATTATCTTTTGTTGGCTGAGTTTGTTAAAGCAACGACACAGTTTAATGCAAATAATCTATCGTATAATGGTCAAGGTGCGCAACCTGAGGCACTTGATGTTGAAGCAGTGTATTCTTTTGAATTTTGGCATCCAAGCTATGTCGGTGTTGCGTATGGTGAATCTTGGCAAGCATTAAGTCTTGGCGTTCCAAAGAAAAACTTTGGTGCTGTTTATAGTATCGCTATTTGGCAAAATACAGCGTTGAGTTTTGAGCTTATGCATAATATTGGTTATAGTGAAAATGATACATCGTACATGGATGGCATTTCTATGGATCAAAATAGCCAAGGCGAAAGTTACAATACCGCATCATTGCGTTTTGACTTGTTCTTCTAGAAACGCAAGTGAATTATTGTCACACGCACGATCACAGCTCTGCCGCGCAGAAAGTCGGTCGTGCGTTTGCGATTGCCATTTTTGTTAATCTTGGTTTTACGTTTCTCGAGGCGGTTTTTGCGCTTTATGCGCATTCTTCCAGTCTGCTAGCTGATGCCGGGCATAACTTAGGTGATGTGTTGGGGCTCGCGTTTGCTTGGGGTGCAAATTATTTGCAAACGCGTCGTCCGACGGATCGTTTTAGTTATGGCTATAAACGAACTTCTGTACTAGCTGCTTTTTTAAATGCTGTTATTTTAATTGCTACGGCTATTATGATCGCTGTAAGCGCTGTTCAGCATTTATTTCATCCTCATATCGTTGGCGAAAAAATCGTGATTATCGTCGCTATTATTGGAATTTTTCTAAATATGGGGACAGCATTATTATTTCGACATGGCCAGCAAGACATCAATGTTAAAGCCGCATTTTTGCATTTAGTATTTGATGCGCTGATTTCATTGGGGGTTGTTGTAGCGGCGATTGCCATTTATTACACCGGTTGGTATTGGTTAGATCCTGTGGTGGGGTTGCTGATTATGATTGCAATCATTTCCGGCACCTGGTCTTTGTTCAAGCGCTCGATTGATTTAATGCTGGATGCAGTGCCACATGAATTGAAAATTGCGCATGTCGCAGAATATTTGCAAAAATGGCCGGATGTGACAGAAGTACATGATTTACATATTTGGGGCTTGAGCACGACCGAAGTGGCATTAACTGCGCATCTGTTTGTGCCATCACGCTACTTAGATGATAACGAATTATTGTTACTGGCGCAGTCGCTGCAAAAAAAATTCGGTATTGGTCACGTCACGTTACAAATTGAACGCGGTACGATGTGCCTAACTTCATGTCGACATTAAAAAATTAGGAAGAAAATGAAAACATTAAGTGCCTGGTTAATATCAATCAGTGTGTTAAGTTATGGTGTAAATGCTTGGAGTGAATCCACTTCTCCCAGTGCTGAATTAGAGCAAGAGCTTAAAACGTTGCAAGCGCAACTCGCTGCTTTAGAAACAAAAGTCAATAGTGGCACGTTATACGCTTCTCCTGTTTCTGTTGCACCCTATGTAGGAGTTACGCCTGCTTATAATGGCACTAATTTAATAGCGTATAATTGGGATGTGAATAATGATCTTACTTTATTGCAGTTGCGCCAATCCGAAATTCAAGCTTACAAACAACTCGGGCAAACGTATCCAGATACGACTAGAATAATTTTTTCAGGTGAGTTGGAAGGTGAGTCCAATTATACCACTCCTTATGAAGGTACGCCGGCAGGTACAAATTTTAATTTAACAACCGCAAGCCTTGATACTTTTATCGAAGCAAATCGGTGGGTTAGTGGCTTTATGGCATTTGGTTATAATGATGGCTCTGGTGATCAGACGAATCGCGTCAATAATTCGCAATTGCAACTCGATCAAGGTTTCATTACCGTGGGTGATTTAACAACATCGCCGTTCTATAGTTCTATTGGACAAATGTATGTTCCTTTTGGGTGGTATAATTACGATACGGTGAATTCTCCTGTGACTGAGACGTTGGGTCAAGTTCAGGCGCGCGCTATTACACTTGCGTATCACTCCAATAATACTGAAATTACGCCTTATGCGGCTGTATATGGTTATCAAGGAGCGACAGAAATTGATAACAATCCCGCCTCTAATGCAACAGTAGAAGAATACGGAGCCAATGCGGCGCTTGCATTTGCAAGCGGAAATTTTTCAGCTTTAGTTGGCAGTAGTTATAATTCAAATATTGCAGAATCAGCTGGTTTACAAGGAGATGGCTCTTCGGGTTCAACGTTTAATGGATTTGCGCAAAGTTCGGGCGCAGAAAATTTAGCCTACCGTGTGCCTGGCGCCGATGTTTACGGTTCATTAGGATACAGTGCTTATACGCTATTAGTTGAATATACGACTGCGACGAAAGCCTTTGATAAAAATGATTTAAGCTTTAATCATCAGGGGGCGCAACCTCAAGCCATGGATATTGAGTTTGTCTATGCGTTTAATAGCGTACATCCAAGTTCAGTGGTATTCGATTATGGCCAAACTTGGCAAGCATTAGCCATTGGATTGCCACAAAAGAATTATGGTGTGACTTATAATACTTCTTTTTGGCGTAATACGATTTGTGGTTTACAGTTGACGCATAACCTAGGTTACGCCAGCGGCTCGACCGCGTCCGGTGCAGGTCAAGTGGCTAATTTAGATACGGTAGGGGTGAGTTATAACGCTGTGGCCCTGAGCTTTACTTTGCTCTTCTAAGATTGGGCTGAACATTTGCCAAGCAGTGTGTACGGGTTTGTGAGATTCGCTTAAGCATGAATGCGCTTCTGTAGAGAGGTCCAAGAATTGATCCATGATATGCGATAACTCATTGAGATGGGACATCTCTTCATTTCTTTGAGTAATAGATGTAAACATCGATTGATTCCTTAAGTTTTTCTTAATGTAAGCAATATAGCACATCTTCGTGCGATTTCTACATGTTTGTGTAAAAAAAGTGTATTTATTATTGAATAGTGAGTGAGTCATGGATTTTAAGGTTGATTTCGAAAGTGGACGCTTGTTGCCTGCTCGTTTATCATTATCGCCTCATTGTGATTTTCGGCCCGTAGAATCGAGCATCGATTTATTAGTCATCCATAATATCAGCCTACCCCCCGGAATTTTTGGCAAAAGCTATATTGAGGATTTATTTTTAGGGCGATTGTCTATCGCGGAACATCCGTATTTTGAACATATTGCGACTGCAAAAGTCTCAGCGCATTTATTAATTCGTCGTGATGGAGAAGTGATACAATTTGTCCCATTCAATCAACGCGCGTGGCACGCGGGTCAATCAAGCTTTCATGGGCGATCAGCGTGTAATGATTTTTCGATTGGAATTGAACTGGAAGGCACGGATGATCTCGATTTTGAAGCGATACAATATCAACAGCTGGCGGATATTACGCGCCATTTAATGCAGGTTTATCCTAAAATTACGCCTGAAACGATTGTTGGGCATAGTGATATTGCACCGGGTCGTAAAACTGATCCTGGTCCGCACTTTGATTGGGCGCGGTATTATGGTCTAATAGGCATCTCAAAATAGGAGAAGCCCAATGTCATTAGTTATTATTTTATTGGCCTTACTGATCGAAAGATTAGCAGGTTTTCTACATCCTATTCGAGATCATTATTGGTTTGAGCATTATTCTCGAAAAATAACCGTTATGGTGAGAAGAAATTCATATTTAAGTTTGTTGTTAAGTGTTGTGCCAGTACTTGTTGTCGTTTTTTTTGCGCATCTGCTTTTAGCAGCAATCTCTTTCGGTTGGGCGAGTTGGATCTTTGATTTAATGATATTGGTCTATTGTTTAGGCAATACGCATTTGCGCATACAAGTACGTGAGTGTTATGAGCAAATTGAATTAGGCAATATGGAAAGCGGGCGGGCATTATTGTTGGAGCATTTTGATGTTGAAGAAGCAGGCGAAATTACGCCCTCTATTTTAATGAAAGCATTTTATCGTGCTTCTTTACAGCGTGTGTTTTCTATTTTGTTTTGGTTTATTGTGTTAGGTCCTGTCGGGGCTGTGTTGTATCGTGCTATTCAAAAACTTTCGGTGTATTCATCTGAAGATACAATGACTACAGTTAATGCGTTGGCAAATCGTTTGACGTTTATTTTAGATTGGATTCCTGCGCGTTTACTCGCGTTAAGTTTTTGTTTGGCGGGTCATTTTATGGATGTGTTTACAGAATGGCGTGACACATTTAAATCGCATAAAAGTGATACGTATCAAGTGTTGTATAATTGCGGGCACATTGCCATTCGTGCCGATATGCATCTGGATCCGGCCGTAGTTTTTGCACAATTTGATGAAGCGTACTATTTAGTTTGTCGCTCATTATTTATTTGGTTGGTAGTTTTGGCACTGGTTATTTTATTTTAGTAGAGGCTCAGAGAGGAATATGACTAATAATATTAATTTTGATTTCGATCAATTAGGCTTTGATTTAGAAAAGCAAGAATGGATTGCGGCGTTAGAATCTTTAATAGAACGTGAAGGCGCAGATCGCGCTAAATTTATTTTAGATCAAGTGTTACAAACCGCTTCTTCTGCGGGCGTACCAGTGGCAACATCTGCGTTACGTACAGGCTATCGCAGTTCATTTACACCAGATCAGCAAGCGAAACACCCAGGTGATTTAGCCATAGAAGCGAAAATCGAAGCGATCAATCGTTGGAATTCGGTGATGATTGTCGCGCGTAATCGTCGTAAAATTCCTGGTGGATTAGGCGGACATATTTCGTCATGCAATTCTATCGCAACAGTTTATGAAACAGGGTTGAATCATTTTTTTAAAGGTAGAACCGACAGCCAAATGGGCGATTTAGTTTATTTCCAAGGGCATTCGTCGGAAATTAATTATGCGCGTGCTTATTTAGAAGGCCGCTTAAACCAATCACAGCTCGATAATTTTCGTCAAGAATCAGAAGGGCGTGATAAAGGCTTATCATCTTATCCACATCCATGGTTAATGCCGGATTTTTGGCAATTTGCTACAGTCTCTTTAGGCTTAGGCCAAATGCAAGGGGTGTATGCGGCACGTTTTTTAAAATATTTAGAAAATCGCGGGCTACAAAAAACAGCCGGTCGTCGTGTTTGGGTGTTTTGTGGTGATGGCGAAATGGATGAACCTGAATCTCGCGCAGCACTTTGTCAGGCATCGAATGAAAATCTCGATAATTTAGTTTATATCGTGAATTGTAATTTGCAACGCTTGGATGGATTAGTGCGCAGTAATTTAAAAATTATTGACGAGCTAGAAGGCTTATTTAAAGGCTGTAATTGGAATGTAGTTAAATCCGTTTGGAATAGTGCGTGGGATCCTTTATTTGCTAAAGATAAAAAAGGTGTTTTGCAAAAGGCATTGGATGCGTTAGTTGATGGTGAGTTGCAAGCTTTCACAGCACATGGCCCGGCTTATCTTCGTGAGCATTTTTTCAATAAAGATCCTGAACTTGCGGCATTGGTTGCTGACATGACGGACGAACAACTCGCTAAGTTAGGGCGTGCGGGGCATGATCCTTTAAAAGTATATGCAGCGTTAGATTTAGCAACAAAACAAAAAAGTGGTCCGACGGTCGTTTTATTATTAGCGGTCAAGGGTTATGGTTTGGCAGCGGCAGAAAGTCGAAACATAGCGCATAATCATTTAGAAATGTCATTTGAAGATTTAAAATTATTTCGTGATCGTTTTGGATTACCAATCAGTGATAAACAAGTCGAAGATCTAGAATATTATAATCCAGGTCCTAATAGCGAAGAAGTGCGTTATTTGCAAGCGCGTCGTCAAGCGTTAGGCGGCTATTTGCCAGCACGTTTTAGTCAATCGCCTAAATTACCAACGCCGCCATTAAGTATATTTGATGCTACGCTGCAAGGTTCTGGCGATCGAGAAATATCCTCGACCATGGCGTTGGCGCGTATTGTTTCTGCTTTATTAAAAGATAAAGAAATTGGAAAATATGTGGTGCCCATGTTTTCAGATGAAGTACGAACTTTTGGCATGGAAGGTTTGTTTCGACAGGTAGGTATTTATTCGCATGTTGGCCAGCTTTATACCTCAGAAGATAATGCACTGATGACGCATTACAAAGAAACGCAAAACGGCCAAGTGCTAATGGAAGGAATTACAGAGGCAGGTTGTTTGGCATCATGGATTGCAGCAGGAACATCTTATAGTGTGAATGGCTTGCCGATGATTCCTATTTTTACGTACTACTCTATGTTTGGTTTCCAGCGTATTGGTGATTTTATTTGGGCTGCGGCCGATATGCGTACGCGTGGATTTTTATTTGGCGGAACTGCTGGTCGTACAACGTTGGATGGAGAAGGCTTACAACATCAAGATGGTCATAGTCTTGTAATAGCGGCAACGGTTCCAACCTGTATTGCTTATGATCCAACATTTGGTTATGAGCTTGCTGTGATTATGCAAAACGGTTTAAAACGCATGTTTGAAGATCAAGAAGATGTTTTTTATTATGTAATGGTGATGAATGAAAAATACGCGCATCCTGCGATGCCAAAAGGTGTTGAAGAAGGAATTGTGAAAGGGATGTATTCTCTTCATAAAAGTACGCGACAAACCGCAAAGCAAAAAGTCACTTTATTAAGTTCGGGAACTATTTTACGTGAAGCACAAGCGGCCGCAATATTATTAGAAAATGATTTCGGTATTGCTGCAGATGTGTGGAGTGTCACAAGTTTTAATGAATTAAAACGTGATGCAGAAAAAGTGGCGCGGCAACAGTGTTTGTCATTGGATTATTCGACAAAGAGTTATTTGACAGAATGTTTAGAGCAAATGTCGGGACCGATTGTTGCTGTGACAGATTATATTCGCGCTTATCCCGAACAGATTCGTGCGTATGTTAAATCGACGGACTATCACGTGTTAGGCACGGATGGTTTTGGTCGCAGTGATACACGAGAAGCCTTGCGGCGTTTCTTTGAAGTCGATCGTCATTATATTGCGTATACAGCTATCGTAGCACTTGTGCAGCGTGGTGAATTGCCCCTAGAAAAAGCGCAAGAAGCGAAAAAGAAATATGCGATAGATGAAAATAAACCACATCCAATTACTGTATAAGAGGGGAATAAAAAATGGCAATAAAAGAAATTTTTGTTCCAGATTTAGGCGGTGCTGAAAAAGTTGATGTGATTGAACTCAATTTCAAACCCGGCGATCAAGTGCAATTAGATGAAGGCATTGTTACTTTAGAAAGTGATAAAGCCACAATGGAAGTACCGGTCACTTTTGCAGGTACTATCAAAGAATTTTTTGTGAAAGTCGGCGATAAATTATCGGAAGGGGATCGCGTTGCATCTGTGGAAACACTCGCTGATGAATCTTGCGTTGGCCTTGATGTAGGGGCTACTGACAATGCAGTGATACAACCACAAACTGTTGATGTCACGGTTCCCGATTTAGGCGGTGCTGATGCCGTTGATGTCATCGAAATTAATGTTAAAGTTGGTGATAGCGTTGAAGTTGACACTGGTTTAATTACCTTAGAAAGCGATAAAGCAACAATGGAAGTGCCTTCGCCTTTTGCAGGAACTATTAAAGAAATTTTAGTGAAAGTCGGCGATAAATTATCCGAAGGCCATCTGGTTGCGCGATTAGACATTGTCAGTGGTAATGCGTTGGCGCCTAAACAATCGTCGGCCAATGTAGGGGTGACCTCCGGTCGCCCTCTGGAATCTGCAACGCCTTCAAAAAATATAACGACTCATGCAGAACAAACAGGGCGATCAACCGGTAGCCCCTACGCCCCCACCGATAATGCAGTGCAACAATTGCAACGAGCAGCGGAGGTCAGTGCGATCAATGCTAATTTACACGCAACTCCCATCGTTAGAAGATTGGCCAGTGAATTCGGTGTTGATTTATCGCGTGTAAAAGCCACCGGTCCCAAAGGGCGTATTCTCAAAGAAGACGTTCAGCTTTATGTGAAACAACAGCTTGTTATTGCGCAAAGTGGTAGTGGAAAATCTGGCTTCTCATTACCTGAAATGCCTGTGATTGATTTCAGTAAATTTGGTGAAGTTGAAACACAAGCATTAAGTAAAATTAAAAAATTAACTGGCATTAATTTAGGACGTAATTGGATTGTCGTACCGCATGTCACGCAATTTGATGAGTCCGATATCACCGAATTAGAAGTTTATCGCAAAGCACAAAAAGCCGAAGCCGATACTCAAGGTGTGAAATTAACGCCGCTGGTTTTTATTATGAAAGCGGTTGTTGCTGCGTTAAAAGAATTCCCGCGTTTTAATGCGTCATTATCGCCAGACAATCAATCGTTAATATTAAAGAAATATTTTCATATTGGTGTTGCGGTTGATACGCCGGATGGATTGGTGGTGCCCGTGATTCGTGATGTGGATCAAAAAGATATTTATGCGCTCGCAAAAGAACTCGGCGAAATAAGCGAAAAAGCACGTCAAGGAAAATTATTGCCGAAAGATATGCAGGGTGGATGTTTCACCATATCCAGTTTAGGCGGTATTGGCGGAACGGCATTCACGCCGATTGTTAATGCGCCCGAAGTTGCAATTTTAGGCGTATCAAAATCGCAGATGAAACCCGTGTATCAAAATGAAAATTTTGTGCCGCGTTTAATGTTGCCGTTATCACTCTCTTACGATCATCGCGTCATTGATGGTGCAGAAGGCGCAAGATTTACAGTATGTTTAAGTAAAATGCTAAGTGATATTCAAAAAATACTGTGACCCTTTGTAGGGGCTACCGGCGGTCGCCCTCATGAATTACGAAATATATTTGGAGAAAAATAATGTCAATAGAAACTCAAGTAGTCGTTTTAGGTAGTGGCCCTGGTGGTTACACCGCTGCATTTCGCGCATCGGATTTAGGTAAGCAAGTTGTTTTGGTAGAACGCTATGATTCTATCGGCGGTGTTTGTTTAAACGTCGGTTGTATTCCATCGAAAGCATTATTGCATGTCGCAAAAGTTTTAGATGAAACAGCGGAGATGGAGTCGCACGGTGTACAATTTGGTAAACCCACCATTGATTTGAAAAAAATAGGCGCGTGGAAAGACAGTGTCGTGACACGTTTAACCGGCGGATTAAAAGCTTTGGCGAAACAACGTAAAGTACAAATCGTTACAGGTAGTGGAAAATTTATTTCTGCCAACGAATTGGAAGTTACCAATGCTGCGGGCGAAAAAGAAATTATTAAGTTTGAAAATGCGATTATTGCAGTTGGTTCACAGCCTGTTAAATTACCTTTTGTTCCTGTTGATCCACGTGTGATTGATTCAACTGGCGCGTTAAAATTAGAAGACGCTCAAGGTAAATTGTTGGTATTAGGTGGCGGAATTATTGGTCTTGAAATGGCGACGGTATATTCTGCATTAGGCAGTCAAGTCACTATTGTTGAAATGATGGATCAAATTATTCCGGGTGCTGATGCCGATGTGGTTAAGCCACTTCATAAACGCATTGCCAAAAAATATGATAATATTTATCTTCAGACTAAGGTCACAAAAGTAGAAGCAAAAACAGACGGTTTGTACGTGACCTTTGAAGGTGAGGCTGCACCGAAAGATCCGCAACGTTTTGATCGTGTATTAGTGGCCGTCGGCCGTCGACCTAATGGCGCATTAATCGATGCTGATAAAGCGGGCGTGAAAGTCGATGAGCGCGGATTTATTACGGTTGACAAGCAACAGCGTACCAATGTGGCGCATATTTTTGCGATCGGCGATGTGGTCGGTAATCCAATGTTGGCGCATAAAGCCGTGCCAGAAGGGAAAATTGCTGCAGAAGTGATTGCGGGTCAAAAACATTATTTCGACCCCACCTGTATTCCTAGTGTAGCGTATACAGATCCGGAAATTGCTTGGGTCGGCATCACTGAAAATGAAGCTAAAGCGAAAGGCATTGCTTACGGCAAAGGCGTATTTCCATGGGCAGCAAGTGGTCGCGCGCTCAGTGTGGGGCGTGATGAAGGTATGACAAAGGTCTTGTTTGACAAGGCGACCAACCGCATTATTGGTGCGGCTATTGTTGGTGTCAATGCCGGAGAATTGATTGGTGAAGTGGCATTAGCCATTGAAATGGGCTGTGATGCTGAAGATATCGCATTAACCATTCATCCACACCCGACCTTATCTGAATCGATTGCCATGGCGACTGAAGTGTTCGAAGGCACGATTACTGATCTGTACATGCCAAAGAAAAAAGAAGGTTAACGTCGCTTCAATGGTCAAAATGACGAGCGTTTTGCTCGTCATTTTTTAACTTTGATAATATTTTCTTAATATGCATCGATTATACTGCAACACAATTTGTAGAATAATAAGAACACTCAATGTATTATCGGTATTACCGTCGTATTCTTTTTACTCCTCCTATAAAAGAGGAGGGATTCGCTCTATTAGCCAGTGACTATACTGAAGAAGAGAGTTTTCTCAACTTTATGTTTCATCTATCGAGCGAAGTAACCGTCAAGCAAGAAGAAAACGTGAGTCAAAAGTGTAAAAGCTACGCGTTTACTGCTGTCGTTGTTCTGGTTGCATTTTATGGCAGCATAGTATTTTTTCCTTCTGCGCTGCAAGCCGATCAACGTTACGCTGAAATGTCGCCTGACTGGCTTAAATCGACAATTATTTGGGGCGGTGCGGTTGCGGCTGTTGTGACAAATACTTTTTTTGATGCCTCCATTTATTCAGACATTTTCAAAAATCATAACTCTTTTTTGCAGTGGTGTTGGTACGAAGCAAAAGATATCTATGAAAAGCCTATAAGAAATTTTCTTGCATTGCTTGCAAGTGCCGCGACTATTTTGCCTTTTTGGTATGTTAGTCTCACGAACGATATTGTTTGGAATGTTTTTGTTTCAACAGCGGCGGCGACAAATATCCCTGTGTTTTATGGCGCACTCGACATGTTTCTTGAAGTGCTGGCGTATGCAGAAGTAGAGCGGTTTAAATTGTGGTGTCAATGGCTATTGAATGGGCTGTTTTGTTGTGATCTTAAAAAAATTAACGATGCTATCGAATATACTAAAATAAAATCACTGGTGATTGCACATTTTCTAGAACTGGCAGATGATTTTTATTTGGCCAGCGATGAGCAAAAACAAAAGTTCATATCGTTACTTGAAGATGCTAAAAATGATGAGGATCGTCTTTCAATATTATTAGGTAATTACCCTAAATCTGAAGAAGTATTGCCGCATTATCATAATTTTGTACGAGAAAATACGTTTTTAAGTATTATTAAAAGTATTTTGGGCTTGATGGGGCTGTTACAAAATTTCGGACATGTGATTGAGTCGTATAAATTTGGTGCCCAATATCATCCCTATTTAGGGGCTGTTTGCGCGTTGCTTAATTTATTAATTGGTCTTGCTTTCACGTTTAGTGGCATGATACAGCCTGGTTTTTTGGAGGTGTTGTTTAATAAAAAACCTAAAAAAAATAAGTCATGCGGAGATTATTTTACGCGAGACAATTTTTTTGCAGTACTAGTATTAGCTTGTTTTGTATGTTCAGGAATGAGCGGCGATCAACTTAATTATGACAGCGCTCTCTATGTTGGGGCTGACGAGTCTCTTGCTTATACGATAGGTATTCTTTCTGGCATTGGTACGGCGCTTGTGTTTAATTTACCTCAAGGTATCAAGCAGCTTTGGGAAATGCAATTGCCTAAGCCTTTGAGTTCTTTTGATACATACCAAAAAAGGCTAAATGAAATGGTCGGCGAAACGAGAAACTTGCCATTAAAAACGATTGAATTCTTTGTGCATAGCGAGACAACCTCTAGCATGGCACATACTTTTTTTGTGAATAAAAAATTTGACTCATCTGTTATACTAAGTAATGCTTGCGTCATATAAAGAAAAAGGGCAGCTATAATTGCTGCCCGTAGATTATTTTTTAACGTTGCTGCAATAAATATTCCACTAACAATGGCACCGGTCGTCCGGTGGCTTTGCGATTCATGCCTGCTTTTACAGAAGCGGTTCCCGCCACATCCAAATGTGCCCATGGATATTTTTTGGTAAAGCGTGCTAAGAAACACGCGGCAGTGATTGAGCCTGCTGCTGCGCCACCAATGTTTTTAATATCTGCAAAATTAGAATTGATCATCGCATCGTAAGCGCTACTTATTGGTAAACGCCATACGCCATCTTGCGTCGTTGTAGCCGCTTGTTGAATTTGTTCAGCCAATTTATCGTTATTGCTGAATAAACCAGAATTAATATCGCCCAAGCATGTAATAATTGCGCCCGTGAGTGTTGCAATATCAATCACTGATTTTGGATTATAACGTTCTGCATAAGTGAGAGCATCACATAATACTAAGCGACCTTCTGCATCTGTATTAAGTATTTCAATTGTTTGACCAGAAAGGCTGGTGACAATATCTTCTGGGCGTGTGGCTTCGCCGCCAGGCATGTTTTCGGCCGTTGCAATAATGCCAACGACATTGATTTTTAATTTTAACTCAACTACAGTTTTAATAACGCCAAACACAGTGGCTGCGCCGCACATATCATATTTCATGCCTAACATGCCGTCGAAATTTTTTAAATTATTACCACCTGTATCAAAAGTAATGCCTTTGCCGACGAGAATATGTGGTTGTTGAGTTTTCGCGGCACCGCGATATTCAATTAAAATCATTTTAGATTTATGAGGGCTGCCATTACCAACAGACAGTAGTGCACCAGCGCCTAATTTTTTCAACGCCGCTTCATTTAAGGTTTTAACAGTGAGAGAAGCATATTTTTTTGCAAGTTGGTCGGCTTGTTTTGCAAGGTATCCTGGGTGACAAACATTCGGCGGGCAATTTGCTAAATCCATGGTTAAGTCCATGCCAGCAATGATTGCTTCAGCTTGTTTTGTGGCGTCATCAAGATTTTTTTGAGATTTATCAGCAAAGAAAATAACTTGCGAAAGTGCGCTTGTTTTCGGTTTTGATTTATATGTTTCAAATCGATAGGTTGCTTGTTGCAATGCAATGGCGGTCGCACGAATACACTGGCCAGTCGTAGAATCATTAGGAGAAACATCATCAAATGCAAAACATACACTTTTGCAGCGAATCGTTTCAAGCGTTGCAGCCACTTTGTCGATTGCCTTTTTAAAGATTTCTAGCGTAAATTCTTTTTTATTGCCCAAATTGACTAATAGCAATTGAGAGGCGTTTAATTCTTTTTCTCGCAAGGTAAAAAAAGCACTATCACATGTGTTCTCGAGTTGTGTGGTTTTTTTTAAAAATGCAGTCAATGCACCTTTCAAATGATTATTCAGGGTTTGAGCGTTAGCAGAAAGCTGCTGGTTGCCCCAAGTCGCGACGACAATGCAATCTGCCGCTATGGCCAGTAAAGAAGAGGTTTTCAATTGTATTTTCATATGCTTAAAGCCCTTGTAAGTAAAGTAAGTATTGTAGACGATCGCGTATCAAAATTCATGATTTTTGTGACTTTTTCCTGTAAACTTGGCGTATTTTATTGTCATCAGCATTCCGCATGATTATTTCCCGTTATTTCGCTAAAGAAGTTTATAGCACCGTTTTTTCAGTGACTTTAATTCTTGTGTTAGTGTTTTTAGTCAATCAAACGATTCGTTTTTTAAGCCAAGCGGCAACGGGTCACTTGGCATCGAGTGCCGTTTTAAACTTGATTCTTTTGGAACTTCCTTACTTATTAGGTCTTTTGTTGCCATTAGGTCTCTATCTTGGGGTGCTAATTACATACAGTCGTTTTTATGCTGACCAAGAAATGACCGTTTTATTTGCCGCGGGAATGAGTCGTTGGCAGTTGTTGCGTATTACACTGGGAGTGAGTAGCTTAATTTTTATAGTGGTGTGTGGGTTGATGTTTGAGCTTAATCCTTTTTTGGCTCAGAAAAAGAATAGCATTATGGTCTCGACCGCAGCAAAAAACTTGGTTGCCGCGCTAGTGCCAGGTACATTTAAAATCACTCAAGGTGGTCAACGTGTTATTTATGTCGGTGGCGTTTCAAGAGATCATAAAACCGCTGAAAATTTATTTGTTGCCGATGCCCCCGCTGTTTTAGAAGAAGATCAGCCTTCTGTTTGGACGATTACGTCGGCAAGTAGCGGTTCTCAAAGAAGGGAGGGGAAAGACAATCATCTTTTTATCGTTGCGAAAGAAGGGTATCGTTATCAAGGAGCTCCGGGCAAGAAAAATTTTGAAGTGACACATTATAAACAATATGGTGTTGAATTGCCTGACGAAGAAGAGAGTGTATCACAAGACAGTGATGCGATTTCTAGTCAACAGTTGATAAGCAATTTTGAACATGAGCTACGTTATGCAACGGAATTACAATGGCGTATGGCGTTGCCGATTTCTACAATATTATTGGCAATTTTGGCGCAGTTATTAAGTCGTGTTGCTCCTCGACAAGGGCGATTTCAACAAATTATTCCAGCAATTTTAATTTATGTGGTTTATGCGAATATGATGTTTGTCGGACGTACGTGGATGTCGCATGGTAAAACACCCGAGTGGCTTGGGTTATGGTGGATTCATGGATTACTGGTTATGTTTATTCTTTTTTTAAGTTTTAGGCAAAGGCGAGTGCAATAATGTTTAACGGGATAATTCAACGCTATTTAGTCGCTGTTATTATTAAAGCCACCTTAGCGGTATTGATGGTCGCGTTGGCAGTTGATTTGTTTGTTGAGTTCGCGAACGAAATGGGCAGTCTTGGCAAGGGCGGATACACGTTAGCGCAAGCACTTATGTATGTGCCGATGATTATTCCAGCTGATCTTTATACGCTATTCCCGATGATTGGTCTTTTGGGTGTGCTTATCGGGTTGGGTGCTTTGTCATCAAGCAATGAATTATTGGTGATGCGTGCGTCAGGTGTGTCACTCTTCAATATTATGCAAGCCGTATTTATTTCAGCACTTATTATTGGAATCGTTGCGCTGTGTGTAGGTGAAGTGCTTGCACCTAAATTATCGTTAGAAGCAAAAAATTTAAAACAATTTGCGATCACTGGAAATCAAGCAGTAGAAACTAATCAAGGTGTATGGATGCATGTGGGCGAAGATTTTTTAAATATTGCGCATATTGTTGAGCGAACACGATGGTTAGGCGTGACGCGCTATCATTTCGATCATCACAATAAATTACTCAGTGAAGCTTGGGCAGAAAGTGTTGAATATCGCAATAATCAATGGATAGCATTTTCTGTTAGTGAAACAAGTTTATTTAAAGATCATACGCAAACACAGCAAATGAATTCGCAAGTATGGCCGATCACATTGGCCCCTACAGCACTTGCGTATGGTTTTGATGAAGCGCAGCAAATGTCGTTACTAAAATTGCATACATTTATTCATTATCGTGCTCAAGCAAAATTACCGATGAATCGCTATGTGTTAGATTTTTGGCAACGTATATTTCAGCCTTTGGCAATGTTGGTGATGATGATGTTGGCTATCCCGTTTGTCTTTGTTTCTGCACGATCAGGGGCAATTGGTGTTCGAATTTTAATTGGCGTGATTGTCAGTATGGGATTTTATTTATTGAGTCAATTATCGGGGCAATTTAGTATTGTTTATCGAGTGCCTGCGTGGATTGGCGCATTTTTACCTATTATGCTTTTCTTTATATTGGGCGTATGGTTATTGCGGCGAATCAGATGAAACAAAATGAAATCGGTTGGAACTTCAATAATAGCTACGCGCGTTTACCGGAAATTTTATTTTCTCGCCTGAATCCTGTGCCAGTAGCGGCTTCAAAATTAATACTATTGAATAATCAGTTAGCAGAAAATTTAAACTTAGATTTTAAAAATTTAAACGATAAAGAAATCGCTGAATTATTTTCAGGTAATATTTTACCCGACGGTGCTGAGCCCATAGCGCAAGCTTATGCAGGCCATCAATATGGGCATTTTACGATGTTAGGTGATGGGCGTGCGATTTTATTAGGTGAACATAATCGTTTTGATATCCAATTAAAGGGCTCGGGCCCAACGCCTTATTCGCGACAAGGGGATGGTCGAGCGGCACTTGGGCCGATGTTGCGTGAATATATTATTAGTGAAGCAATGTTCGCATTAGGAATCCCGACAACGCGAAGTTTAGCGGTTGTAGTGACAGGGGAAAATATTCTGCGTGATACAGTTTTGCCTGGCGCAATTCTCACACGAGTTGCGGCGAGCCATATACGTATTGGAACATTTGAATATATCGCGATGTTGGGTGATATCGAATTATTAAAAACCATGGTGCACTACTGCATTAATCGCCATTATCCACATTTGCAAGAGGCAGAAAACCCTGCATTAGAATTATTAAAAGCAGTGATAGAAAAGCAAATTATTTTGATCACAGATTGGATGCGCGTCGGATTTGTTCATGGTGTAATGAATACCGATAATATGACCATTTCCGGTGAAACCATTGATTATGGCCCGTGTGCGTTTATGGATGTCTATGACCCAAAGACGGTGTTTAGTTCCATTGATCGTCGTGGCCGCTATGCGTTTGGCAATCAACCACAAATTGCAGAATGGAATTTAGCACGTTTTGCAGAAACCTTGATTCCACTTTTGCATGAAAATCAAGAAAAAGCCGTTCAAATCGCGCAAGATGTATTAGAAAAATTTTCAGCACAATATCAAAAACATTATTTTCTAATGATGCGTAATAAACTCGGGTTGTTAGGTGAAGAACAGAGCGATAAAATTTTAATAAATGATTTATTGACTTGGATGCAAGAAAACAAAGCTGATTATACGAATACGTTTTATTCGCTTATGACAGGAAGTTTTTCTGATAATGAGCCCTGGTGCCGGCGTTGGCAATCTCGAGACATATCGTTTGATTTAATGCGAGCGAACAATCCCGCGGTTATTCCGCGTAATCATAAAGTCGAAGAGGCATTGCAAGCGGCGAGTGTTGATGGTAATTTAATGCGGTTTAATCGAATGCTTGAAGTGCTTTCAAAGCCTTACGAAAGTACTCATATTGATTTAGCTCATTATCAAGCTCCGAGTGAAATCGAAGCGAGTTATAGAACTTTTTGTGGGACTTAACTACGCGCGTAAATGATTTTATAGACTATAATATATAATAAGAAGATATAGCTTGCTCAAAAGGGTTCACATGCCATTACTATTTCACTCCAGCCAACCATTCAATGAGATTGAGAAAACAAACCATGATTTAATTTGTGCATATTGCGCTTATAACGACGGGAATTTGCAATATAAAGCGAGCAACGGAAGTATAGAAAGATTTGCAATTAAAGAAGAAGATGATGGGGTTAAAGCTACATTGGCCAGCGCATTAGCAGAAAACAACTTGTTGATAGACACAAGATTGAGCTTCGCTAATAGAGCAAATAATGAAAATTTTTTACCTTTTAATCGGCTTTTATTCTTATATATGAATATGCATAAAAACAATAATGTTTCCAATGAAACAAGTATTTTTAATAATGAAATTATTATGTCAAATATGCTTGAATGTGACGCCATTATGCATAAGTTGAGTGGGGTTTCTGGCGATGATAATAGTGTCATTAGAATGCGGGAGTTTTATGAATCACATCCCGATGAATTTAAGGGGCAATTACTAATTCTTAAAAATTTAGGCAATACATATAAAAATAAAAGCGAATCGAGAAAAATAATTACCTTAAATAATAAGCGTGCCTGCGAGTGTAAATCAATGTATGTCAATTACCTGGCTTCGCAATTTGAGCTTATTGTTGATCCTGATCATGGAGTAAGTAAATTTTTTTATATGGAGGTAGATCTCAAAGGTTTAATACAAGCAATGACAGAAAATTGGCTTGCTAATAATCTTTTTTTGACAGGCTCTTCATCATCATTTGTCTTTAAGGTAACTCCAAAGGCGGCCATCGCCTCGAAAAATTTTCAACAATTATTTAATGGTTTTGTAGAAAATTTTCAGAATAAGCTGAATAAGTTTTCAGAAAAACATCAAAAGTCACTTGATTTCAATAGGGTAAATAGTCTTCGCTAATTATAATTTTTTCAATGCTTCAATATAGCTCTGCTCATCCGGCATTTGTTGTTTTTGTTGTGCTTCAAACAATTGCGCCATCATGCATTCCATCAAAATATGTTCGACTTGATGACTATCTTGATAGCGTGACATCAAATTTTCATAAATAGCATTAATGCCGGCGGGACGATTGGTGCTGATTTGTTCGCGGAGCCCCAAGTGTAAGCTCAAATGTAAAAACGGATTGCTTTCACCTTGTTCAGGCAAATAATCTTTATCGAGATATTTATCAGGTTGGCTGAAAATCGTGTGATATTCAGGATGCGCTAAAATTAAATCACTGATTTGTAAATCAAGCGGTTCCATGGGTAGTTTCTCAATGTGTCGATTCCAGACATCGAAATATTTTTGACGGAGTTTTTGGCGATCGGCTTCTAACATGCTTTCTCTTTAAATTCGCAATAAGCGTGAATTATACACTGTGAGCATTTCGGATTTCTAGCCACGCATGTATATCGCCCGTGCAATATTAACCAATGATGTGCATCTTTTTGAAATTCTTTTGGAATAACGCGCATGAGTTTATTCTCAACCTCTAATGGTGTTTTTCCGGGCGCGAGTCCAATGCGATTAGAAACGCGAAAAATATGCGTATCAACTGCCATGGTGCTGTGGCCAAACGCCGTATTTAAGACCACATTTGCAGTTTTTCGTCCCACGCCGGGAAGGGCTTCTAAGGCTTCGCGTGATTCTGGCACTTCGCTGTGATGAAGTTCTATTAATTGTTGACAGGTTTTAATAATATTTTTTGCTTTGGTATTAAATAATCCAATCGTTTTGATATAAGTTTTCAATCCCTCTTCGCCAAGTTTGAAAATAGCTTCTGGGGTGTTCGCGATTTTATACAAGTTTTCGGTGGCTTTATTAACGCTAATATCCGTTGCTTGTGCGGATAAAATAACTGAAATTAATAATTCGAATGTCGAAGTATAATGCAGTTCTGTGGTTGGTTTGGGATTGGCATTTTGAAATATTTCAAATATTTTTTTGACTTTTTCTTTATTCACGATTTTTGTGCTCGCAGCAACGCTGCTTTAATTTCTTCTTGTTTATTTTTAATTTGCGAATATTTTTCTTGCTGTTGTTTTTCTTCCTCGGCTAATCGTTGGCTGCGTGCACGGAAACGCTCTTTAGACAGGGCGGAGCGCGCTAATTTATACTGCGCAAGATTAATGCCTTCAAGGCCTTCGTAAGTGTCATATTCAATGAGATCAATACAGTCGACTGGGCAGGGTTTGATGCACAATTCGCAGCCAATACATTCACTTTCTATCACGGTGTGCATGAATTTCGCGGAACCAATAATGGCATCGACGGGACATGCCTGAATGCATTTGGTGCAACCAATACAGTCTTGTTCTCGAATTATGGCGATCACCGATCTCATGCGCTTAAATCTCGCTTGGTTTGCTCAAGCATTTCATCAATATGTTTTTGTTCAATACGCGTTAATAGGGGTTTAAATTCTGCGATCTCATGATTAATTAAAGGAGTTTGCAAGCTTTGCCAAGTGAGCGGTGCGCAATTTAAAAAGGCTTCTACCTTGCGTGCAGTTTCAGGTAATACAGGTTTGAGATAAATCATCAAGACATAAAAAAGATTAATAGCTAAGCTACATACTTGATGGGTTTGCGTTTCTTTGCCTTCTTCTTTGGCGAGTTGCCAGGGTTTATTTTCATCAACAAATTGATTCGCTTTATCGGCGAGTGCCATAATTTCTCGAATCGCATTATGGTAGTCGCGATTTTCATAATGTTCGGCAATGCTATTTGATTGCGCAATAAATTCTTGATAAAGATTATTATTGCCAAAATTTTCAGCGAGCATGCCATTAAATTTTTTATGAATAAATCCCGCAGATCGACTGGCAAGATTAACAAATTTCCCCACCAAATCTGAATTAATTCTGAAAATAAAATCTTCGAGATTTAAATCAATATCTTCAATTTTACTCGATAATTTTGCGGCAAAATAATAGCGTAAATATTCTGGATTGACATGTTGCACAAACGTCGATGCTTGAATAAATGTGCCGCGTGACTTTGACATTTTTTGTTTATCGACAGTTAAAAAGCTATGCGCAAATATCGAAGAGGGTGTGCGATATCCTGCGCCTTCTAAGATCGCTGGCCAAAATAATGCGTGGAAATAAATAATATCTTTGCCGATAAAATGATGAATTTCAGCGCGACTTTCTTTGCCCCAGAAACTATTAAAATCGATATTATTTTTATTGCAAAGCTCTTGGAAAATGGCGAGATATCCCATGGGTGCATCGAGCCAGACATAAAAATATTTACCCGGTACATCGGGAATTTCAAAACCAAAATAGGGTGCATCACGAGAAATATCCCAGTTGTTCAGTCCTGAGGTGAACCATTCGTTAAGCTTATTGGTGACTTGAGATTGCAAGCGTCCACTTTGCGTCCATTCTCGCAAGAAGGATTCGTAATTTTTAAGTTTAAAAAAGTAGTGATCCGATTCTTTTTCCACAGGAACCGTGCCTGATAAAACAGATAAAGGATTTTTCAATTCAGTGGGGTCATAGGTTGCGCCGCAATGTTCGCAATTATCACCATATTGATCAGCGGTATTACATTTTGGGCATGTACCTTTGATAAAGCGATCGGGTAAAAACATTTGTTTGACGGTATCAAATGCTTGTTGAATGGTTTTCACTTCGATATCGCCTTTATCACGTAGTTTGCAATAAATGGCTTGCACCAAAGTTTTGCCTTCTTCGGTATGCGTTGAGCTGTAATGATCGTAATCAATTAAAAAAGCATCAAAATCGGCTTTATGTGCCAAACGCATTTTTTCAACTAAGGCTTCTGGCGTGACACCTTCTTTTTCTGCACGTAACATAACAGGGGTGCCATGACAATCATCGCCACTAATAAAGTAAATTTCATGATCACGCATTTTTTGAAAACGTACCCAGATATCGGCTTGAATGTGTTCCAGTAAGTGTCCAAGATGGATATGGCCATTTGCATAAGGTAATGCGCAGGTGACGAGGATGCTTCTTTTTGTCATAATTCTGACTCTCACAATAATTTTGCGCGCAGTATAACATAGGCGCCTTTAATAGAGCACTGGCATGGAAAAAATGAAACTTAATTCAATCAAGCAAATTATTGCAGTCGCTTCCGGTAAAGGCGGCGTGGGTAAATCGACAGTTTCGGTTAATCTCGCGCTGGCACTTCATGCATTAGGCTATAAAGTTGGGCTGCTGGATGCAGATATTTATGGGCCGAGTCAAGCGTTGATGTTAGGTGGGCGGGATGTGCGTGCGGAAAGTTTGGATGGTAAAACCGTTCAGCCTGTCATGAAACACGGCATTGCCTCGATGTCGATCGCTTATTTAATGCCTGAAGATAAAGCGCCCGCTATTTGGCGTGGCCCGATGGTCAGCGGCGCGTTGCAACAATTGATTCGTGATACGCAATGGGGCGATTTGGATTATTTGATTATCGATTTGCCGCCAGGAACGGGCGATATCCAGCTCACTATGGCGCAAAAAATTCCGGTGACAGGCGCAGTGGTCGTAACAACACCGCAAGATGTCGCGTTAATTGATGCGCGCAAAGCCATCGAAATGCTGCGTAAAGTGAATATTCCGGTGTTGGGTGTGATTGAGAATATGAGTATTCATGCCTGCGAACAATGTGGTCATGAGACACATATATTTGGCAATGAAGGCGGGGTAGGGTTAGCAAAAGAATATGATGTTGAGTTGTTAGGGCAGATTCCGTTGGCGAGGGCTATTCGGGAGCAAGTAGACCAGGGTATTCCTCCTGTTGTCAAAGACCCTCAAGGACCCTATGCGCAATGTTTTTTAACTATTGCTCGTAAAATCGTTGAGCATTCCCTCTTGCCAGATCAAGCAAATTCTCGTACCTTTCCAGATATCGATATTGACGCATAAGGAAAATAATGAGTATTCAATCAGACAAATGGATTACAAAAATGGCGCAAGAGCAGGGCATGATCGAGCCATTTTCGCCATCGCAAGTACGTGAAGTCAACGGAAAGAAAATCGTTTCTTACGGTGTTTCTAGCTATGGTTATGATGTGCGCTGCGCGCCAGAGTTTAAAGTATTTACCAATATTAATTCTGCGATTGTTGATCCAAAAAATTTTACCAATGACAGTTTTGTCGACGTCAATTCCGATGTCTGTATTATTCCACCGAATTCATTTGCATTGGCAAGAACGGTGGAATATTTTCGTATTCCTCGCGATGTTTTGGTGGTGTGTTTAGGTAAGTCAACGTATGCGCGTTGTGGAATTATTGTCAATGTCACACCATTGGAACCCGAATGGGAAGGGCAAGTAACGCTAGAATTCTCTAATACGACAAATCTACCTGCGAAGATTTATGCCAACGAAGGTGTTGCGCAAATGTTGTTTTTATTGGGTAATGAACCTTGTGCGGTGTCTTATAAAGATCGTGGTGGTAAATATCAGGGGCAGATGGGAGTGACGTTGCCGAAGGTTGCGGACGAAGATAATTGAATTGAGGGTGGGTTGTAGGGGCAATCCCTTGTGGTTGCCCTATTCAAATTACGCATTGAAAAGGGCAGGCACAAGGCACGGCCCCTACATCAAGTCTTCGTCGTTATTGTCTTTGTTATCTTCGCGTAAAATCGGCTTGCCAATCATCGCGTTAATTCGATCACGCATTTCTTTGCCCGCTTTAAAATGCACGGCATATTTTGGTTTGGTTTGTAATCGTTGGCCTGTTTTTGGGTTATGGGCGAGTCTGGTCGGTCTGTAATGCAATGAAAACGCGCCAAAGCCACGGATTTCAACACGTTTTTGATGAATCAGTGCGTGGCAGATTTTTTCAATAATATGCGCAACACCGTGCGAGATGTCTCTTTCCGTTAGCTGCGACATTTTGCGGCTAATTGCGCTGACCAGCTCAGATTTGATAATCATAATGACTCGCTCCTTTGCCATTTTTTCTATTGAAAACAATGTGTTGCCTGTCCTACTTATAACAATATACCCTTATGTTTTATCAAGATGCAACCTTCTTGATCCCATTTTTGATCATGGCAAATAAGGCTAGGGTTTTGACAGCGCTAGAAGTTATAATTGTCTCATCTTAATATTTATATTGAATTTATTTTGAACAAAATACGGATATTTTTAGCTTATTTAATACTTAGTTTTGCTTTGCCTGTGTTTGCGCAAGAGAAAGTGGATATTTACACCGTAGTTTTGCCGGTGGAAAACCAGTTAGAGCCACAACGACAAGACGCATTTGCAACTGCCTTACAACAAGTGGTGGGCAATCTAAGCGCAAGCCCCAATGTAAAATCAGATGCTGATTTATCTGAGATATTTGCGCATCCTGAGCGCTATGTGGAAAGTTATTCTTATTTGTCTGATCCAGAGCAAACCGATGTTTTACAGATTGTTGTGCATTTTGATTCTCAAGCCTTGGGCTCATTTTTTCCGCAGCAGCATGTAGCGCAATCGCAGCGTTTAAATGTACAGATTTCAGGTATCACCTCAGCAGAAACTTTAAATGCGGCCATGCACTTTTTACGTCAAATCAACACAGTAAAATCAGTAATGATTGAACAAGTGTCAGGAGAAAATATTATTCTCTCCGTGTTTCTGCAGGGTAATAGCAATAGCTTTGCTCAAATCTTGATTGACAGTCAGCATTTTGTTTCATTAAGTGCTGAAGATTCAGATCAGTCTACGTTGCAATTTAAGTGGGTGGGGGAGTAACCAATGACGAATGCTAGAATGGTGCGTGTGAGTGTTGTGATTGCGTTATGTATTTTGGCTCTTTATTTTTTATCACCTATTATTACACCATTTTTCTTAGGCGCATTACTTGCGTATTTAGGTGATCCTTTTGTTAGTTTTTTAAAAGTAAAGCATGTGCCAAGAACCGTTGGTGTGATGATCGTCTTTTTGTTAGTGATTGTTTTCTTATCTGTGATCATTTTTTTAGTATTACCGATGATGCAAGAACAAATTGTTTTAGCCATCCAAAAAATTCCTGCGATATTACTTTGGTTGCAAAATAGTGTATTGCCTTGGGTGAGCAGTCATGCGCATATCAATGATTATTTGAATATGGCGGCTTTAAAAAAAGAACTCGCACAACATTCGCAAAAAATTGGCAATATCGTTTCGCTTATTATTAAAACAGCGTCGCATTCGACATTGGCGATGGTCGACTTTGTGATGAATTTAATTTTAGTTCCGGTGGTGGCTTTCTACTTAATGCGTGATTGGCCGAAAATCATGCAAAATATCCAAGCGATTTTGCCGCATGGTTCTCGCACACATGTCGTCAGTCTTGCGCGTCAATGTAATGAAGTAGTGAGTGCTTTCTTTAAGGGTCAATTATTAGTGATGTTAGGGCTCGCGATTATTTATTCAACAGGTTTGTGGTTGATTGGGTTGCAAGTCGCTATTTTTGTCGGACTGCTTGCGGGGCTTTTGTCCATCGTGCCTTACCTTGGTTTTACAATTGGGATTTTAGTTGCGAGCCTGGCGATGTTTATTGAAACGCATACGTTTTTACATGTGGTTTATGTGTGGGGAATATTCGCGGTTGGGCAAATGTGTGAAAGCATGGTGCTGACTCCATTATTAGTGGGAGATAAAATTGGGCTGCATCCTGTGGCAGTCATTTTTGCAATTTTGGCTGGCGGAGTATTGTTTGGATTTTTAGGTGTATTGCTTGCATTGCCTGTTGCGGCGATGATTTTAGTGGTTTTAAAACAGGTGATTCGTCATGCAACTGCTGCTTGATCTTAAATTAAAATGCGATGCTACATTTGATAATTTTATGGTCGGAGAAAATGAAGTTGTCGTGAATGTGTTAAAAGCATTTGCAGAAGAAAAGGGTGATCCCTATTGTTTTGTGTGGTCTCATCCTGGTGATGGATTAAGCCATTTGTTGCAAGCCATTTGCCATCGTGCCAAAGAAAATATGTATTTACCCTTGGCAGAATTAAAAGTATTCGGCCCCGATTTCTTAGAAGGCATTGATTCTGTACCTTTAGTTTGTATTGATGATATTCATGTGGTGGCGGGTGATGCGGCTTGGGAAGAGGCTTTATTTCACACGTTTAATCGTATTCATGAACGGGGGCATCGCTTGATTTTTGGTGCTCATCACGTGGCAGCAGAATGTGGTTTTCAGTTAAAAGATTTGCTTTCGAGAATTGCGTCCGGCGCGTCTTATTCTTTGTTGCCATTAAAAGATGACGATAAAATGCAGCTTTTACAACATACAGCAAAACGGCGCGGGTTTAATTTACCTATAGAAGTGGCGCGATACTTGCTGGCGCATTATCCGAGAGATATGCGTACGCAATTGTCCATTTTAGAAAAATTGGATTTTGCTTCTCTGCAAGAAAAACATAAAGTCACGCTGCCGTTTGTGAAATCTGCCTTGTTGTCGGCCAGTTCTTAAAGCGCTTGACAAGTCATAAGCCTATTCTATAATAGAGTATATTTTGCTCAATATAAGAATAATAATAATGCAAATGTATCCAAATATATATTAAGTGATTTTTACAA
>JAZKAS010000041.1:36250-43247 GCA_040389005.1 Pseudomonadota bacterium
AAGAATAATAATAATGCAAAAAATATCTCATTGCCTCTTGTCTGATGCCACTCAAAAAAATATTGGATTGACCGTATCTGTGACGCTGAATATAGGTTTGGTGGTGATGGATTATGTGATTTTGCAATTATTAGTCGAGCAAACAGGGAAAAAGAAGGGCAAGGATATCGAAGTGTGCCTTGGTATTGCTTTTGTTGTTTCACTCTTGGCTACAACACTCAAACTGGCCTGGACGATCGCCAACAACCGGCAATATCGTTTTGAGCATTCAGATAATAAAAGCATTGCCTCAGAACCTGCCGATGAAAAAGCCTTGCGCCATGATTTACTGCAAACTACTACAAAACTTAGTTTAGGCGCCGTTGGCTGGCAATTAGCGTTTTTATTGACGCAGGATTGGATGGGCTATCAATATGATCCGAATCTAAAACACGAAGAATGGGATGAGAAGTTTGTTATATGGCTCGCAACAGGCATGGGCGCGTCGATTTTTCTAAACCTAGGTATGTTGTATAGTCAAGGCGTTTTGTTTTATTGCGATCAAGGGCAGGCGGCGTATAACTATCTTTTCTTAGCAGCGCAACTCTGTTTATCGGTATTGGCAGCTGATGGTTTGTGGCTATTGTTCACGGATTTATCGTTGATAGCGTCACGCAATTTTGAAGAAAACGGCATTGCATTGGTTGTATCCTGTATTTTATATCCTGCTTTTTACTTGTTGCAAAGTTTTATTTTTAAAAACATCCATAATGCATTAAATCATATTCACCCCGGTGGTGAGCAAGTTAAGTTTGAATGTAATAATCAATTTGTAGGCGTATTGTGGGGCGCTTATGCAGGCTTTAATCTTATTCCTTACTTAATTTATATGATGTTTGATTTTAATCTTAATCAATATAATGCGGGGAATATTATTGCGTCTTCGTTAATTGCCGGAGTGGGAACTGCAATTTTACCTTTTATTATTGGGCTAGGGAATTACGCACAAAGCGTATGCGCGGTTCAAAACAATAAAGAGCTGGTATCATTGATCGCTAATATCGAAGAGGCAAGCTTAGTAAACACTAATCCCTTAATTGAAGATGGTCATATGGTCGACGTAAATTTATTAGATACGACTTCCTCTGTCGGTTCGGCGTTAGATATTTTGCCTGAGAAAGAAAGGCGACATGTTAATTTTTTTAAGCGATATGGAATTTATGCGCCGGCGGTTGCAGTGAGTCGAGTGACCAATCAAGCGGTTCAATTGGCTGCCGATTGTTACCCAAAATGGTAATGTCTTTCCAATAAAAATTTTGGTATCGTAACCTCTTTTTTGTCTGATGAGGTTATTGTGTCCATTATAACAACTATTCATGCGCGTGAAATTCTTGATTCGCGCGGCAATCCTACGGTAGAAGCAGAAGTTACCCTAAATAATGGAACGGTCGGTCGTGCGGCGGTGCCCTCGGGTGCATCCACAGGCTCCAAAGAAGCTATTGAATTACGCGATAAAGATCATCGCTATTGCGGCAAAGGTGTGTTGAAAGCAGTCGCTGCGGTAAATGGTGAAATTGCAAACACGCTCAAAGGCATGAACGCAGAAGAGCAACAAAAAATCGATGAAGCTTTAATTAAGTTAGACGGTACTGAAAACAAAGAGCGTTTAGGTGCTAATGCCTTATTAGCTGCTTCGTTGGCGACAGCGCAGGCTGCAGCGAAATCAAGTTCATTGCCGCTTTATCGTTATCTTGGCGGCGAGGCGGCTGTCACGTTACCAGTGCCGATGATGAATATTATCAATGGTGGCAGTCACGCAGATAATAATATCGATATTCAAGAATTTATGATTTTACCCGTAGGCTTGCCGAGTTTTTCAGAAAGCTTACGTAGTGGTGTAGAAATTTTTCATGCCTTAAAAGATGTTTTAAAGAAAAAAGGTTTGAATACTGCTGTAGGCGATGAAGGGGGCTTTGCGCCGAATTTGCCTTCGAATCATGCAGCGTTAGAAGTTATCCTAACCGCTATTGAAAAAGCAGGTTATAAAGCGGGTAAAGACGTTTATTTAGGATTAGATGTCGCGAGTAGCGAATTTTATCGTGATGGTAAATATCATTTATCGGCAGAAAACAAACAACTTGATAGTCATGAATTTTCTGACTATTTGGCAGAATTAACGCGTCAATACCCCATTATTTCGATTGAAGATGGCATGGCGGAAAATGATTGGGCGGGTTGGAAAACTTTAACTGACACCATCGGCAAGAAAGTGCAGTTAGTCGGCGATGATTTATTCGTTACAAATAGTAAAATTTTTCAACGTGGCATAGATGAAAAAATTGCTAATGCCATTTTAATTAAGCTGAACCAAATTGGCACGTTGACTGAAACATTGCAAACGATTCGATTGGCGCAAGCATCAGGCTATAACACGATTATTTCACATCGTTCCGGTGAAACTGAAGATGTGACAATTGCAGATTTGGCTGTGGCAAGTAATGCAGGTCAAATTAAAACAGGCTCTTTGTGTCGCACGGATCGTGTTGCGAAATATAATCAATTGTTACGCATTGAAGATATGTTAGGTAAAAAAGCAGTTTATCCGGGGCAAAAAATATTTCAAAAATTTTTAGGATAAAACTTATTTAAGTTTTATTATGGCAATAGCGACTGAAAGCCCCCTTTGTGAAAGGGGGCGGCCTCACAAAGTGAGGCGGGGGATTTAAAGCGAGCGGGAGGATTTCATGCAATGGTTCAAACGATATTTTTTAATTATTATTTTGGCAATGATTTTTGTTTTATTGCAATATGAGTTGTGGTTTTCGCACGGCGGAATATTTCAGAATCGGCATTTGCAAAAAGAGTTAGAAATTGAAAAAGCATTATTGCAAAAGCAGGAAGCAGAAAATAAAAAACTCATTGAAGAAGTTAAAAAAATAAAAAGTGATCCGCAGCAAATAGAAGCGCATGCGCGTGATGATTTGGGTATGGTGAAAAAAGGCGAAGAATATATCGAAATAGCGGAGCAAGCGAATGAAAATATTACTCAGTAACGATGATGGTTTTTTGGCGCCTGGTCTGCGTTGTTTGGCGGATGAGTTATCAATGATTGCGGAGGTTACGATTGTTGCGCCCGATAGGAACCGCAGCGGTGTGAGTAACTCGCTGACGTTGGATCGGCCGTTACAAATTATGCAACACGCTGAGCGCGAATACAGTGTCAATGGCACGCCGACGGATTGTGTGCATTTGGCAATCACAGGGCTTTTAAAAGAAATGCCCGACATGATTATTTCGGGTATTAACGAAGGCGCGAATCTCAGTGACGATGTTTTATATTCCGGCACGGTGGCGGCGGCGATGGAAGGGCGATTTTTAGGTTTTCCGGCGATTGCGGTTTCGCTTGCCGGGGAAAATATGCGCTATTATCAAACCGCGGCGAGCATTATTCGTAAGATTATCGATGATTTTAGGGTAAACCCTTTGCCAAATTCATCCATTTTGAACATTAATGTTCCCGATTTGCCAGTTTCTGAGATTAAAGGGGTGCAGATGACGCGTTTGGGTGCTCGGCACGTGGCAAGACCTATGTTGGAGTCAGCAAATCCTCGTGGTCAGCCTGTTTATTGGGTAGGGCTGCCGGGTGAAATGCAAGATGCGGGGGCTGGAACTGACTATTTTGCGGTCAACTCAGGTTATGTTTCCGTGACGCCCCTGCAGCTAGATCTTACAAAATATGAAGAGGTTATCACCTTACAACCTTGGGCTGAGCGATTTCAAAATATTTTGCTTTGACTCGTCAGGTATTTTTCTCGTATGATGAGCATAACACGTCCTGGTGTTGATTGATTCAAGTGGTTGGAAAGTACAAGAAGTACGAAAAGTAAGAAGTACCGTGTTTCATAATAAAAAAAGCAGTACCAATAATTTCGCCGTAATGGAATATGACCCGTCACTGAGCCTCATTGACGGTGGACCGATATAAGGAGAAATCTATGGCCAGAAGCTATTCTGATGATATATCGTCATCCCTGTTAGGAACGCATCCGATTGGTGCGCCCCTGGCGGCTGATCCTCGAGAAGAAGAGGTTTTGCCTAAAAGTAAAGAACTCGCTGCGAATGCTGCCGATGTCGATCCGACGCAACTTTATCTCAATGAAATTGGTTTCACTTCGCTATTAACAGCAGAGGAAGAGTTTCATTACGGTAAATTAGCGCGCGAGGGCGATGTGGCGGCGCGTAATCGCATGATTGAAAGTAATCTGCGTTTAGTCGTTAAAATTACACGCAAATACCATAATCGCGGATTGGCGTTATTAGATTTGATTAATGAAGGCAATTTAGGTTTGATGCATGCAGTTGAAAAATACGAACCTGAACGTGGTTTTCGATTTTCTACGTACGCGACTTGGTGGATAAAACAATCGATTGAGCGTGCGATTATGAATCAAACACGCACCATTCGTTTGCCGGTGCATGTGATTAAAGAGTTAAATATTTATTTGACTGCTGCCAAAAAAATGACAAAAGAATTGGGTCGTGAACCTTCGGCGGAAGAAATTGCCAGGGAACTCGATCGACCAGTCGAAGAAGTAAAGCAGGCTTTGCATTTAACCGATGATGCAATTTCGGCGGATGCGATTGTTGGTAACAGTGAAGAAGGCGGCAAGTCATTAATGGAGATGTTGCCCGATACGAATATCATCAATCCTGCGGAGGAATTAGTTCGCGAAGATTTAAGCAATAGTTTAACGCATTGTTTAGATGGGCTTGATGAGCGGCAGCGTCAAGTTATTTGCCGACGCTTTGGTTTAGAAGGCTTTGAGCGACAAACATTAGAAGAAGTCGGTGAAGCTGTGGGACTTACCCGCGAACGTGTGCGACAAATTCAATTGTTGGCGTTGAAAGAATTGCGCCGCGCACTTGTAAAACAGGGCGTGACGGAAAGCGTATTTTAAGCAAACCGAGAGACAAGGGGCGAGTGACACTCGCCCTTTTTAATTTAAGCTTCGTAATTTACAAAAGGATTCATGTCTTCTGTAGGTTCGTTGGGCACCGTTTTATAGAGGTGTTGCGTTATCCAGGCGGGCAATATTCGCTCTGGTAGCGTGCGGTTAATTTTAGCGGTTGTTGTTGCATGCTCAGGATGTCCTGCGTCGAGCAAAGCAGGTAGATTCTTTTCAGACAGTGCTTCGCCAAGTTTGTGTCTTAAAAACACTGCGCCAATCGGAACAGCGATACCGTAGTAAGCTAACAAAATGCCCGATACGTTTAGGTTCAAGGGAAGGCTGCAAAGTGCAATTGCAGCTGGAATATTAATTAACCACAAAGTGATAATGCTGCTCGTAGCGGCCAGTCCAAAAATGCCTAATGAACGTTGCATAAATAAGCATAAATCACGCCTTGAATTAATGAGCAATCCAACTCCTAGAATGGCTCCTAATATATAGGGGTTTTTGCTGATACCTGTTATTTTAATATCGTTTGGGTTATAAAAAAATGAAGCGATTAGCGGTGCGGCAGCAACGAGGATAAGCAGTATGAATGAGTTATAAATGAGTCCCGCACGAAGTGTAGTATTTGCAACGGCGCGAATCTTTTTTAAATATTTGACATCTTTGGTCTCACGATAAAGTTTGACATAACTATCCATTAAATTACAGCCTGCTTGCGCTAAGGTAATTGTGGGAACAACCGCGGTGAGATTGATTGTGTTGGCATAATTTAAAATGGACAAAGCATCTGTCAAATCACGGTGTTTAATTAACAAGGTAGCCATTGTCAGCATTGCAATAACGGCTAATAATTCACTCATTAATTGAATGGCGATAGGATTTCCGTTATGAAAAAGATTAATAAATACTTTATTTGGATCATGAGGCAAATTGCTAATGAAATCTTGTACGCTGGGGAGTAAATTTTTTGATTTAAGATAAAGGAGATAAGAGCAAAAGGTGCTATACGTCGCAATATTAAAAGATAATCCGATATTTTCTATATCACTTAATGGGCCCCATACCAGTTGTGATAAGAGCATGCTGCCTAAAGCGAAAGAAAGATAAACAGAAGCGCCTTGCACCAACTGCTTATGTTTATCCATTTTGAATAATGTTTGCTGTAAGCCAACATTTAGAATTTGTGCATATAAAGATGGCCAGACAATATTTACAAAATCTTGACTAACCTTTGTAATCTTGGTGTCTGTTCCTAAGGCATGATAAATTGAGGGTACGGATAATAAAAAAGCAGTTGCAAGTGTGCTATCAATAAGTCCAATTTTAATAAGCTGAATAAGCGATTGTTTTAAGAGAGGCGCATCAATGCTAATGCTAATAACGCCATCTGGCTTTTCTTCTGCGGTCGCGCCTAATATTGTGAAGACTGCGGCAATTTGATGACAGCTGCCAACGACACGCGCCACTGTGTAAGCCGTTCCACATATTGCTCCAACTGAGGCTGAGTTAACGCTTGAGAGCCCTTTTAAGTGGGCCATAAATGATGAGGCAATCATTACGCAAATGGCACTGAAAACATCATTTGGGCTGATGGATAGCGCTTGTTTAAATAACACAGCAAGATGAGACGATTCTGTTTCACCTGTTATGGTAAGGTCGGATTGTTCTTTGGTATCAGAAGGGCTCTTAACGACGTTTGTTAATGGGATTCTATCGTCGTTATAAAAATCGTAGGAAGTTAGGCTATCGTCAAGATTCATGGAGGTTTCTCTTTATTGTTATGGGTTGATGCGGGATGCGTTTTTTTATGCTTAATTTTCTATGACTATTATGCCTGTGCTTGAATTAGGAGAGCCTTAAAGCAAAAAAATATTTTGTTGAATCTTGAAATTATTTTTATCGATCCGTTGAATTTTTAACAGATATGATAACTATTCGCATATTAATTTTAAAAAGTTTAATAGCGGCTCAAGGATATTTTGAGATATACTGCGCGCCGGTCAACCAAGACAATCGCTGCCATGCTTGCATGGGGGAGGAAAGTCCGGGCTCCATAGGGTAGA
>JAZKAS010000041.1:43299-47540 GCA_040389005.1 Pseudomonadota bacterium
TTAATGGCTGGGGGGCGTAAGCCTACAGCAAGTGCCACAGAAAATATACCGCCGCTTCTTTTCGGAGGATCGGTAAGGGTGAAATGGTGCGGTAAGAGCGCACCGCGTCGTTAGTAATATCGATGGCAGGGTAAACCTCACTCGGAGCAAGGCTAAATAGGAATACACTAAGACGCGACCCGCGTTGTATTCGGGTAAGCTGCTTGAGGTGTTGAGCGATCAACATCCTAGACGAATGATTGTCCACGACAAAACCCGGCTTATCGGTTGACCGACCTTTTTCTTGCCTACCTTTGTTTATTCTTATCTATTTCTTTTATTTTTATCGCTTTTCAAATTACTTTTATTTTAAAAAACCCTCATTGATTAATGCACAAAAATCAAGGAGCGGTTTTTTATTTATTTTTTAAAAATATTTATCAAAAAGACAAAAAACCGCTGGAAAAAAGGAAAATTGTGGAATAAAGTGGTAAGTAGTGGTGAAGAAAATGGTGTGAATAAAAAAATGTTTCGCGGAATCAATGTTCTCAATATAGAAGCCAAGGGTCGCTTTGCGATGCCGACGCGCTATCGAGAACAGCTTGATCAAGAAACGTTAATTGCAACGATCGATACTGAAGAGCATTGCTTATTGTTGTACCCCATAAAAGCATGGGAAGAGATCGAAGCGAAGTTGGCGAAGTTACCAAGTTTTGATCCGCAAGCAAGACGAGTGCAACGATTATTAATCGGGCACGCAACTGAATTAGAATTTGATGGCCAAGGGCGATTATTAATTCCAACCGAATTAAGAGACTACGCCGGCATTGAAAAGAAAATTGTATTACTTGGTCAAAGTAATAAATTTGAGATTTGGAGTGAAGAAGTTTGGCAGGCACGCCGAACAACATGGATAGAGGAACAAGGCAAAAGTGATATGCCAGAAGATTTAAAAAACATTTCGCTTTAATTGAGGCAGGAAAAAATGGAACATACGCCTGTGTTACTTGAAGAGGCAATTGAAGGATTAAATCTTGCCGCGGGTGGCGTTTTTATTGATGCGACATTTGGACGTGGCGGGCATAGTGAAAAGATTTTGCAACAGTTAACGCCGGGAAGTCGTTTAATTGTGATTGATCAAGATCCGGAAGCGATTGCAGTTGCAAAAGAAAAATATGAATCGCACGAAAATGTTTCGATATATCACGCTTCGTTTACTGCATTGAAAAAAATTGCAGAAAATGAAGCAGTTATGGGAAAAGTGTGCGGTATTTTATTTGATCTTGGGGTATCATCCCCGCAACTTGATCAGGCAGATCGAGGTTTTAGTTTTAGGCAGGATGGTCCCTTAGATATGCGCATGAATAATGCGCAAGGGATGACTGCAGAAGAGTGGCTAGCAGAGGTGCCAGAAGAAGCATTAGCGCTAGTGATTAAAGAGTATGGAGAAGAGCGATTTGCACGTCGAATCGCAAAAGCCGTCGTAATGGAAAGAGAGTTCGCGCCAATAAAAAGCACGAGACAACTGGCAAATTTAATTGCGAATGTGGTGCCGAAGATGCCCCCGTCTAAGAAAGGGGCACACAAGCATCCTGCTACCAGAACGTTTCAAGCGATAAGAATACATGTGAACCAAGAGTTGCAAGCGATTTCGGAAGTGTTGTTGCAGTGTTTGGAAGTTTTGCGAGTGGGCGGTCGTTTGGTGGTTATTAGTTTTCATTCGTTAGAGGATAGAATCGTGAAGCAGTTTATGAGAGAGTATGTAAGAGGTCAAATACTCCCAAAAGAAATTCCAATAATAAGTAGTGCATTGGGAAGAAGGTTAGTGCAAGTCAGTAAGGCCATGAAGGCAAGTGATACTGAGGTGGCGAGCAATGTAAGAGCTCGAAGTGCAATGTTACGGATAACGGAGAAAATAGCATGAATACAGCAACTAAAGTGCTTCATCAGCATTATGCTACAGTTAAGCCATTAAGCTGGGCAGGGTTGGCGAACACGCCTTATCAATGGACAATACAAGGTTTTTTATTGCTTGTTTTGTTGTCTGCGCTTGCAACGGTCATGGCGACCAGCAAAACGCGACATGATTATCGCGAGCTTCAAACCTACCAACAACAACGTGGCGCTGCTGAATTGCAACGTGGACGTTTGTTGCTTGAACAAAGTACTTTGTTGACACAAGCACGCGTCGTGCAAGTGGCGGGCAATCAATCTGCGATGGCAATGCCAACACAGAAAATGCTAGTTGTGGTGACAAAGTAAAATCTCATTGATTTCAAGACTGGGCCCCAGCCTGCGCTGGGGTGACACAGTAGCGAGGGTATGGTTCGAGTGAAAATGTCACACAAAATTCGTTTCTATCGTTGGCGCTATGGCTTTGTCACTGTTGTTTTTTTTATGATTGTGGCGGCTCTTTTTGTTCGCATGGTCAATTTGACTCTGTGGCAAAAAGAGTTTTTGCAAAAGCAAGGCGAATCTAGAAGCAAGCGTATCATTAGCATTCCCGGTCTTCGTGGCATGATTCAAGATAGAAATGCATTTCCCTTAGCCATTAGCTCCCCCGTCGATTCACTTTGGATTAATCCGCAAGAGTTTCCATTGACGCATGAAAATACGACTTTGCTAGCAAAAAAAATGAGCATGTCTGAAAAAGAAATTTATGATCACGTGTTACTTTATAAGAAAAAATCCTTTGTTTACATCAAGCGCGAATTAAATCCTTCAGTTGCAGAGGCGATTAAAGCGTTAGATATTCCTGGTGTTTATTTAAAACAAGAATACAAACGCTTTTATCCCGATGGTGAAGTGACTTCTCAGCTTGTTGGTTACACGAATATTGATGGCAATGGCCAAGAGGGCATGGAGCTGACCTACAATCAATGGCTCGCTGGACAAGAAGGCAAACAACTCGTGCTGCAAGATTTGCGCGGCAATGTAGTTTCGGTTATTAAGCAAATTGCAGAACAAAAGCCAGGACATACATTAACACTGAGTATTGATCGAAGAATTCAATTTTTAGCTTATCAAGCGTTGAAAGAAGCGGTTGTGCATTATCAAGCAAAATCAGGTTCTGCCGTAGTGCTCGATATTGAAACGGGCGAAGTGCTCGCGATGGTGAATCAACCTTCGTTCAATCCGAATGATCGTTCAACTTATAGTGAAGGTTATCGAAATCGCGCGGTGACAGATACATTTGAGCCAGGTTCGACGATGAAAGCATTTAGTATTATGAGCGCGCTTGATAGTAATCAGTATACACCCGATACAGTGATTCCAACTGCACCCGGTTATTATAAAGTCGGTCGTAATTGGGTGCGTGACGAATTAAATTACAAAGAACTCACTGTAACGGGCGTGTTGCAAAAATCGAGTAACGTTGGCGTCAGTAAAATGACATTATCAATTCCAGGTGATCAATTCTGGGGAATGTTACAACGCGTTGGATTTGGTCAGCCGACTTCAAGCGGTTTTCCCGGCGAACAAAGTGGTTATTTAATTCATCAATCCCCTTGGAATCCTTTTGCATTAGCGACACTCGCTTTTGGCTACGGCATTTCCGTGACAACATTACAACTCGCTCAAGCGTATGCAGTCATTGGTCACCATGGCGTTAAAGTGCCTATTACCCTATTAAAGGGTGGCCAAACTAATAATGAAAAACCTGAGCAAGTGATTACCACTAAAACAGCGGATGAAATGTTAACCATGTTAGAAGCCGTGATTGGCGGCGATGAAGGCACGGGCGGGCAGGCGCGCGTACAAGGTTATCGCGTTGCCGGAAAAACTGGAACCGCTAAAATTGCAGGGCCGGGTGGCTATTACAAACATCGTTATCGCGGTTCATTTGTCGGCATTGCGCCTGCGAGTCATCCAAAATTAGTCGTGGCAGTGGTTGTGATTGATCCACAAGGCAGTGCGTATTACGGTGGATTGATTGCAGCACCTGCCTTTTCAAAAATTATGGGCGGTGCGCTACGCATGTTAGATGTTCCACCCGATAGAGTAAATTAATATGTTATTATCGCGATTACTCGCACCCTATATTGCAATTTCAGAAAATGATGATCGTGAAATTACGAAGTTATGTTTATCCAGCCACGGTGTAACACCCGGCGCATTGTTTTTTGCGTATCCGGGTGAAAAAGCAGATGGTCGAAATTATATTGAAGATGCGATAAAAAAGGGCGCGGTTGCGATTGTCGCAGAAAAACAAGACGCGTTAGCGTCGTCATTGCGAGTGCTCGAAGCAATCCATCTTGTTC
>JAZKAS010000042.1:0-19323 GCA_040389005.1 Pseudomonadota bacterium
CTCAGGTTTGAATGTTGCAGTCGTATCAAAAGTATTTCCAACGCGTTCGCACACAGTAGCCGCGCAAGGTGGAATTAACGCTGCCTTGGGAAATATGGGGAAAGATGAATGGCGTTGGCACGCGTATGATACAGTTATGGGCTCAGATTGTTTGGGCGATCAAGAAGCGATCGAATATATGTGTAAACATGCGCCGGCAACTATTATCGAATTAGAACATATGGGATTGCCATTTTCACGTACCGATGAAGGCAAAATTTATCAACGTTCGTTTGGCGGTCAAACCACGAATTATGGTGAAAAAATCGCGCAGCGCACGTGTTGTGCGTCTGACCGAACAGGCCACGCGATGTTGCATGCGTTATATCAACAAAATGTCGCAGCAAAAACCAATTTTTTAAATGAATGGTTTGCCGTTGATTTAGTTAAAAACGCGAAGAATCATGTCGTTGGTGTAATTGCTATGGATATCGAAACCGGCGAAGTATGTTACTTGAAAGCACGTGCAACTGTTTTGGCAACAGGCGGCGCAGGACGAATTTATAAATCAACGACGAATGCTCATATTAATACCGGTGATGGAAATGGCATGGTGTTACGCGCAGGTTTTGCAGTACAAGATATGGAGTTTTGGCAATTTCACCCCACCGGTGTTGCGGGTGCGGGTGTGTTAATCACCGAAGGGGTGCGTGGTGAAGGTGGTTATTTAACCAATGGTTTGGGTGAACGTTTTATGGAACGTTATGCGCCGCATCTTAAAGATTTAGCTTGTCGTGATGAAGTTTCACGTGCGTCGATTATGGAAATTCGTGAAGGACGCGGCTGCGGTCCAAATAAAGATCATGTGTTACTTCATCTTGATCATTTAGGCATAAAAATTATTGAAGAACGGTTACCGGGGATTCGTGAAATTGCAAAAACCTTTGCAGGTGTTGATCCCATCAAAGAACCGATTCCTGTTATTCCAACTTGTCATTATATGATGGGCGGTATTCCAACGAATCATTTAGGCCAAGCGATTACGATTGATGCAAATGGTAATGACATTGCTATCGAAGGATTATATGCAGCCGGTGAAGCTGCGTGCGTTTCAGTGCATGGCGCGAATCGTTTAGGTGCAAATTCACTACTTGATATTGTGGTATTTGGCCGTGCGATTGGTTTAACACTTGAAAAATCGTTAAAAGAAAACACTGAGGAAGTTTTTGTAACTGATGCTGATATTGAAAAAGCATTGGCGCGTTACCAGCGTTGGGATAATAATTCTGAAACAGGCGAAGATCCAGAAGCGATCCGCGCAGAAATGTGTGAGATTATGCAAAATGATTTTGGTGTGTTTAGAACCGCAGAACATATGGCAACGGGTTTAGAAAAATTAAAAACTTTGCGTGAACGTTTACAAAAAGCATCCTTAAAAGACAAGAGCAAAACATTTAATACTGCACGTGTTGAAGCATTAGAGATTGATAATTTAATGGAAACGGCTTATGCAACTGCAAAATTAGCGAATTTTCGCACTGAAAGCCGTGGCGCACATTCGCGTTTTGATTACCCAAAACGTAATGATGCAGAATGGCTAAAACACACAGTTTATATTAATGAGGGTGAACGTATCCTTTTCCGTGAAGTAAATATGTCACCGAAAGAAATGGATCCTGTGCCTGTCAAAGAAAGAGAGCATTAAAATGAATCAAATGACTACTTTTGAAATCTATCGTTACAACCCTGACGTTGATACTAAACCGTACATGAAAAGCTACGAGTTAGATTTAAAAAAATATAATTGCATTATGGTGCTCGATGCGCTTATGGAATTGAAAAAACAAGATGCGAGTTTAACCTTTAGAAAATCGTGCCGTGAAGGCGTGTGTGGTTCTGACGGCATGAATATTAATGGGAAAAATGGTTTGGCATGTATCACCCATTTATCGTCATTAAAAAGCAATAAAATTACGTTGCGACCCTTACCGGGAATGCCCGTTGTACGAGATTTAATTGTTGATATGACGCAATTTTATAAGCAATACGATAAAGTAAAACCGTATTTGATTAATAATGAAGTGCCACCTGCAAAAGAGCGTTTACAATCACCTGAAGAACGCAAAAAACTTGATGGATTGTACGAATGTATTTTATGTGCGTGTTGTTCAACATCGTGTCCGTCTTTTTGGTGGAACCCAGAAAAATTTGTCGGCCCACAAGGTTTATTACATGCTTATCGTTTTATTGCTGATAGTCGTGATACTGCAACCGAAGAACGTTTAGCCGATTTAAGCGATCCCTTTAGTTTATTCCGCTGCCGCGGCATTATGAATTGCGTCAGCGTTTGTCCGAAAGGGTTAAATCCTACAGCAGCGATTGGTAAAATTCGTTCGATGTTGTTGAAAGAAAGTGTTGGGATTAATGCCAAAGAATAAAAAAGTGAAACAATGTATAAATTAATTAAAGCGCAACCAGTTCATGCTAGCCAAATTATTCCGTATCTGACAATAACTTGTTATTGGAAAGAGTTTTCGGAAGGCAATAATCTTAATCAAAGCTATGAAGACTTTATGCTTGAATGGGTTATTAATGATAGGTTGCCTTATACAACAGTTTTAGTCAAAGAAGAGAATGAAAATATAGTTTGTGGTTGTATTATTGTTGCGACCACAGAGCAATTTGGCACGATGCCAGATTATACTCCTCACGTTCACCCTAGAGTTATGGAAGTTTTTGCGCCATGGTTTGGGTTTCCAGTTAAAGATGGTGTTCTTGTGGAATTAATTGCGCTAGACAAAGACCTTAGAGGTCAGGGATATGGATCTAAACTTTATGAGGTTGCTGAGGCTTTGGCTGTTAAAGAGAAAAAAAATTGTCTTTCTGCGTTTGTGTGGTCTTGCTTCCCTGATTCACTCATTACATTCACACGAAAAGGATTTATGGTGACTGACTGCATTCAGTTTCCTGCACCAGTCGCTATGCCTCTTCTGTATATGCAAAAAGACGCTAAACATTTTCAGCTGAAAGACTATTTTCAATCTGAAGAATATTTAAATTGTAAAAATCTATTATTAAATACAAAATAATAAAACTTAACTCGCTGAATTTAATGGCCATTTTGATGCCATTTACTTTGGCTTAGATAGCAAATAGGGACACATGAAAATTCAATCCAAAACCATGCAGCAACAATGGGACAACTCTTATTTAGAAGCAGAAAATGCAGCATATTTGGCGTCATTAGAAAATGATCCATTGGAAGCAGAACATCAAGCTGCTATTCAAGATTTAATTGATTTAGCCGATGTAGAGGCTACCGGCTGGTCGCCCTCTGAATTATCCAATGACGTCTCTCAATTAATTAACGCCTTCCGCGCGCATGGCCATCGCCTTGCAAATCTCGATCCATTAAATCTTTCTCAGCCAGTAAGCCACCCAACACTATCACTCGACTATTTTGGTTTGCAAAACGATGCAGAGGCTAAAAGCATATTTGAAAAATATAAAGCTATTTATTCTAATCATATTGGTTATGAATTTGCGTATATTGAAGATCTCGCAGAAGTAGAATGGCTTGAAAATGAAATTGAAAAAAATAATGGCGCCTTTAATTTTTCAACCGAAGAAAAAAAATCAATTTTAACGGACTTAACCACCTCTGAAGGATTAGAAAAATTTCTAGGTCGTCGTTATGTCGGTAAAACGCGTTTTTCAATTGAAGGGCTCGATAGTTTGATTCCATGTATGAATGAAATTATTGCACAAGCGGCAAATACTAAAGTCGATGAAGTGATAATTGGCATGGCGCATCGTGGTCGTTTAAATGTCATGGTTAACGTATTGGGGATGAAACCTGCTTATTTAGTTGATTACATGGATAGCAAATTGATTGATCCGCACTATGCGGGTGACGTGGTGTATCATCTAGGGTTTTCTTCTAAAATGTCAGTCGATAATCATGAAATGATGTTGACGATGGCGTTTAACCCTTCGCATCTTGAAATTATTTCTCCTGTCGTCATGGGCGCCGTTAAGGCGAAACAAAATACGCATCCCGATGTATTATCGGTATTGTTGCATGGTGATGCCGCATTTGCGGGGCAGGGTGTTGTGATGGAATCCTTTGCGATGTCACAAACGCCAGGTTATTCGGTTGGCGGATCAATTCATATTGCAACAAATAATCAAGTCGGTTTTACGACGAGCAATCCTAATGATGCGCGTTCAAGTTTATATTGCACTGATATCGCCAAAATGATTAACGCGCCGGTATTCCATGTAAATGCGGATGATCCTGAAGCAGTGGTGTTTGTAACACGATTAGCGATGCGTTATCGTGAAAAATTTAGAAAAGATGTCGTGATTGACTTGGTCGGATATCGTCGTTACGGCCATAATGAAGCGGATGAACCCTCTGCAACACAACCGGTGATGTACAATAATATTCGTCAACACATATCGACGCGCGCGCTTTATGCTGAAAAATTAACAGCAGAAAAAATATTAAGCGCAGAAGATGTCGATAAGATCATGTCAGATTATCAAAACGGATTAGATGCCGGTGATTCATTAAAATCTGTCTCAGCGAAAATGGTGGATTATCAAGCGCCTGAAGAATGGTCGGGGTATTTAAACAATACTTGGCGCGCTGAGTATGATTCGCGTATTACTTCTGAAGAATTTAAAACGTTTGCCGAAAAATTACTCGCCTTGCCAGAAAATTTTGTATTACAAACGCAAGTCAAACGCGTCATGCAAGCGCGTGAAAAAATGGCGAGCGGTGAAGCAGGTATTGATTGGGGGATGGCTGAGAATTTAGCGTATGCGTCATTATTAGCAAAAGGTTATCCCGTGCGATTATCGGGTGAAGATGTGCGTCGCGGAACGTTTGCGCATCGCCACGCGGTTTTTCATCATCAAGAAAGTGGTGAAACGTATATGCCATTGTCATTTATTGCTAAAGATCAAGCGCCGATTCATGTGATTGATTCATTGCTCTCGGAAGAAGCGGTGATGGCATTTGAATATGGTTATACCACCAGCGATTCAAAAACATTAACGATGTGGGAAGCGCAATACGGTGATTTTGTGAATGGCGCGCAAGTGGTGATTGATCAATTTATCAGTTCTGGCGAACAAAAATGGAAACAATTATGCGGTTTGATTTTATTGTTACCGCATAGTTTTGAAGGTGCGGGACCAGAACATTCTTCTGCACGCTTGGAACGTTATCTACAATTGTGTGCGGAAGAGAATATGCAAGTCTGTGTACCCTCAACGCCGGCGCAAATTTTTCATTTGTTACGTCGACAAATGCTGCGTCCATATCGCAAGCCGTTAATTGTCATTACGCCAAAAAGTGTGTTGCGTCATAAATTAGCCGTTTCTACAATGACGGATTTCACGGAGAAAAAATTTCAATTAGTGATTGCTGATAACGAAATACAAACTCCAACGCGCGTGATTTTATGCGCAGGTAAAGTATATTATGATCTTGTCACTGTGCGCACCGAATCGAATGTTACTAATGTAGCTATTGTTCGCGTTGAGCAATTGTATCCATTTCCAAAAGAAGAGGTCATTGCTGCCTTATCAGCTTACAAAGACGTGAAAGATTTTGTTTGGTGCCAAGAAGAACCACAAAATCAAGGTGCGTGGATGTGTATTCGTGATGAAATATCGGCGTGTTTGCAGGATCAACAAAAATTAACGTTAATTAGCCGCCCAGCATCAGCGTCACCGGCAACAGGATTTGCAAAGGTCCATGCAGCGGAACAGGCAGAGTTGATGAAAAGGGCGCTTTATCCATTGGTTTAAAACTAAAGGGGAAGCGCATCTAAATTTTCGTTATTTTCAAATTTTAAGAGGGCGATCCGGCGGTCGCCCTGTCAAACGTAAAAACAGCAAAAAATAAAAAATTTGGTTGATCACTTTATATCAATTTCAGGCGCTCTTAATGTTTTTTGTATAAACTACAACCATTATACTTGAATGGTATAGCAACGCCCACTTCGTTGAAAAAGGGTGTTGCTATATAAAAAATTGAGATGGTTTATATGATAGATCAATTAACGTTAATTATTGCCGATCTCAATGCTAATCGCATCAACCCCATTCAAGCCAAAGAAAAATTCTCCAATTTCAAACTTAATTATAAAAATCGAAAACAAATACAAAAGATCATTGATGAACTCGAGGATCAAAAAAAAGAAGAGATGATTGCTTGTTTGGCATTTTCCCTTTTTGAAGCAAGCGATGATATTGAGTTGTATAATACTCTTAATGCTGTGTCAGTTCTTGCAATCAATAATAGATGTGCTACGTTAATTTTAGTGCATAATGGTTTAATTCCTTCTTTAATAGCACGATCAAAGCATTCGGTAGCGGGTGTTAGGCGGGCTGCTGCTGGAGCTCTGAGGGGTTTGGCTTATCATGTTGAATCTGGGCCAGAGACTGATGCCATTCGCCTAGAAGGCGGTATCGAGTTACTCATTCATTTACTCGAAGATACGGATGAATTAGTGATCGAACAAGCGGTTGGGGCATTGTGGAATCTTTCTAACAATGCGGAAAATCGTGAAGTGATGCGCAATACAGGCCATCCTCCAGGGGTTTTTATTCCTCGTTTAGTAGCGTTGTTAAAGCATTCAGCAGCGGGTGTTAGGCGGGCTGCTGCTGGAGCTTTGAAGGGTTTGGCTTATCATGTTAAATCTGGGCCAGAGACTGATGCCATTCGCCTAGAAGGCGGTATCGAGTTACTCATTCATTTACTCGAAGATACGGATGAATCAGTGATCAAACAAGCGGTTGAGGCATTGTGGAATCTTACTGGCAATGCGGAAAATCGTGAAGTGATGCGCAATACAGGCCACCCTCCAGGGGTTTTTATTCCTCGTTTAGTAGCGTTGCTAAAGCATTCAGCAGCGGATGTTAGGCGGGCTGCTGCTGGAGCTTTGAAGCGTTTGGCTTATTTTAAATCTGAGCCAGAAATTAGAGTAATTCTCATGGAAAGTGATATTGATGTCATTTTCAACTTGTTAGAAGATCCTAATGAATCAGTGAAAGAACAAGCCACTCTTCTTGTAAAAAATCTTGCGCAGAACCTAATGAATCATGTCATATTGTACTGCAGGGCGCCGAGAACTAACCCGTGTCTCAAAATTCTTGGATATGAAAACCATTTTTCAAGAGTTGTGTCAAATCTTGCAAACTCATTTCTTGATCCAGAAAAAAAGAATGTTTTGATGAGCTTGAGAAGCGTAAGGATGATTACGGATGGTATAGGGTGGAGTTCAATTACCGGTGATCCTAGAGATTGGAAATATGTCTTGCAGAATGTGATGTCGATATTTTTATATTATATTAGCGATCTCAAAAATTCACGTGAAGATCATGATAATAGCGATGTCTATAATATAATAAAAGAAATTATTTTTATTTTAAGGGGAGCAACTAAAAATCGTACCCTTACAATTGCTTTGTTTGATAATAACAGTGATGCTTGGATTTTAAAACTAATGCATGAAAAAAAATTCCCTATAGAGTTTGAAAAAATTGTTATCGATATATTCGCTAATTTATTTAATTATGTATTAAAAATGCATGAATCATCTATTAATTTTAGCAGGCCTTTCATTTCGGATGTAAAAAAGCTTGCGTTAACAAATTGGCTAGAAGTGTTAGATAATAGCGATACCCCAGAAACACAATCTAGCATTGTATTATTCTATGCTTGTTGTGCTTGCCATGATTCATTCTTAGATGAAATGAAAGCAGCAGGTGTCCTTGATCGGTTAATTGCTTTTTTCCCTAGCGGAATTCCTGAGCAACCACATAGTGAATTGCAGAACAATGTCATTACAGCGTTGCAGTCTTTTGCGCAACATCCTCAATACTGGGGATTTTTAGTTGATTCTGAAGGCAACAGTTTAGTCATAGCGTTGATCGCTCTAAATGCTAATCTTGCAGAGAAGGTTCTTCTGCTCGCTTTAGAGAAAAAAAATAATGAATTAAATAAAATAGTAATAAAAATATTGCCTAAGCTTTTGGCTCATAAAAATAGGGAGGCTAGAAGGGGCGCAATAAATTTACTTACAGAAAAAAAAGAAATAAATTTACTTATTGAAACAAAAATTATGAATGCTGATATCATAGTGAATTTATTAAATCTTTTGCCTTTTCGAAGCAGTGTTTCTGAAGAGAAGTTGTCTAAAGACGATTTATGTGAAGGTCGGGATGCGATTCGTATATTATGGAATTTATCTGATTACGCAGAATATAGAGAATATATTCTTGCAAATTTTGGGATTACTCGATTCGAAAAATGGTTAAACTTATTTCCCGAAGAGTCGGTATTGAGTGAAGCTGATCAAGCAATGGCAAAAGCTTTATGGAGCTTGGCGTTGCATCAAACGCGGCGCGATGACCTTCTTACATCAGATGACTTCTTAGATTTTCTATTTCCAAAACCAAGTGAAAATAAACGCAAAATATCCACCACTGAATTAAAAACGAATGCGCAAAACAACGTTAATGTGATTTTGTCTATTTTTAGAGGAAAAATACCCAATGACTGTGCGATTATGATTGCATTATTTGCAGAACAGTCCCCTTTTTTTAGTTCGGAAGAATTAAGACAGCAAGCACAGGCGTATTATAACAATGACAATGCAGTTCGGCTGCGTCTTGAAGAATCGTTAATATTTTATAATTATGCAACTGAAAACTTACTATGCATTGTCAGAGAAACTAATCTTGTTCACGTAACAGAAATTTTTTTGCGAAGCCTTGTAACCGCATTGGCTTTTCCCTTAGCTGCTCATACGCATGCGCTAAATGATTTTATGCGTGCCGTTCCTTCAAGCGATTATGAAGCATGTGCCCACCAATTATTAAAACTTAACCAGCTTGTATTGTGGAAAAGCAATCCTGGCGATATGAGAAAGTTTGCTTCAATATTGCCATATTATATTAGCGCTGGAATTTCGTTGATCTCTTGCTTGGATAAGTTAAGCGCTAGTAATTTTCCTGAACCCATTGGGTTTAGGAATAGAGTGAAACAAAACATTTTCATAAAAGATAAGTTCGGAAATAGGGATAAAAATAAATATATATCTGCTTTGCTTGTGTATAAAAATTTAAAGCAAAACATTGAGTCGCCACAATTGCTTGGTCATATTTTTTTTGAAATTTTCAAACAAAAAAATGATCTAAAAAGGTTTTCAAGTTTGCTTGTCGGCGTTCAGTTAAATCAACATATTGTTTCTGAAATTTCAAAGCGGCATTCAACACAACCAGAGTTTTTTCAAGCATTTAATCACGAAAAAAGAGCCTGTTTAGATACTTTAGAGCGATGCTTTTTAACGGCGACTGAATGCCAAACCGTTTTGGAAAAAACTGAGACAATAATCCAGACTGAAAATACCAAAAAAAGAAGTGCGAGCAATTTATCGACAGCTAACCCTACCTTTTTTGCTGATCTTAATGGTGGCAACACATACAAAAAACCTCGTGCAAGCAATCCTAAAAAATCCTCCTAAGTAACGATTTGCCAGCATCAAGGCGGATATTATCATTGAGCACACACCAGGTATGACGACTTTATGTTCTCACGGTTCAGGCGAAAATATGGAATCTCCGCCATTAATATGGTAAATTTGCAAAAACTTGAACTAATTTAAACGATTATATTATAAGGTTTCGATATTATGACAACAAACATCAAAGTTCCTGCACTCCCTGAGTCCATTGCTGACGCAACGGTTGCCGCGTGGCATAAAAAACCGGGTGATTTCGTTAAGCGTGATGAAAATATCGTTGATTTAGAAACAGATAAAGTCGTATTAGAAGTACCGGCACTTGAAGACGGTATTTTAAAAGAAATTTTAAAGCCAACAGGATCAACCGTTTTAGCGAGTGAAGTTTTGGCAACATTTGAACCAGGCAAATCAGCGGCTGTTGCTAATGATCAACCCGCAGCTGCGTCTTCTCCGGTTGTAGAGGCTACCGGCGGTCGCCCTCCTGAAAAACAAGATAAACCTTCAGAAGTTAAATCACAACCCGAATCAATGCCAGAATTAAACGCAGAAGGGCATTTTACACCTGCTGAAAGACGCTCTATTCGTGCAGGAGAATCAATCGTTGCGCGACCTTCGGCGCGCGTTGGCGCATCGCGTACAGACAAACGCGTACCAATGACACGTTTACGTCAACGCATTGCAGAGCGCTTACTTGAAGCAAAAAATAATACTGCGATGTTGACAACATTTAATGAAGTTAATTTGCAATCTGTCATGGATTTGCGTGCGAAATATAAAGATCAATTTGAGAAAAAATTTGGCGCACGTTTAGGATTTATGTCTTTCTTTACATTAGCGTGTGTTGAAGCATTGAAAAAATTCCCATCAATTAACGCATCGATCGATGGCGCCGATATTGTGTATCATAATTATTTTGATATCGGTATGGCGATTTCCACTGAAAAAGGTTTGGTCGTTCCCATTGTGCGTGATGCGGATCAACTTTCTATGGCCGACATTGAATTGAAGATCGTTGATTTTGCAAAACGTGCGCGTGATGGAAAATTATCGCTTGAAGAAATGACGGGTGGAACATTTTCAATTACCAATGGCGGCGTATTCGGTTCGATGTTATCAACACCGATTGTTAATCCACCGCAAAGTGCGATTTTGGGGATGCATACAATTCAACAACGCCCGGTAGCTGAAAACGGCCAAGTGGTGATTCGTCCGATGATGTATTTGGCACTTTCTTATGATCATCGTATTGTTGATGGCAAAGAAGCGATTTCGTTTTTAGTAGCGATCAAAGAGTTTTTAGAATACCCGAGTAAGCAAATGTTGGGATTGTAATAAGCTATTTTAATGGCGCTCAAAAGAGAAAAGTGGGCCCCAGCCTTGCGTTGGGGTGACACGGTCGCTACTGTCTCCACGTATCTGATAGAAATAACTTCAAAACAAACTGCCAACACGCTCTAACACTGCTAGAAATCGTTGCAGAGGCATCAATCACATTTCCTTTGTTTTATCTCCACAGCTATTTATATACCTATGTTTTAAGCCGTTATAGGTGAAGTCATTGAGCTCTGTATCGTATGCTGTTTTAGCCTTATCTAATCTTATGCTGCATGCATAGTGCGCTTGATGCTCAAAAAACATGAATTTTACCGTCGGCGGTTTAGGGGCAAAAGTGTTTAAATCAAAATGGTTATTATTTAATAATAATTGATACTGAGAGTCTGTAAGATTATCTAATGTATCTTTTAAGTAACTTTGTTCTTCACTGGATAGTTTTTGCAATATACTTTCTATTCCTTTTTTAGCAGACTCATCTATTTTCATTAATTGTTTAAGCGTGGATTCAATGGCTCTTTTTGCAGAAGAATGCAAAAGCGTTGTATGATTTACACCAAAGTTAAAAAAGACAATAGCACTCACAATGGATGCTGCGATTACGATAGCGATTGTATATGCCCACTCATGTTGAATGTAAAGTATGTTGCTCATGATGGCGGAAATAAAGCCTACACTTGTGCAAGCAAACAGTCCTAGTAACGCCAGTAACAGAAAGTGATGGCTAGCGGTAGAGTGCTACCGAGTTATCATCATAATGGCCAAATAAATTTACCCGAGCATGATCACTATGCTCACCTAAAGTATGTACCGATCCAGTTTCTAAATCGATCAAATTGAGATCATTTTGCCTTCCATCTGGATTAGCAATAGAGTTTGGTGAATCATCTTGCTCCATTATGATTGATAATTCTCTGTTTTCTACCAATGGTGATGTATTGTTTCCTCTACCTTTTGTATTTGTACTCATGCTCACCTCCTCTAATTGGTCAAAGTATACACTATAAATGAGCAAATAATGAATTAAATCAACAGGGTGGGCTATATAACCTTGCGCAGTAACTTTTAACTGCCAATTTTAGGTTTAAAGTTTGTAATATACAAAACTGCAATTACTCGCTATAATCCTGCGCTTATTTAGGCCATAGATAGATTAGGAAAAACAATGAACTTGCATGAATACCAAGCAAAACAATTATACCGAGAATACAATCTGCCGACTTCCGAGGGCTATGTCGCCAATACGGTTGAAGAAGCCATTGATGCAATGAAAAAACTAGGCAACCGTGTTGTGGTTAAAGCACAAGTCCACGCGGGTGGTCGCGGTAAAGCCGGTGGCGTGAAGTTAGTTGAGACTGAAGAAGCGTTGCGTAATATGTTTAATGGTCTTATTGGCAAGCGATTAGTGACTTATCAAACAGACGCAAATGGCCAACCGGTGAATCAATTTTTAATTGAAAGAACCTCTGATATCGCACGCGAACTCTACTTAGGTGCGGTGGTTGATCGCGCCACAAAACGCGTGATTTTCATGGCGTCAACAGAAGGCGGCGTTGAGATTGAAGAAGTCGCTGAAAAACATCCTGAGAAAATCTTGAAAGTCGTGATGGATCCTGTGGTTGGAATTATGCCATACCAATGTCGTGATGTAGCATTTCAATTAGGATTGAATGATGCTCAAATCAAACAATTCACGCACATCATGTTGGGACTCGCAAAATTATTTGTTGAAAAAGATTTTGCATTATTAGAAATTAATCCATTGATCGTAAAAGAAGACGGTAATTTAAGTTGTTTGGATGGAAAAATCGTCATTGATGACAATGCGATGTATCGTCATCCAGAACTTCAAGCGATGCGTGACGCAAGTCAAGAAGACGAACGTGAAAATCGTGCGCATGAATGGGAATTAAATTATGTTTCATTGGAAGGCGACATCGGTTGTTTAGTCAATGGCGCAGGTTTAGCAATGGCAACGATGGATCTCGTTAAATTCCACGGTGGACAACCTGCGAATTTCTTGGATGTCGGTGGCGGTGCTACGAAAGAACGCGTCACAGAAGCTTTCAAAATTATTTTATCGGATACGGGTGTTAAAGCTATTCTCGTTAATATTTTTGGTGGCATTGTACGCTGCGATTTAATTGCTGAAGGAATTCTCGCAGCAGTAAAAGAAGTTGGGTTAACAATTCCTGTTGTTGTACGATTGGAAGGTAATAACGCAGAACTCGGTGCAAAATTATTAAGTGAAAGTAAATTGAATGTCATCGCAGCGAAAGGTTTTGACGATGCGGCTATTCAGGTTGTTGCTGCGGCTAAAGGTAAATAAGGAATCATCATGTCTATATTAATTAACAAAAATACAAAACTCATTTGCCAAGGTTTTACTGGCAAACAAGGTACATTACATTCACAAGGCGCGATTGATTACGGCACTAACTTTGTCGGTGGTGTAACTCCTGGAAAAGGCGGTCAAATGCATTTAGATCGTCCAGTGTTTGATACGGTAAAAGATGCGGTTAAGGCAACTAGCGCTGATGCCAGTATGATTTACGTGCCTGCGCCATTTTGCAAAGATTCGATTTTAGAAGCGGTTGATGCGGGGATTAAAATCATTGCCTGTATTACTGAAGGCGTGCCTGTTTTAGATATGTTAGAAGTTAAATACTATATCGAAAAAAATTATCCCGATGTTGTGTTAATTGGGCCAAACTGCCCAGGTTTAATTACCCCAGGCGAATGTAAAATGGGTATTATGCCGGGCAATATTCATTTGCCAGGTAAAGTTGGTATTGTTTCTCGTTCAGGAACATTAACCTATGAAGCGGTTAAACAAACCACTGATTTAGGCTTTGGTCAAACCACATGCGTGGGTATTGGCGGCGACCCAATTCCTGGTAGCAACTTTATTGATATTTTGGCGCGCTTTGAAAAAGATCCAGCAACGAAAGCGATTATCATGGTCGGTGAAATTGGCGGATCCGGTGAAGAAGAAGCGGCTGAATTTATCAAACACAACATTACTAAACCCATGATTGCTGGTGTGACAGCACCTGCTGGAAAACGTATGGGCCACGCGGGCGCGATTATTTCTGGTGGCAAAGGAACAGCTGCAGAAAAATTTGCAGCATTAGAAGCCGCAGGTGTTGCAACGACTAAAAACCCAGCGCAAATGGGTTTGAGATTGAAAGAAGTGACAGGGTGGTAATCTAATATGTTTTTACCCGTACGGATGCGGTTTTATTTAGTCGTCATACTCACTTTAGTGGGTATGACGATTATTCATCATTTCTGGCCACATGTTTTATGGTTTTTAATTATTTTATTGCCACTGATTGCGCTGGGTTTTTACGATATTTTTCAAACTAAAAGTAATATTCTAAGAAACTATCCCATTTGGGGGCACATCCGTTATATTTTTCTTTCATTTCGACCACAGATTCAACAATATTTTATTATTAACGATCAAGACGATCGCCCCTTTAACAAAGAAATGCGTGATCTTGTTGCCACTCGTGCCGATAGAGCCAACGACACACTCGCTTTTGGTACGCAACTTGATATGGATAAATCCGGTTATGAATGGATGGCGCATTCACTACGTCCTTGTAAGGCAAAAGCAGAAGGCGCGCGTGTAGTTGTTGGCAATGCGCAATGTGCACATCCTTATTATGCTTCTCGCATTAATATTTCCGCTCTCAGTTTCGGCGCGCTTAGCCAAAATGCGATTCGCGCCTTAAATCGCGGCGCTAAAATCGGTGGCTTTGCGCATAACACCGGCGAGGGCGGTTTAAGCCGTTATCATTTAATGGAAGGCGGCGATATTATCTGGCAAATTGGCACGGGTTATTTTGGTTGCCGGAATAATGATGGCACATTTTCTGAGAAAAATTTTGTCGAACGTGCAACGAACCCCAATGTTAAAATGATCGAAATAAAACTATCGCAAGGTGCCAAACCTGGTCATGGCGGCATTTTGCCCGGCGTAAAAGTCAGTGAAGAAATTGCAAAAGCACGCGGTGTTCCTGTGGGCGAATCCTGTAATTCACCGCCGGCGCATTCTGCTTTTAGTACGCCTAAAGGCTTGATTCAATTCGTGCAACATTTGCGTGATTTATCTGGCGGAAAACCGGTTGGTTTTAAATTGTGTATGGGGGTTCGTTCTGATTTTTTATCGATCTGTAAAGCGATGATCGAATTGAGCATTTATCCTGATTTTATTACGGTGGATGGTGCTGAAGGAGGTACAGGAGCCGCGCCCGTAGAATTTGCGGATCATGTCGGAACGCCTTTAAACGATGCCTTAATTTTTATTCATAATTCTTTAGTGGGTACTGGATTGCGCCGCCATATCAAATTGATTGCCAGCGGAAAAATTATTTCTGGTTTTGATGTGCTCACCAAAATCGCTTTAGGCGCCGATATATGTAATATGGCACGTGGAATGATGTTTGCATTAGGTTGCGTGCAAGCACGGCAATGCAATAGCAATAAATGCCCAACAGGCATTACAACGCAAGACCCACGCAGAATGTATGCATTAAGTGTTGATGATAAAGCACCGAAAGTGGCGAATTTTCATAAAGAAACCATCGACAGTTTTTTAGAGGTATTAGGTGCGGCTGGGTTAGAATATCCTGAATATTTAACCCCGGGGCATATTCATCGTCGAGTCGGCAGTACAACAGAAAACACCTATGATGATCTTTATCCGTATCTTGCTGAAAATGCGATTATATTAGAGGCTGCTCCTAAAGAATATCAAATGGCTTGGGCTTCTGCGACAGCAGAAAAATTTGCGGGCGTACGTAATTCAGAACAATCAATGATGGCCAACCACGTGTTTAAGCGAGAAGTTGATTCGAGGACGTTAGCAAAAATATAAATGCTATTTGTTATTTTTTCAGCTCTAATAGTAAAAAATTGCCAGAAACTTACGCCGGAAATTTTAAATTTTGATAATTAAAAATAAAAATTTAGCTAAGCTTAAGATATTTATAGTGCAAAGTATTGACTTGATGCTCAAGCTCAAATAAATCGCCATGATTGACAATCATATCATCTGCAATTCGGTTTCGTATTTGACGACTTGCTTGTTGATTAAGAATATGGCGTGATTCAGCTTCAGATAATCCTGAACGTTGTTGTGCACGCAGTTGTTGTATTTTTTCATCTGCATCGATCACTAAAATACGATTAATCCATTCAAACGGTGTTTTTGATTCTGCTAATAACGGAATTTCAATCACTACATAAGGTGATTTGGATTTATCACGTTGTTCTAATAAAGTGGCTCTGACCAAAGGGTGCAAGTAATTTTCAAGCCAACGTTTTTCTTCAGGGGTATTGAAAATAATTTCACGCAATTTAGCTCTGTTAATTTTGTTCTCTGCATCTAAAATAGTTTTACTAAAATGATTGACGATGCTTGAATAAGCTAATCCATCATTGGCCATTAATTGATGCACAACGTTATCTGCGCTAAAAGTATCAATGCCCAGTTTACGAAAGAACTCGAGCACGGTCGATTTGCCAGAAGCCAAGCCACCCGTTAATCCAATAGTAAATATCGACATAAATAACTACCCTAATAGATAATAAAATGGGTTATCTCAGATCCCCATAATAATACGCACCAACCTGCAAGCGCAAGAAATGGGCCGAAGGGGGCGGGGGAAGAGCAGGGTTTTTTAGCGATTACTTTACGTAGCAAAATAAATATAACGGATGAGAGTGAAGCAAGAAAAAGAATGAGTGGAAGATAAATAACACCCGTCCAAGCGCCAATGGCAGCAAATAATTTAAAATCGCCCTGGCCAATGCCTTCTTTTTTTCTAATCAATTTAAATAAAAATGAAATAATAAATAAAGAAAGATAAGCGAAAATGGCTCCGAAAATGGCTCCGAAAATGGCACGCGCAGAATAAATATACATGTGCCAGCAACTACAAATTAACCCCAACCATAATAAAGTATACGTCAGTTCATCGGGAAGGATTTGGTGCTCAAAATCAATAAAACTACTTGTAATTAATAGCCATGTAAAAAGTAATGCGCTTGCCCAATAAAGATAACCTTCAAAATGATAAAAAATAAAGAGCGCGCTGCTTAATAATATAATATCAAGCGTTAAAAATCGCATCGAACAAAAAGGCACATAATGCCACCATTGAAGTTTTTTCTCTTGAATTTTCGATATATTTAAACCATCAAAATAAGTCATGCATTCTTGTTCCCAAGAACGCTGAAGGAAAACAGGCAGCTGTGTCACGAGGATATGAATCAGAATTCCTGCAATAAACGTAAAGCCTAGTAAAATAGTGAGCATCAATATAAACTGCCTAATTGAAAAATCGGTAAATAAATAGCAATAACAATCGCACCTATGATACCGCCTAAAAGAATAATGATAAAGGGCTCTATGATTTTACCAAGGTGATCAGAAAAGACACTGAGATCGTTTACAAACTGTTGGCCAATGATTTTAAAGGCCTGATCTAAACGACCAGTATTTTCAGCCACTGCAATGGTTTGAATAGCGGAGCGAGGCAAAAAATGTGTTGCTTTAAGTGAAGTGGAAAGATTTTTTCCCAAAACAACCTCCCTGAATGCTTGATTCAGACGATCTTGAGAGTAGGGGAGTGTCATATGTTTAATCGTTTCCGTCAGCGCGTCATAAAGTGAAACACCCGCGCTGAGCAACATTGATAACGTGTAACAAAAATTAATCCTATTCGTGATTAGAACCACTTTTCCCAGTACAGGTATTTTTATTAAACAAATTTCAATGCATTTTTTTGAAAGCAATTGATGTTTTATTAGTAAACGTATTAATCTATCAAAAATAATAACAAATAAAATGAGCGATATAAAAACAGTATTTATATGCTTTGATAATACAAAAATATATTCTGTGATTCTAGGAAGAGTGCGATTATTTTGAGAAAAAATAATTTCAAACTGTGGAATAACCCATTTGAAAATAATAAAAATGACTATCAAGCTAATCATCAAAGTAATAACAGGATAAATAAGCGCAGAAATGATTTTCTGCTTAATAAGCAAAGTGCTTCCTAATTTCTCGCAAATAAACTTTAGCGTTACATCTAAATTGCCACTTATTTCTGCGGCTTTAATCAGGCCTATTTCGGTTTTAGTCAATGGGTTATAAGCAATTTTCTCAAAAGAATCTGATAAACGATGTCCTTCATGAAGATTTTTTAACACAAGAAATAATAAGTATTTAATGTTAAATGTGCTGGCATCAAGTTTTATAGATTCTAGACTCTCAAATAGAGATAAACCAGCATTAATTTGAAGGCTAATATTAAAAAATAGATGTAATTTTTCTTTATTGGTTAAATAAAATATTTTTTTATAGGAAGCAATTGCAAAAAAGAGATAATAAATTTTTTTAATGCCAATTTTATGTAAACTATAACGTGCGATAGCTTTATTAGGCGCATCAATAACGCCTCGCATGACTTTTCCATCTTCATTTTTTCCTGAAAAAGACCAAAACTTAATGTTTAACATGTGTTTAACACTCGCCTGACTTCTTCATATGTAGTAATATTTTTCTGAACATAATCCAATGCAAATTGATTGAGCGGCGTGAATGCATGATTCTGTACTAAATCTGTCATATTGCAAAAAGGGTTTTTAATTATGTAATCTTTTAAAGTCTCATCAAAAGAAAGCATTTCAAAAACTCCCAATCTTCCGAAATAACCTTCCGTACATTCGCATTCAAGCGATGTTTTATCGTGCTTGCAATGTGGGCATTTTTTTCTTAAAAGCCGTTGAGAAACAATCAAATTTAAGCAAGAAATAAATTCATTTTGATCAATGTTCATTTGTTTTAATCGATTAATAGTCTCCAAACAATTGTTAGTATGCAAAGTTGCCAAAACTAAATGACCCGTATTTGCAGCTTGAATCGCAATTTGTGCAGTTTCTTCATCTCGAATTTCACCAATCATAATCACGTCAGGATCTTGTCGTAAAATAGAACGAAGCAATGACGAAAAACTTAAATTTGCCTTATTGTTAATGTTAATTTGATTAACACCAGGAATTTGCACTTCCACAGGATCTTCAATGCTCACTATATTTTTATGAGTTGAATTGATATGCGTTAACGCAGCATATAACGTAGATGTTTTTCCACTTCCCGTAGGGCCAGTGATTAAAACGAGGCCATATGGATTTGAAATTGCTGGTATAAACACAGAAAGTTGTTCTGCATTCATTCCCAATACGTTTAAATTTAGTGATGCTCTATTATCTTTTAGTAACCGCAAAACAGTTTTTTCACCTCGCCACAGCAATCGCATTCGTAGCTGTCGGTCTTGCCCGTGCCCGCGCAGCGATCGCAGGGCAATCTCTCGATGGCTTCGGGCAGTTCAACGGTGATCCGTTCGACTGGTGGCGCGTCAATGATCGGTCTCAAATCAGGCAACTTGCGGCC
>JAZKAS010000042.1:19333-31979 GCA_040389005.1 Pseudomonadota bacterium
GTAGGGCAAGTGCTCATACGTATATGCGTTTTTAAACCATTTTTTGGATGAAAAATAAATTTTCCATCTTGCGGCAATCTGCGTTGAGCGATATCAATATTCGCAAGTATTTTTAATTTACTGCATAATTGCTCAAGTATAAATTTAGGTAAATGAAATTGATCTGATAATACCCCGTCGATGCGCAAACGAATTCTAATAAAATCTTCCTGAGGCTCAATATGAATATCAGAACTCATTTTTATTTCAGAAAAATAAATAAGGTCATTAACAAAATTTTGCAAAAGTTGATCGTTCTTCTTTGAAGAAAAATGACTGTCTTGCTCAGCATGTTGCGTTAGCCAATGAATACTGTTTTGAATATTGCGTTTTAAATTTTCTAACATAGTGAATTTTCTTTGCACGTTCCTGAGACCACCCATTGCGTACCCGTGTTATTAGGCGTAAGAATATAAGTGCTTTCATCTAATGCAGCCGTTGCTGTTGCGGTAATGACACCCGCATTCACCACAATATTTTCTAAATTTTCTGTAGCTTCACTAAATATGGGAATATCATGCTCTCCAGAATTTAATTCTGCGATTGGAATGCTTTCCTGTAAATCTAATGAAACCGCTAATTTATAAGGTTCAGAAGAAGAAATCACTTCGCTAAATTTCGCTTTTTCAATATATTTTTGATAAGACGGAACAGCAATCGCCGCTAATATTCCAACAATCGCGACAACAACCATAAGTTCAATCAGGCTAAAGCCATTTATTTTTTTAATAGACATAAACGTTCTCCCGATGGGATAACAAAATTAAATAAAGGGTATAAAAAGATGCGAAGGGCGAGGAGTTCTTTTTACTAAAGTTTAAGTGAGAATACAATGTTTTTTTTAAAATTTTTATTTATAATTGAAATTCGCCGATGTAGCTCAGTTGGTAGAGCAACTGATTCGTAATCAGTAGGTCGTGTGACCAACAGGGTTTTTATTTCAAACTTGAATTTTTTGCTGGTTCAGGTTCTGTTTTTGTCAAAAACCCGATAGGATGACGTATCGCGTTGGGGGAGGTATTTTCATGTCAGAAATCATTCTATATCAAGCTAAAGATGGGCATATTCAACTTGATGTTAGCTTAACAAAGGACACTGTTTGGTTGTCACTAAACCAGCTTGCGCAATTATTTGGGCGGGACAAGTCAGCGATTTCTAGGCATTTGGCCAATGTTTTCAAAGCTGGCGAGTTAGAAAAAAATTCAGTTGTTGCAAATTTTGCAACAACTGCCGCTGATGCAAAAACTTACCAAGTGAACTACTATAATCTGGATGCGATCTTATCCGTGGGTTACCGAGTTAACTCGGCTCAAGCTACGCAGTTCAGAATTTGGGCAACACAGGTTCTAAAAGACCACCTAATTTATGGGTATAGTTTGCACGAAAAACGGCTAGCTGAGCGGGGTGTGAAAGAATTGCAGCAGTCAATTGAGCTGTTACAGAAGACCTTGACCCACAATGCGTTGGTTAATGATATCGGTGTCGAAACCATCCAGCTTATAATGAGTTACACAAAAACCTGGCATTTATTGTTGGCTTATGATGAAGATGCTTTATTACTGCCCGAGCGAGGTAGGCCAAGTATATCGGCGCTTGATTATGTCGCAGCTGTAAAAGCCATTCAAATTCTAAAAACAGACCTTGCAGCCAAGCAAGAAGCATCTGCTTTATTTGGCAATGAGCGTGAGTCAGGCCTCAAAGGTATTTTAGGCAACATTGAACAAACGTTTGGCGGTGAAGATCTTTATAAAAGCAGCGAAGAAAAGGCAGCAAACTTGTTTTATTTTGTGATAAAAGATCATCCGTTTAGTGATGGTAATAAACGTATCGGTTGTTTGCTATTTTTGCTTTATCTCAAGCAGCAAAATATTGTGATCAAAATTAATGATAATGGACTGGTGGCACTTGCTTTGTTGATTGCAGAAGGGGAGCCTTCGCAAAAGGATTTAATGATAAGATTAATTGTAAATTTGCTGGTGGACTAGTTTGTAATTAAGCATTGAAATAACTTCAGGGGCAAAAAAATTCAGTAGGTCGCCCGTTCGATTCGGGCTATCGGCATAATGACCTAATGGTGCAGCCATATCTAAGCATTTAACGTCTTGATAAATCCTTCCCGCTTCCTCGTCAGTGATTGTAAATGTTAGATTTGGTTTTATTTCGTTTTTTGCGCCGCCGATCAACGGCGAGAAGATTTTTGATAAGATCATTACATTTAACGAAAGGGCGCCAGTTTCCATTATGAACGCACCACAAAAGTAAACGTTCAATTTCCTTGGCATATGAATGTAACGTTTTTGTTGACTTAAAAACTCTTAATTATATCTTCATAATTTAGCGCTATACTTCGCGATGTCAAAGATAAACGATCTTAAAAAAACAATTATTTATTTTGGAGAAAACTATGACCGACTTCTTTTCAAGCTTGAATAAATGCCACATAGCACCTTTCGATGAGTATCTCTTTAAGCGTCTTAATTCTCAATTGCCGACGTTAATAGAATTGCTTTCTGAAATAATTAAGAATGCTAATCGACCAACTGAAATGAAAGAAACATTACAAACGATGTTGCTTGAATATCCTAATCTCTCTTCTGAGAATCAAAGAAATGCACTAGCAATGTTCGCTATTCTTATAAATGAAAAACGGCCTAATATTCAGATAAATACGTTTGAGCGGGCGCTTCATGATTCACTCATGAATCCACCACAAAAAAAAACGCATGCCTTTAGATAATAATAACTTTGTCGCCGTCCAGAACATTAGCTCTGGACGGCAACTCTATGAGTATTATTGAAGCTCACTTTAGCAAATTACCATTGCCGGGACCCACGAAAACAAGAAATTTTTAACAACCTGTAATCAAAGTTACTGGTTATTAAAAAAAGAATTAGGCACACAGTTTCTAAAAACCCTATATAAAGCTGCTTTTTTTAAATATGTGCCAACGGCTATTTTCGCTTCATTACGATTTTCTTGCTATACTTAGTTCCATGTTTACTGTGGATTTATGCAAATGACCGTCATTTCACCGATTCTACCTTTTGTGGCCTCTGGTCACGTTACTGTGCTTCGCTTATTCGATGTCGCGTTTGCAATTGATTTAATGAAAGCAGAATCGTTGTGGGCCAGCCAATCCCGTCAAGGAACGCGTAGCAAATTGACGCGCACGCCGAAAAAAGCGGTTGATTTCGGTGAAGCGCCGTTAAGTTTGACACTTCCCGCCGTGCGTTTAACGTTGCATGAACCACAAGGTGCTGTTGAAATCAAAACGAATGTCACCGCCCGTCTTTATGCGTTTGGCGTGGTGACATTAGCCCTGCAAATTCCCGCGGATAATCTTGTTTGGGATGCGTATACTTCACGCGTTAATGCCGTTGAAGATGCCATTGGTGCGAAAACAGATGCCACCATTTGGGAAGATTTACTTGAAAATTTATGCGAACAAGTCAATGGCGCATTCACGCGTTATAATCGTTCGGGCTTAGTCGAAGATTATTTACTCGCTACAGTACATCGTTTTTCTGAAACAATTCCTGCGGTGGCTTTGGGTCGTGATATCGATCTTGTTCCGCTTCTCAGCGGTGAAACATCACCGTTAAGTGAAGGGGCAAAAGCCGATTTATTGAGCCGACGTTTCAGTTATTTTACAGATGATTTAGTGGTACTCACCTGGGATCGCGTTTTTATTTATGAACCGCATAATGCAACAGACGTCGCCGAAGTACTTGAAGTCGCGAACGCGCAATTTTTACAAATGCGCTATTACGATGAATTACTCGATGCTGAACTTCCAAAAATGTATGATTTAGTTGAAGCAGCAACACGTCGTCGCAGTTTAGGCGGACCGCGTCGCTTCGCCACCCTCGCCCGTCGTCTTTATACGTTGGTTGCTGAAGTGACTGAACTCACTGAAAAAGTCGACAATGCTTTGCAAGTGACAGAAGATGTTTATCTGGCACGCGTTTATACTGCAGCGTTAGATTTATTTCGTGTTAAAGCAGTAACGAATGCGGTGGATCGAAAACTGGCAATTATTCGTGATACCTACTCAGCGCTTTATGATGAAGCAGCGAGCAGTCGTGCTGGATTAATGGAAGCAGCAGTTATTTTTCTTATTTTTCTTGAAGTGATGCTCGCCCTATTTCACTATATTCTTTAAGTATATTTTATGATTTATGATGTTATTATTATTGGCGCCGGTGCCGCCGGCATGATGTGCGCCATCGAAGCCGGCAAACGTCACCAGCATGTTTTATTATTAGAAAAATCTAATAAACCTGGGCGAAAAATTTTAATGTCCGGTGGTGGGCGTTGTAATTTTACGAACCTAGACATTCAGCCTGAATGTTTTATTTCACAAAACAAACACTTTGCCAAATCCGCCCTTTCGCGCTATACGCAATGGGATTTTATTGAAATGGTTAATCACCATAAAATTGCGTACCATGAAAAAACCTTAGGGCAATTATTTTGCGACAATAAAGCCAGCGACATTGTTGAAATGTTATTAAAAGAAATTGCAAAATACGCAGTGAAAATTCAATTAGAAACGAATGTATCAAACATTCAAAAAACAGAATTTGGATTTACTCTAAAATCAAATGATAAATTTTTAAAAACAAAAAGCTTAGTGATTGCCACGGGTGGATTATCAATTCCATCGATGGGATCAAATCCATTCGCTTATCAAATCGCTGAACAGTTTGGGCTGCATGTTTTACCAACGCGCGCAGGATTAGTGCCTTTTACGTTGCACGTTCATGACAAAGAAAAGCTCTGCCCTCTTTCAGGAGTAAGTTTAGAAAGCTGTGTTTCTGTTGGAAATATCGCATTCAAAGAAGGATTGCTGTTTACACATCGCGGATTAAGCGGCCCGTCTATTTTACAAATTTCATCTTATTGGAAGCCTGGTGATACCGTTGAAATTAATTTATTGCCGACAATTTACTTATTGGATTTTCTAAAAGAAAAACAGCAATCTTCACCGAAACAATTATTAAAAACTGTATTAACTCATTTTTTTGCGCAACGGTTACTTGATATTTGGTTTGAGGCCAGTTTATTGAATAAACGTTTAGCCGATATCAGTCATGTTATTTTTTCTGAAATTGCTGCTCAATTACACTCTTGGCAAATTAGGCCCAATGCCACCGAAGGATATCGCACTGCCGAAGTAACCCTTGGAGGGGTAGATACATGCGAACTTTCTTCAAAAACATTGGAAGCTCAAAAAGTGCCTGGATTATTTTTTATAGGCGAAGCGGTTGATGTTACGGGTTGGTTAGGCGGCTATAATTTTCAATGGGCCTGGTCGTCAGGCTGGGCCGCCGGACAGGCTTGTTAACTATATATTTATCTTTTATGATAAAAAAAACACTGAATCGATCTATTTTATAATCCTTTAATCTATTTTAATTCTTTTAGAACATATATTAATCATATTAAGATTTAAAAAAATCCAAATTGATAACATTGGCTTAAGATTACTCAATTATAATCATTGTCTAATTTTAATTATGATAGATTGAGGAAACTAATGCAGTATAACGCTCTAAATCAAGAGATGGACGTCGCAAAACTTGACGTATTCCTTGAAAACTTCTTTGAGCCTAAAGAAGACCCCATTATTTCCGGCCTAGCGTCTGCTGAAAAAGCACTTTTGCTGCCAACGATGCAAGATAAAAACCAACCTATTCTCTCTCGAGGAAGTCAGTACTGGAACTGTATGACTTTTTTCATCCTCGCTTCAGCAGCGCTATGGGCAGGCGAAAGCGCGTTTGGCTCATTTACCTTTGATTCTTCCGAGGGCGGTATTGAAGCATTTAAATCACCTAAAAATATTGCCATTGGATTTGCCGCGGTCTTTGCTTTCGGAGATTGGATTAATAATATTTGCACCGTTAGCCCAACGAATGATTCGGATGATCTGGGTCTTTCAGGTTCGAATGCACAGCCAAAAACCTGGGTAGCATGGTTGTTGTCTTTGGTACTCAATCCATTGACCTATGTAATTAAAAATCCGCTGACTTATTTATCTATCGATGTACCTTTTTTTATTTGTTATTTCACAGGTGCAGCTGCAGGCTTTAACAGTTGCTTACCCTATCTTCTTAAATTATGTGGCAATCCTGAGTTCGGGACACCAGAATACTATGCAGTTGTTTTGCTCGATGCCATAGCCACTATCGCCACGGGAATAATATATTACTACTGCTTTAACTCGACCCCTGTGGCTAACACACAAGCTGCAATTCAAACATTTAGAAAAAAAACCTGGTCGGAATTGGATTTAAATATTTTCAGAATATTAGAATCATTGTTTGATGTTCTTGCCGTTGTTTTCTATCGATCAATTGGTTTTTCAGCAATCGGGGTAGAGTTTATGGATATACTTAAACTGCCCGTATCAGAAGAGCAAAAGTTTATGATTGCAATGGCAATTTTTGCTTGTACAGCTGATAACGTCATATTAACACGAGCTTTAAAAACAGCCGCACCTTATTTCGATTATGGATTTGCCAGCCTTTCAGCTAAGGAAAAGCAAACCGCATTTAATAAGCTATCTTTTTATCAAGTGTATTTTAATTTGAATATTCTTTCAGGACTAACTACATCAAGCGGTGTTGCTTTATTTACATATTTGTGTGCCAATTATATGTCGGAAAATAATGATATGGCACTAGCATTATCATTATCATTTGGATCATTAAAATTATTTAATTCCGTTATGGCGCAGCGCGATTTAGCTTCGGGTCAAAACGCAATTAAACAATCTCAGGCCTCTACACTGGGTTCAGATTTAATGGAAGACTGCATAGAAGTTACAATGCTGGATGAAGCGGCTGAGGTTCCGAAAGAGATTGATGCAGAAACTATTTTTGCACAAATAAAAGGTGATAAGATTACACTTTGGTGGAAAGGTGGTTCGGATGCTAACACCGCGTCATTGAAGATATCGGATTTAGAAGGCAAAAAGTTGCCATTCGCTGGAAAATCATCAAAAGATAGCGATTTAATTAATAGCATTAAACAAAAATGCTTCTCTAGACTCGGCGTTGCTAAAAAAATATTTTCTGTATTGGCTCAATCCTTTAAAGAGGACATCTGGTTATGGTGGTTTACTGTTGTTAGTTGCACCTTAGGTCGAGGAGCAAGATTATCCAGTTTTGAATATTTTAATGAAGTAATCGCTGAATTATTTCCTGCAATAAATCTCTCCACAGAGATGTTAATAGCTGTATTATTGCTTGTTGTGATGGCCAATGCGCGTAATGAGTTCAAAATGTTCTCTGATGGCATGATGAGCACACTTCCGCAAAAAATAGCAGAAGCATATGTTGAACATACGAATAAATATTCTGACGTTATCGCCACAAAGTTTGACGAAGAAAGCCTGACTCCTTTATTAACCCCAAGCAGCAGCGAAAGAGTCGATAATGTGGAGACTAAAAACAAAACTAATACAAATTTAATCTGCTCTTGGTTTTCATGCCAAAAGAAAAGCGTTCCTTCTTTTCACTCTGCTTCTGTTCTATTACCTTTTAGCTGTAATGAAAAGTTTCTTTCTGTACGGCCGTCATTTTCTTTTGAGTTTGTTGGAAGTTTGTTCCCACTTGACCCTAAACTTTATCGAACAGGCTTAATCGACACAACTCCAGAAAAATTGTCAAAGTCAGTCATACAAAGACAAAAAGACCTAAGCATGCGGTAAGTTACTGTAAGCTAAAATCTGAGGCAAGCTTTAATGCTTGCCTTAGTTGAGGGCAGTATTCAAATGATTAAATACAAAGCTGGCGCCAACTCATTAAGGATTGGTTCAGCTCTTGTTGCGCTACTTTGATAGCGTGGAGATAATCTTGCAGTTGATGCTTATAAGTTTGATAGCGATCTTTCATGTATTCTAGCTTTTGATTTTTAAGTATCGCCAGTTCTGATTCAAGATGCGTGATTTTATCAATCAGTGTTAACATGTGTGTTTTTAGAGGCTCAATTTTTTGATGAAAAAACGCAGCATTTTGTTCATGCTTACTTCTTAAATTTTCTTCTTCAACTCGCAACTGATAAGTTAGAATTTTATGATTGCTAACACGTCTTAGATGACTCGTTAAACCTAATTTTGACAATCCATAAATTAACCATTTGGTTGGATCATAGTGAAAATAACGTATGCCATTGCGATAATCTAATGGAAATTGATGATGGAAGTTATGAAACCCCTCCCCCATTGTCACCAATGCAGTCAACCAATTGTCTCTTGCCGTTTCTATTTTTGAGTACGTTTGTTTTCCGGACCAATGGCACAGCGAGTTGATAAAAAAAGTTGCATGATTAATCACGACAACGCGCAATACACCGGCGACAATCAACCCAGCCAACGCATTCCCCCAAAGTGATGCCACTAACATGGGGAAAATAAATGCCATGAATGAGGCAATTATTGTGAAATATTTATGCTGAAAACAAATCATCGCAGAAGCAGTTAAATCTTTAACATTAGAATAGTGACGTTTAGTAAGATCTAAATGAAGAATCCACCCGAGATGGGCATGCCAAAAACCATGCTTAATACTATAAAGATCTTTATCGGTATCACTATAGCGATGATGATCGCGGTGATCAGTCGCAAACTCTAGCGCACTACCCACAAAATTTGCAGAGCCTAATAGAAGCATGAAAAAACGAACAATCGGCGAAGCCTGATAAGACTTATGAGCAAACAAGCGATGATAGCCCGCAGTGATAGCAATCATAGTGACGTAAAGATAACCCACAAAAAATAACCATGTTTGCCATTTTACCAGGCCAAAACTACATAACAATATCGTCCCGACTATTCCAACAAGGGGTGTAATAATAAAAAAGGCGACATTCACCCAATTAATTTTTTTTTCAGTGCTTTTCATTAATTATCCTTTTTGTAGCGTTGCTTCAACACGATTTTGAAATGAACGAATTTTATCATCGCTAATTCGTCGCAAATTACTGGCTAATCGTAACTTTGAAAGCGCAAAAATGACCCATTTGGTTGGGTCATAGTGAAAATAACGTACGCCATTGCGATAATCTAACGGAAATTGGTGATGAAAATTATGGAAGCCTTCCCCCATCGTCACAAGCGCTGTCATCCAGTTATCACGCGCCGTTTGCTCTAAAGAATACGGACGTTTCCCGGACCAATGACATAGAGAATTAATAAAAAAAGTGGAATGATGATTAAAGCTGATTCTTAACGCACCGACAATAATCAATCCTGCCAGCGCATTGCCCCATAAAGCACTAATCAACATAGGCAAAATGAAACCCATGAAAATCGCGCATTCTTTAAAGTATTTATGTTGAAAGCGTATAATTCTCGAAGCCGCTAAATCTTCAACATTTGAAAAATCACGCTTACTCGTATCTAAATAGATTAACCAGCCAATATGTGCATGCCAAAAACCCTGATTAATATTATAGGGGTCCTTTTCTGTATCAACAAACCGATGATGATTGCGATGATCGGTGCCCCACTCGAGTACGCTGCCTTCGAAACAAGAGGCGCCTAACATGGTCATAATAAAGGTAATCACCGGGTGCGCTTGATACGCTTTGTGAGCAAATAAACGGTGATAACCGGCCGTGATCGCTAAAGCGCTTATAAATACATAAACTCCAAAGAAAACCCATGTTTGCCATTTAACCATGCCAAAACTGCACAACAGAACCGTGCCCACAATCCCAACTAGTGGGGTTGCGATCAAGAAAATAGTATTGACCCAATTGATTTTTCTAATGTTTTTCTGCATGAAGGTACCTTAATAATAATGCGGGAGGAGTATAGCACATGTGGTGGTGATAACCATCAACGGATTTTTTTCATTTAGTCTATTAGATCTCTTTTCAAACGTCCCCGCAGGGGGCGTCATTGCGAGCGCAGCGCGGCAATCCATCTTAATTTTAAGAAAGGATGAATTGCTTCGTGTACTCGCACAAGGGTTTGGAAAAAGCTTTATTGATTCACAGATAAAATCTTTTTGAACTCATCAGCCATCCATTGATGTGCTTGAGTGGTCGGGTGCTTTCCATTGAAAAATAGATATCCCTGGCAATACGGTGTAGCGCCATCTTGCACGCAGTTGTTTAATATTTTGTCAAATCCAAATGTCTGAGGATCTTTAAGTATTTGACCAAAGCTTCGATGAACAGAGATAATATGGCCATTCAATATGTTATATCCTGGACTCATATAGTTAAAGGCTAGATCAATTCTCAGCGTGGTATTAAAAATTTCAGTGATAGCCGTCAATGCGTAAAGTAAAGATTTATTACCTTTCACAAAATCTTGCGCCGCGGGGGTATTAGCCAAATTTGGCAAATTAATCACATAAATATTTTGTGCTGGAACACCCGCTTTAAGCAACATCACCGTGGCTTGTTTAAGATTTTTAACCGCATAAGAAAGCGGCTCATTGCCTGCTTTCGTCGGCAAAAGCGGGAAAGGTACATTCAACATTTTTAACACAAGCATTGGTTTGCTGTCTTGCTGGTTCTGAGCAGCCACTTTAGCGATATTATTGAAAATATCGTTTCCTCCGGCCCAAATAATAATGAGCGAACGTGGATTAGGATGATACTCAACATCTGTTAAATAGCGTTTAACTTGCAATAAAACACCCGGAACACAGCTGCTTGTCGGTGAAATTTCACCAGGTCCGATAGTTTGACAGGCTTGATCGTTATAAGGATACGCCGCATTTAAGTCATTGATGTAATGATCGCCCGTTTCAGCGCTCGCCCAAGCATAGTTGATACTATATCGCAGAGGAGAATAACCACGGATAGCTGCCTGACTTGAAGGATAAATAATACGCGATGCATTGGGGTTGGCCTCAAACAGCGTCGCATCTGAGATAAGATCATTCGGCCAAAGCGAGCTATTTTTTGAAGCAAAATCAATATTCGTTATTGGCGCCCCTGTTTTTCCTTGTGTTTTAACCCAAGTGTTATTGCCATTTTCTTTGTCTTTTTTCATATTCGATTCGACAGACAAACTGGCGGCATCACTTAAACTATCTCCAAAAACAATCAAGTTGCTATAAGTTGCTGCAGAAGCTGTGGAGATAGAAGCAAAAAGAAAGCAAATGGCAGCATAAACACAGCTTTTTACTAGAATGCCTTTCATGAGCGCTCCTTTACAATATTAGGTTAAACAAGTAATATGCCCGCAATATCAATTGGCCTGAAAAATAGGCATCCGACATTATGTCCAATATCAACGAACTAATCAAAAAAGAATACGCCCACGGCTTTGTTACTGACATTGAAGCCGATAGCGCACCGCTCGGCTTGAGCGAAGATATTGTGCGATTTATTTCTAAGAAAAAAAACGAACCCGAATTCATGCTGGAATGGCGCCTGAAAGCATATCGACATTGGCTGACCTTAGAAACCCCCGAATGGGCACATGTTGATTACCCGCCAATTGATTTTCAAGATATGGCCTATTATTCCGCGCCCAAATCCATGAAAGATGGCCCGAAAAGTTTAGAAGAAGTTGATCCCAAACTCTTAGAGACTTATAAAAAATTAGGCATTCCTTTGCACGAACAAGCACAATTGGCTGGTGTTGCTGTCGATGCGGTATTTGATAGCGTTTCCGTCGCCACCACGTTTAAAGAAAAATTATCCGAAGCCGGTGTGATTTTTTGCCCGTTTTCCGAAGCGGTTCACAACCACCCTGAACTCATCAAACAATATCTGGGCACGGTTGTTCCGTATACCGATAATTTTTATGCCGCATTAAATTCAGCTGTTTTTTCCGATGGTTCGTTTGTATATATCCCCAAAGGCGTACGCTGCCCAATGGAGCTTTCTACTTATTTTCGAATTAACGCTTTAAATACTGGGCAATTTGAACGCACGTTAATCATTGCCGATGATGATAGTCATGTGAGTTATTTAGAAGGTTGTACCGCACCGATGCGGGATGAAAATCAATTACACGCTGCGGTGGTTGAGTTAGTTGCGATGGATCGTGCCGAAATAAAATATTCCACTGTACAAAATTGGTATCCCGGCGATGAAAACGGCAAAGGCGGTATTTATAATTTTGTCACCAAGCGTGGCGCGTGTCGCGGCGTAAAATCTAAAATTTCTTGGACACAAGTCGAAACCGGCTCCGCTATCACGTGGAAATATCCCAGCGTGATTCTAAAAGGCGATGATTCTATCGGCGCATTTTATTCCGTGGCCCTCACCAATAATATGCAACAAGCCGATACTGGCACGAAAATGATTCACATCGGTAAAAATACAAAAAGTACGATTGTCTCAAAAGGCATATCAGCAGGAAAAGGCAGCAATGTTTATCGTGGCTTAGTGAGGATAAATCCAACCGCAGATAACGCACGAAATTTTACGCAATGTGATTCTTTGCTATTGGGCGACAAATGCGCGGCACATACGTTTCCTTACATTGAAGTAAAAAATGCCTCTGCGCAACTTGAGCATGAAGCTAGCACATCAAAAATCAGCGAAGATCAGTTGTTTTATTGTCAACAACGCGGCATTGATGCAGAAGAAGCCGTGTCTATGATTGTGAATGGTTTTTGCAAAGAAGTATTC
>JAZKAS010000043.1:0-5913 GCA_040389005.1 Pseudomonadota bacterium
TCATTGCGAGTACTCGAAGCAATCCATCTTCCTTTTAACATTAGGATGGATTGCCGCGCTGCGCTCGCAATGACGTCCCCTACGCGGACGTTTGGAAAGAGCGCTATTATTATTTTTCTAACAGATAACCAATCCCACGAATGGTACGAATTCGCGGCGTGTTTGCGCTTGTTGAATCGAGTTTACTTCTTAAATGACTGATGTGCATATCCACGCTACGATCAAAGGCTTCAATTTTTCGATTAAGCCCTTGTTCACTGAGGGCCTCTTTGGGGACAATTTTGCCGACGTCTTTCATCAAACAACAAAGGATATTATATTCTGAATTCGTCAGTTCAACAAATTGGCCGTTGATGGTTGTAATGCGTGTTGCAAGATCGACATTAATATTATTGACCTGAAGTTGTTCGGGCACTTCTGTTATCGGTTCGACGCGTCGCAGAATAGCACGCAAACGTGCCACGATGAGTTTTGGACTACACGGTTTGGGAAGATAATCATCCGCACCAATATTGAGTCCTTTGAGTTGATCGGCTTCATCGCCTTTGGCTGTTAACATTAAAACAGGCGTTGCCGTATTTTGTTTTAACTTTTTCAGCACCTCAAAACCATTCATTTTGGGCAACATCACGTCTAATATAATAATATTAATGAGGGGATCAAGTGCCGCTTCGTACCCCGCGGCTCCATCATGAGCTGCTCGAGTCTCAAACCCTTCTCGCTGCAAATACTCGGCGAGTAATTCACAAAAATCAATGTCGTCGTCAATGAGCAAGACGGTGTATTTTTTCATCATCAATGAGTGGTGATCCTAAGTAGATTGCTGCTATTATTACTGTTCTGTTTCAGGAAAACCACGTGTTTTCTTTTATTTTAGGTAAGTTATTATGATACGCAAATCAATGTGGGTAAGTATTTTTGCAGCTTTATTGCTTTTAGCATGTAGTTACACGTGGGTGCATTTTCATATGCGAGCAAAACCGATGGCGCCGAAAACCATGCCGATTGTCTCAGTATTTAAGCTGAAATCAGAAAATTTCCAACCCACAATCGAAGCGGTGGGCACTTTGCAAGCGAATCAGGGAACGGTATTAAAAGCGCAAACAAATGGACAAGTGGATAGTATTCATTTCGCACCGGGCGCAAGAGTGACGCAAGGAGAGATATTAGTCACATTAAATAATGTACAACAACGCGGTGCGTTGGATGCCGCGATTGCGCAACAACACCTCAATAAAACTATGTATCAACGCGATTTAGAATTAAAAAAATTAGGCGCGATATCTCTTGCCGCGGTTGATCAAGCCAAAGCGGCACTTGATGCGGGAGAAGCCGCGGTTCATGAAGCGCAGGGTGTTTATGATTTAACGATTATTACAGCGCCGTTTTCTGGACGGGTAGGGATTGTGAAAGTAAATTTGGGGGATTATTTGCAATCGGGAGATTCGATTGTCAGTCTGCAAAATCTTGATCCAATGTTTATCGATTTCTATGTGCCTGAAAAATCATTTAGTGCGATTAAAAAAGGTGAAACGGTCAATGTGGTGGCGAATACATCGCCTGATGAAGTATTCACCGGAAAAATCATCAATTACGAAACGGTGGTGGATCAAACCACAGGCATGTTGCAAGTACGGGCAGCAGTTCCTAATCCGCAAGAAACGTTGCTCCCAGGCGGTTATGCCACGGTAAAAGTCGATACCGGTGCTTCACAGATGACCTTAACGATTCCGCAAACGGCTTTAATGTACGACGAGAAAGGTGCGTATGTTTATCTTGTGCAAGCAGATGTAGCGATTCGGCAAAGTGTGCAAGTGGGCGAACAAATTAATCAAAGCATCCAAATAATTTCTGGATTAAAGCCAGGCGATACGATTGTCAGTGCCGGCACGAATAAAGTACGCAATGGTGCTAGGATAGAAATCGCGACTGAAACAGGTGAAGCATGAGTAAGCCGACCGATTTTTTTATCAAGCGCCCGGTATTTTCTACTGCGTTAAGTTTGTTATTGTTTGTGATTGGACTGATTGCGTATGATCAATTAGAACTGCGTCAATATCCCAGAATGGAAGCCAATGTCATTTCGGTTTCTACAACCTACCAAGGCGCAGACGCAGACACCGTAGAAAGTTTTGTCACGACCAAAATCGAAGATGCGATTGCCGGTGTCGATGATATTGATTACATCACCTCTTCCAGTACCGCAGGAAAAAGTCGTGTGACGATTTATTTAGTTTTGAATGCGGATGTGAATACCGCACTAGAAGATGTGAGCAGCGATCTTGCCTCCATCACCAAATCATTACCGGATGGCGTGGATGATCCGGTGGTGACAAAAATGGATCCGAATGCGTCGCCCGGAATAGTCGTGGGTTTTTCGAGCGATCGAAAATCTGCGCCTGAAATTACCGATTATTTAAATCGTGTGATTGCGCCGCAAATTGTCACCGTTTCAGGTGTCGGCGCGGTGGATATTTTGGGAGATCGTACTTACGCCATGCGTTTGTGGTTGGATCCGTTAAAAATGGCTAAGCTGGGTGTTACCGCGACCGATGTTCAAGATGCGTTAAACGATAATAATATTCAAGCACAACCCGGCTCGGTGCGTCGTGACGAACAGCTGTTAACAATCAACGCACAAACCGATTTACATACCGCGGCAGAATTCAACCAGCTGGTGGTGAAACATAGTGGTTCTCAATTAGTACGAATTCAAGATATTGGTCGCGCTGAATTAGGAGCTGAATCTTATAATAAAAGTTTATATATTGGCGGAAAAATTGGTGTTGGACTGGCGATCACTATTAAATCGAATGCGAATCCGTTGGTGGTTTCGGTGGATGTTAAAAAAGTATTAGCTAATCTTGAAAAACAAATGCCGCCGGATATGACCATGCAATATGCGCAAGACAGCTCAAAATATATTGCGTTGTCGATTCATGAAGTTATTCGTACGATCATAGAATCTGCGATTTTTGTTTTTATCGTTATCTTTTTATTTATTGGTTCATTTCGTGCGGTGCTTATTCCCATGGTCACTGTGCCTTTATCGCTTGTGACGACATTCGCATTTATGTTTGCGATGGGCTATAGCGTCAATACCTTAACATTATTGGCGTTTGTTTTTGCAATTGGTATGGTGGTCGATGATGCGATTGTCGTACTGGAAAATATACATCGCCATATTGAAGAAGGTTTATCCGCGTTTGAAGCTTCAATAACGGGCGCGCGTGAAATTGTGTTTGTGGTGATTGCGATGACGTTTACATTAGTTGCCGTTTATGCACCGATTGGCTTTACCACAGGATTAACCAGTATTTTATTTAAAGAATTTGCATTTACGCTTGCAGCCGCCGTGGTGATTTCTGGTTTTACTGCATTAACGCTGTCACCCATGATGTGTGCTAAATTAATGAAGCCCCTGCAAAAAGAATCGCGGATAGAAGAAAAAATTAATCGCATTATTTTTTTAATGACAGAGAAATATAAAATTTATTTAACGCGTACGTTGAATAATAAAAGTATTATTATTGTGCTGATGGTGGGAATTATTGCGTTAGGCGCTATTTTTTTTCCGCCATTACAAGCCACGAGCACTTTGGCACCGGCTGAAGATCAAGGCATTCTTTCCGGAAAAGCAAATGCGCCCACCGGCGCAAGCATTGATTATACAAAAAAATATACCACACCCCTTAATGCCGAATTTAAAAAAATTCCTGAAATTGAACGTCAAGTGATTATCAATGGGCAAGGCGGAGAAAATAACGCGAGTTTTTATTTGGGTTTGACGGATTGGTCTGCGCGCGATCGGTCAGCTTCCGACATACAAAAAGAATTGATGAAAATAACGGATAAAATTCCAGGTATGCGGTTCTCATTTTTCAGCCCCAGTAGTTTGCCAGGTTCCAGTGGCGTTGCATCGACGCAGCTGGTATTGAAATCAACGGGGAGTTTTGAAGAGCTCAATACAATTTCAGAAAAACTGCTCACGCAATTAGAAGCATTACCTGGGGTGTTAAGCGTTGATTCTGATTTAAAGCTCAATAGTCCACAAATTACCGTGAGTATTGATAGGAGCCGCGCGTCTTCTTTAGGCATTAGTATGTCAGATATCAATGCTGTATTAAAACTTGCGCTAAGTGAATCTACTGTAGGTTCATTTGTAAAAGATGGCCAAGGTTATGACGTAATCCCGCAATTGGATACGATGTTTCGTAATGATCCCGAAAAATTAAATCATCTGTATGTCAAAACAGAAGGCGGACAAATGATTCCTCTCGCGAATATTATTACCGTGACCAATACTATTTCGCCGGATACCCTGAGTCATTTCCAACAACAACGTTCAGTGACGATGACGCTGATACTCGCGGCCGGCACGGGTCAACAACAAGTAATTACTGCGTTTGAAACGCTGCTAAAAAGCGACCAATTGCCAGAATATGTGAGTTATGATTTTTCAGGCGACACGCGGCAATTCATTGAGTCGGGAAGTTCGATGTTCACGATATTTTTATTCTCGCTCATTTTTATTTATTTAGTATTAAGTGCGCAATTTGAAAGTTTTATAGATCCTTTTGTCGTGATGTTTACCGTTCCACTTGCACTAGTAGGCGCTTTAGTTACATTATATAGTGTCGGCGCATCATTGAATATTTATACTGAAATAGGACTCATCACCTTAGTCGGTTTGATTTCAAAACATGGGATTTTAATGGTCGCGTTTGCAAACCAACTTTGTGAAACCGGATTGAGCATTCATGAAGCGATTCAAGCTTCGGCAGCTATTCGATTACGGCCTATTTTAATGACAACCGCCGCGGTTATTTTAGGCGCTCTTCCACTGATATTGGCAAATGGCGCTGGATCTGTTGCACGTTCGCAAATGGGTTGGACGATAGCAGGAGGTATGTTATTTGGAACAATATTAACATTATTTGTTATTCCTACGATGTACACATTGTTTAAGAAAAATTTGCATTTTCAGGACAAATAAATAATGTGCAAATGAGTGTTGAAGTGTTTAATGATTTCCAATAACAGTCAAATTAATCGTAGGAAAGTAGATGTTTAAGAAAAGCTTATTGATGGTGGTAAGTCTAATTTTAGCAAATGTTGCTTTGGCAACGGATTTAACGCTTTTAAAAAACCCGTATAGTGTGACCAGCATTCGTCTGAAAACAGAAATCTATGCAAAACATATGGCGCATCCAACTTTAACTGTTGAAACGATTAATGTAGACGCTAAGAATCAGCGTGTCCTCAAGTTCTCTGATTTAGTGTCCGATCAAGAAAAAGCGCTAAAAATTATAGCAACGTATTCTCAGGCGTATTTATTGAAAAAAGTGAATATGCCAGCTGATTTTTTTAAAATAGGGACGGCGCCGTTATTAGAAAATTATTCACATTGGAATATTAATTCTGAATATTTAGAAATCACGTTTGATCGCGCACAAGTTACCCCTTCTTATTATGGGCTGCAAGTGGTTGATATACCGCTTTCATTATTAGCAGATGTTTTGAATCCAACATTTTTTCCTAACCTATTCAAATTACAAGCAGGAGATTTATTATTCCAAGATCTTGCTTGTGGCAAATTATGTGATGGCATTAATAGCACCACCCATGGTTATAAGAATACGGTAGTTTCGCACGTGGGAATGGTGGTATCTATTAATAACTCTGAACCGATGGTGATTGAAGCTCTCAGCTCAGGGGTGAAACTAACATCCCTTAATGAATTTTTAGTAAGAAGCCTTGATAAAGATGGCCATCCACGAGTAATGGTTGGCAGAGTGAATGATCAAACACAAGCATTAATTCCTGCAGCCATAAGAGATGCGATGCATGATTTAAATGCACCGTATAATGCGACTTTCTCACCCGATGCTAAAGGATTTTATTGTTCGCAAT
>JAZKAS010000043.1:5923-7988 GCA_040389005.1 Pseudomonadota bacterium
ATATCCAATGAATTTCAAAACCGATCACCCTAACAAATTTTCGCCAGCATGGGTGTATTATTTTTCTGAATTAAAACAACCGATTCCGCAAGGTAAGCAGGGAAATAATCCTGGGATGTTATCGCGAGATTCTAAGATTAAAATTGTATATTTTTATGGAAATTTACGTCAAAAATAATCGTACCATTTGAATGGTCGTATACGAGTATTTCCCTGAAAATTTATCGTAAATGGGTTTTAGCTTTCCATCCTCTGATTGTTTTAACTCAGTTAAAATCGCTTCAAATTCATTTTTTGGAAGCTTATTTTTTAAATGTAAAAAAGAAGAAGCGTCTATTTCCTTTAAACTCACGAGTTTTTCTATGTGCGTTACAATTGTGCCTAATGTCAATCCGCGTTTTTCAGCGATCGCATCAGCGGATAATGTTTCTTTTAGCATTTGCAACGTCACCAAATGGGTGGGAGTTTCATTGCCTTTTTTAAGGCGGCTAGTGTTTTTGTTGATCTTTTTTTCAGTGCTGCCTTCAAAGCGTTCAAAAAGTGTTTTGCGTTGTTGTGTTATTTTTTCAGCATCTGATAAATTTTGTAAATATGCCGCAAAATTAGCGGAATCTATTTTTAAAATTTTATCTTGCGAAAGTACGATCGGATGAACGGTTAAAGCGATTTCATTGAGATTCATGAGTTTTAAACCACTCAAACTGCGTACGCGTGATAATGCAACATAGCCCATGCCTGGCTCAAAAGCATCACCTAAGTCAATTTCTGCAGCATCTAATGTCATTCCTTGGCTTTTATGAATGGTAATCGCCCAAGCAAGGCGTAGCGGAACTTGTGTTAATGAAGCGCGAACATAACCGTTATCTTGATATTTCCAACTTTCAGCAGCAGCAATAATTATTTTTCCATCGTACGTTTTAACAATCGGCCAAGCGTCAGGACTTTTTTCAAATCCAACGACAATACATCGTGTGCCATTGACATAACGTGCTTGATTGTCGTTTTTAATGAAAATGACTTCCGCGCCGATCTTTAATTTTAAAGTTTCTTGGGCTAGACAACTTTTTTTCAAGCCCTCAACAAGCTTTTCAAACCCTTCCGCGAGCATGGTAAATGTTTTTTCTTGCGTGGTTAATTTTTCTAGCTCAGCGTCATTAATTTTATCGACATTAATGTTGCGAGAATATAATTTGGTAGCTTTGGTTTCGCCTTGGGGTTCTTTTTTATAACGCGTTCGTAACGGCACTTTTGTGTGTTCGCCTGTGGCGCCATTACGAATATCATTAAGAATTGTAAGCAATGGATCATCGTCTTGACGGTGTTGCTCTTCAAGATAACACACTTCAAAGCCTTGATTTTTCCAAACGTTAGATTTAAATGCGAAATGTTTTTCGATGTCAGTAGATGCTGAAGAAACAGGCGGTAACTGAAAAAAATCTCCACATAACACTACCTGAATGCCTCCAAACGGCTCATTATTTTCTAAAATGTAACGCGCAATCGTATCGACCATATCAAGTTGATGCGCATGAAGCATTGATACTTCATCAATAATCAACACTTTAGTTTTTTTATAATTACGTCTAATGCGTTTATCATCGAATAATTTTTCTAAATCTTTTTTAGTTAAATGATCTTTAATGCCGATTCCTGACCAAGCATGCACGGTCATGCCTTGCAAATGTGTTGCAGCAATCCCCGTGGAGGCCGTTATCGCCACATCGACGTTATTTTCTTTGAGATAGTGAATATACTGATTGAGCAGATATGTTTTTCCTGCGCCTGCCGCACCGGTCAGGAAAATATTTTTGCCCATTTTCAATAGACTAAGCGCTTCATTTTGTTTCATAGAAGATGTACCAGATTAGGTTTGATAAATAAAGAATAAAGCAACGGGCGGGACTTACATTTTAACGTTAATTAAAATAATGTAAAGCAAAAATTAGATTAGGGCTAAGCAGATCATCTCTCACAAGTTTTGTGGAAAGTTTAAGATGAGCAATCTCTTATGGTTGCCCATCTTGTTCTTAAAACAGCACATCCTTTTGAGGAATATTTTCATAGT
>JAZKAS010000043.1:7998-16486 GCA_040389005.1 Pseudomonadota bacterium
CATCAATGTCAGGTGCGCGTGAAGTTCTTAATTTTTCCAATCCTTTAAAATCCCACAATTTTTTATCCATCAATTGACTCGGTTGTACACTTTGGAGTGCGTGTAACATATTGCTTCCCACTTTGGGGTTTTCTTCGCAGAGTTGGTCTATCAATTTGGTGACACGTTTGCGCACAAGCTTTTCTTGTGATCCACAGAGTGTGCACGGAATAATCGGAAACTGCTGTTCTTTCATGTATTGAATAATATCTTTTTCTTGGCAATAAGCGAGTGGGCGAATAACGATGTGATCTTTGCTGTCGGTGAGTAATTTAGGCGGCATTGATTTAATTTCGCCGCTATATAAAATCGACATGAGTAACGTGCGAATCATATCATCACGATGATGACCCAATGCAATTTTAGTGAAGCCGTGTTTAGATGCATATGAATAAATAATGCCACGACGTAATCGTGAGCACAGCGAACAATAGGTTTTACCTTCAGGAATTTTTTCTTTGACAATACTATACGTATCTTCGGTTAGAATTTCGTAAGGAATTTTACGCTTTTCAAGCCACGCGCGCATATCGGCATCGCCCCAACCGGGTTGTGCTTGATCAAGTGTGAATGCTTGTAATTCAAATTTATAATTCGAACTCACACGCATCATGTTCAGTAATGACAGCATAGTATAGGAATCTTTGCCGCCAGAAAGACACACCAGTACTTTATCGCCGGTTTGTATCATGTTGAAATCAGCAACTGCTTTTGTTGTGTAATGCAGTAATTTTTTTTCTATTGTTGAATCAGATCTCATTAGGCAGCAACTCCTGAAAGAAAATAAGTAGGAAGATGTGCATAACTCACTAAGAGTCCTGAAAGAAAACCAAATACATGACTTTCCCAAGAAGTGCCCGCTTTAGGCATCAAGCTTGCAAATAATCCGGCAAAATAATAAAAGCAAAAAATTGCGAGTAGCACGGTAATAATGGAAGGAAACATAATGGCATTCACAATCAGATAGCCCCAATACCCCATAATCACGCCACTTGCGCCGACATGCAGTGAATGCCGACCCAGCAACCATACGCAAAACCCACTTATAACCATAATTAACACAGTCACCACAATAAAATTAGGTAACCCCGTCAGTAAAACAAGATTCATCAGTAAAAAAAGCGGAATGGAATTAAATAACAAATGGCTGAAACTGCCATGTAAAAAGGGCGCGAACAAAATTCCTAACAAACCCGATCCGGTTCTGGGCAGAATACCAAAGGCATTTAAACGATATCCTAAAACAGCATTAATGCATTGAATCACCCAAAGGGCAGCGATGATCGTTAGCACATAATGCATATTAAATTGTGCGACACCGACCAGCCAGGATAATTTTTGTCCAACATCTGCCATTAATGACCTCTTAAAGTGAATTTATTGCGCGAGAATAGCGTATTTCTCTTAAAAAATCTTCCATTTTGACTTTTTTTAAGGCTAGAATGCGTTATGTTCACAGGAAGTGAAGATTCATAATAAGGAGACCCGCTATGAGTACGTTTGTCGATGTTGCTGTTTCATTTGTTCCCTATGCCATTCGTCATAATGAAGAGTATATGAATGATGCACAACGCGCTCATTTTCGTTCTATTTTAGAAACCTGGAGAAAAAATCTTCTTGAAGAAGCCAGCGTCACTCTTGAAAACATGCGCCGAACAAAAGATGGTCTTGCTGATGAAGTGGATCTTGCCGCGTATGAAGAAAACTTTCGTTTAGTTTTGCGTGCACGCGATCGCGAATTAAAGCTCATTAAAAAAATTGATTTTTCTATTGAAGCGCTTAAAGAAGGTGACTATGGCTATTGCGATGATTGTGGTACTGATATTGGAATTGCACGCTTAGAAGCAAGACCGACTGCGACAAAATGCGTAGAATGTAAAACTATTGCAGAATTAAAAGAAAAGCAATTAATCAACGCTTAACTCATCGCCTTTCACTCTGTGGCGTTGTTGCATGTTTGTCTTGCTGCTCAGCCACAGAGCGAAATTTATCGAGTTATCAAGCCCAAATCGCAACGATTGCCATTAATGCAAATCCAATAATAACGAACGTATATTGCTTTAGGTTACAGCAATGCTGCACCATAACGGCTCGGGATAATCCGTGTAGTGTGCCTAAATATAAAAACGTTCCGGCAGCCAGCGCAAGAAATGTAGGGCCTAATAAAGGCAGTTGCGGTATATTTTCACTGACATAATCTCCCAAAAGAACGCCCGCGGGAGCGACTAAAGCAAATAGCAGAAAATAAATGATTGCCATTTTTGAAGAAAGCGCACTTTTAGTCAGTTGAATCGCGAGAGCAAAACTTTCCGCCCATTTGTGCGCAAAAATAGCGAGAGCTAACATAAAAATAATTGAAAAATCTTGTGATAAGCCCAATGCTGTACTTTCCAGAAAAGCATGTAATGAAAGCATTGCAAACGCAATCAACGCAAACGATTTTCCATGCGAGCAACAGCCGTGCCCTTGTTGATGTTCGCTAACATTTTGTTCATGCGCCGATTGGAATTGATAATAATCACGCCCTAAATGTTCTAGCCATAATAAAAATAAAAACATGCCGCCGGCGATTAAAGCGGCGATCGGATAGGCTAGGCCTGCACTCGCAAATCCTTCAGCGGCATCTGGCAGCATGTGCAATAGCCCCACGCCCAGAAAAACACCACAGGCGAGTGCTTCGCCACTCGGAAAATTGGTGCTTATCGGTGCTTTAATGCGCTTAATAAAAGGCAACCACCCAGCGCCTAGCGTTACGATAAAAAGTAATACAGCGGCAAGCAATTTGAATGTGAAGAAACTCATGATAGCTAGTTCCCTGGAGTGATGTGGGCAGGCATCATACAGAAGTTTTTCCGAGCGTGCAAAGAATCATTGCATCCCAATAGAATATACCTCAAAATCGCTCTTTACTTTACTTGCGTAAACCTTGGACATATTATGCAGCTCAGTCAGCCTGTTAAAACATTGGGGTTATTCTTATTAGTAATGCTGATTGCAGGCTCAATTGATAGTGTTCGTAATTTACCTGCCGCAGCATTATTTGGTTCTTCCTTAGTTTTTTATTTTATTTTCTCAGCGATTGTTTTTTTAATTCCAGCTGGATTGGTTTCTGCGGAACTTTCTTCGACGTGGACGGAACAAGGGGGTATTTACGATTGGGTGCGTATGGCCTTTGGAGAGAAAGTGGCGCTGATTGCGATTTGGTTACAATGGATTAATACGCTTGTTTGGTTTCCAACAATTTTATCATTCATAGCAGGAGCGATGGCGTTTTTAATTGATCCACATTTAGCCGAACACAAAGGTTATTTAGTGATGGTGATTTTAGTGATCTTTTGGGGGCTTACTTTTTTTAATTTTAGAGGATTGCATTCTTCAGCAAAATTTGCAGGTATCTGCGGTTTAATTGGCATGATTCTTCCGATGGCCATTTTGATTGGATTAGGTATTGTCTGGATGCTACAAGGAAAACCGCTGCAAATCTCTTTTACTATGCAAAGTATGTTGCCACATTTTGATAGTACGAATAGTTGGATTTCATTGACGGCAATTATGACATCATTTTTAGGCATGGAATTAGCCACCGTGCATGTGCGAAACGTTATTAACGCACAAACAATATTTCCACGTGCGCTGATTATTTCTGTGGTTTTCATTCTCTTCACGATGATTTTTGGATCACTTGCAATAGCGGTAGTTTTACCTCATGACCAAATTAGTTTAGTCGATGGTGTGTTGCGCGCATTTCAAGGGTTTTTAGGCAATTATCATATGAAACTGCTGGTTCCTATTTTAACTTTGCTTTTATTGATTGGCGCATTAGGTAGCATGATTAATTGGATTATTTCCCCCGCAAAAGGCATGTTACGTGCAGCACAACACGGGTATTTGCCGCCGTTTTTTGCAAAAGAAAATGCCCGCGGTGTTCCTGTGCGCATGTTGTTGTTGCAAGCAGTGATTGTGACGCTCGTATGTTTAGCGTTCTTACTCATGCCAAGTGTCAATGGATCTTATTGGTTGCTTACATCGCTGAGTACACAACTCTATATGATTATGTATCTATTTATGTTTGTCGCCGCAGTGCGATTACGTTATAAATACAAATTACAACCACGACCTTTTAAAGTTCCAGGTGGAAAATTTGGTATGTGGCTCACTGTATTACTTGGCTTGTTTGGTTGTATCATTACCTTGATCGTTGGCTTTTTTCCGCCAGACACCATTGATGTTGGTGGGAAAATTCATTATGAAATAATTTTTTCAGCGGGCATTGTAGCGATGATTCTTCCCGTTATTTTTTTATATGGATACAAGCGAATACAGAGTCAAAAAATAACTTAAAGGTTAGATAATACTATGTCCTGTGGATTGATGTGGTTTCGTGAAGATTTGCGTGTTGAAGATAATACTGCATTATCAGCCGCGCGTGATGCGCATGACAAAATTTTAGCTGTTTATGTGATTGATCATGCGATGTGGCAATTGCATGATATCGCTTCATGTCGTGTTGCCTTTATTTTACGAAATCTTGCTGCTTTAAAAGAAGCGCTAAATAAAAAAAATATTGAATTATTAGTCATTGAAATTGGCGGTTTTCAGCAGTTAGTTCAAGTGTTTCATGATTTAATCGATAAATGCCAAATAACGGAATTATATTTCAACGAACAATATGAATTAAATGAAGCTAGAAGAGATGCGCGAATAAAAAAAGAATTGCCTATTTCGGTGAATAGTTTTATGGATCAATGTATTTTTCATCCACAGGCAATATTAACACAAAGCAACACTCCTTATACGATTTTCACTCCTTACAAACGAAATTTTTTACAACGCATTTCAGGCTCTATTAATGTTTTTCCGTTAAGCTCTATTGAAAAGTGCGAGCAATTTTCGTTTGACGATTCTCTAGTGTCACACTGGAAAAAGAAAAAAATTATTTTTCATCTTACAGTGCCAGTGAAATTGGGAAGCTATCACTCTGATGTTCCTAGCGAATACTGGCCCGGTGGTGAAGTTTATGCACATAAGCGTTTGCAGCATTTTGTAGAAGAAAAAATTAATGATTATCAAGACAGGCGTGATTTTCCTTCGTTAAAAGCGACCAGCAAGTTATCGGCTTATTTAGCTTGTGGCGTTCTTTCTTCGCGACAATGTTTTTCTGCAGTGATGAATGAAAATGGCGGTAGATTGTACGGTATCAAAGAAGGTATCGCGACGTGGGTTAGTGAGCTTATTTGGCGAGAATTTTATAAACAAATTTTATTTAATTTCCCCCATGTTTCTATGAATCAAGCATTTAAACAACAGACAGAATCGTGGCCATGGCGACATGATTCTGCTGTATTTAACGCATGGGCAGAAGGGAAAACGGGTTATCCTTTGATTGATGCCGCAATGCGACAACTGCACCAAACCGGTTGGATGCATAATCGCTTACGTATGGTCGTTGCTATGTTTTTAACTAAAGATTGTTTTATCGATTGGCGCTGGGGCGAGAAATTTTTTATGCAGCATTTAATCGACGGTGATTTGGCGGCAAATAATGGTGGTTGGCAATGGGCGGCTTCGACCGGATGTGATGCGGTGCCTTATTTTAGGGTATTTAATCCTGTTCGACAAAGCGAGCGTTTTGATTCAGAGGGCACATTTATTAAAACCTATTGCCCCGAATTAAAAGAGGTTCCGATTAAACAATTGCATGATCCGTTTAAATTACCTGCGGGGTTGGATTATCCCAAACCGGTGGTTGATTATAGAAATACGCGACGGTTAATAGCGGCGTTGATTCCAAAAATTGTTAGTAACTAGCGACCATCATTTTAAAATTAAGCAATAGTGACATTCGATACACATATAAGCAAAACCCGCAGCAAAGTTCGTAATTTCAACTCTCGCATTAATAATAATAGATATATGTGTTTGTTATTTAAACATTATATGCTATTATATTGAACACTTTCTGAATAATAATAATAATGATCGATGTTTCGCGTGGTGATCCTTCGCGTGGTTTATTAAAAAGCATTGATTTAAAGTGCCGGGTATTATGCGTATAAAACAAAAAGAACTCATCGCTATTGGGCAGCGTATCCGTACAGTCCGAGAAGAACAAGGCTTTTCTCAAGAAGACTTTGCTGAATATGTTGGCATATCTCGTAGCCATTACGGTTGCATTGAGCGTGGACAATTTGCCGTATCACTTCCCAGGCTCATTGATATAGCGATTGCACTCAATATTGAGATTGCTGTGCTATTCCCAAGTATAGCTGAGTTAAAAAAAATACGGGAATGACCCGAGATGAAAAATAAAGCCGATTTTTTAACACAGCTAGCCCTTAATATTCGTGAGCAACGAAAATTACAGCTTTTCAGCCAAGATAGTTTTGCAAAACACCTTAAAATTGCTAGGCGCAATTACTGTGATATTGAAGCTGGCAAGATCAATCCTTCAATTTTACTTCTAATGAAAATCGCTCTTGGCCTTAATGTTTCACTTGTTACGTTAATTCCCGAGGGGTTTTCGTTACACGAGCTTAAAGATGCTGCCGATTAAGCGCCATTAAAATTTAAACCCCTTAAGGGGTTACCTCTTGATATTATTGTGATACATTGTGTTTTCTGTGAAAGGAGAAATTTTTGGAGTTAAGATGGATGAGAGTAAAGATAATTTATTTTCACGACAAGATAGATTATTGGAGCAGTTACAACAAGCTAAAGTGCCAATATGTCTATACCTTCGCAGTGGGGTAAAGCTTCAGGGGTTTGTTGAAAATTTTGATTCGCATGTTGTTATTTTACGAAGCGCCAATAAGAGCCAAATGATTTTTAAGCCCAGCATTTTAACAATTGTTCCTTCGCTTGAGTGAAATGTCGTTTGTTATTGTACATAGACACCCTGGTCTTTGTTATCGAGAAGAATTTCAATATTTTTTTCGTTTTTTATCTGCGGGTAAATTTCATGTCTAAACCATTCAACGAGTGCTTCATCGCGTAAAATAGCCGTGGTGTTGTTCACGAAAACATTAATCGTTATTTCACGAAAATAAGTTTTTGCAATATGAATATCGTGCAAAATTTGTTTTTTCGTTTGTCCTTGAATACAAATTAACAAACAACAGGCATAAAATTTTTGAGATAGGTCGGTTAAATTTGAAGTAGGAAATGGTTTGCCTAATACTTTTTTTCTAAATTCGTCATCAAATGTTTCTATGCCAATTCGATAGCGTATTTCTTGGTTAGGAAAAAATAACCGCATTTCATCTAAGCGCTTGTGATAACCATAATAAGCCTCGAAATATAAAGTATGAATATTCAATGCGTTTACTTTGTCACGGACCATTTCTAATACAAACTTAGGTAATTCAAATACTGATCCTGAATTGATAATTTCAACAACGCCATATTCGCCAGTAATTCTGTTAATAATGTCATGATTGATCTGTCGAATTTCATCAAGATCATTAGAGTTATCTAAAATATAATTACAAAATTTACATTTGCCACTATAAATGCAGGGTAATGATTTTAATAATAAAATTTCGCGTGGAATCTTATCGTGTATTATGCTGTAGCGTTGCATGTTAAACCTCGCGCACTTTCTTTTTTATTGCAACAGACCAGTATATGAAAGGTGTATCGATGACAGAAATGATGGTGCGTAAAATACACGAAGTAACAAATATTTCCATAACATAGCTCAACGGAAATCGACCTATAAAAGCAATGATTGTAAAAATGGCGTTATCCATGAGTTGGCTAATGAGGGTACTCATACCATTTCGTAACCAAATATAGCGATATGCCGGAAATTTTTTTCGCCAAAATTGATAAGCGATCACATCGTAACTTTGCGAAACAAAAAATGCACATAAGCTGGCAATGACTAAACGTGGAAAAATGGCAAAAATATTATTTAACGCATTTTGGGCTTGATCATATTCGCTCGGAATTAATTGAAGGGATAAATACATAATAATAGTGACCGCTAATACACTGAACATGCCTAGCCAGACGATTTTCTTTGCGGTCTCTTTGCCATAATTTTCAGAAAGAATGTCAGAAATCAAATAAACACCAATGTAACTAATGTCACCCATAGAGCCATTCAGGCCAAATAGTTCCACTTGTTTAAGGGCTTGAATATTTGCCAGTATAATAGACAGGATTGCAACGACAAATAATCCTAGCTTCCCCCATAGTCTGAATGCAAGCAGGGTTAAGCCAAAGTTGGCGATAATAAGCGCCACCCATAATAATTCGTTAGTATAAATTTTGTGTATCTCTGGCAAAGTGGGTGCGCATGGTAAATGCAATCCAGGCAAATTTCCAGTAGATGCGGGCAATTTGCTCAATCATCCCTTAAATTAAAATTTTTTTAAAAAAGTGATTGACAGCGGATGGGAAATGTATAGAATTGCGCTCCTGCCTTGGGGCACGCTTACGAATGAGT
>JAZKAS010000044.1:0-9231 GCA_040389005.1 Pseudomonadota bacterium
GATGTCCAGTATGCCCCCGCCGTAAAATTGGTTTATAAACGTCACGACTAAAGCCACGGTCTCGCTATGCTTTTTCAGTACTTCTCTATCTTTTTCTGTTACTTCAGCTTCGCTTTTAAAGTAGAAATCAGGTAAACAAACTGGAAAAATAGCTGTTGTACTCTTGGCTTGCTCAATTGCTGCTTCTCGATTATCACCTGAAAACGCATCGGCAGACATCTTAGATAAAATTCTATTTGATGTATCTATTGATAAACCTGTATTACTGAACATAAATCCACCTCAAAAAATTCGATTATTTTTTTTATTGTAATAAATCGACCAGGACGCCTTTGTTGTTCGGTGCCCTCAATTTGCTGTGTGTTCCATCACTCTGCGGTCATACGACACGTAATCCATAAAAACTAGCTCACCGTAATTATCGCAAAAACACGCAACTTAAGCAAAGTTTTTTTTTGATTTCTTTGTTGTCAAGAGTGAAAAGATCAAATTAAATACAGGGCATAAGATGCCGTGGTTCTGAATTTTGTACGACTATTGACTCAGAAGTTCTAATTAGGGCAGCATGCACATGCTATTACTTGTTGAAGAGGATATCCCATTGTCTAGTGCGCATCAGCTTATTAGTTTAGAAGAAATTATTTCTTATATGCCTGGCAATGTCTATTGGACCGACCTCAATGGTGTGTACCAAGGATGCAATACCAATGTTGTTAAAGCATTGAATCGAAATTCGGTGAGCGAAGTTATAGGAAAAAAACTGCGTGATTTGATTGATAACCAAGAAAACGCAGAACTAATGGAAAAGACAGATGCGGCCGTTATGCTCAGTGGTCATGCGGTTGTTCTTGAAGAAAAAGGGCTTGATGCCGAAGGAAATTGGGCGATTTATTTTACTAAAAAACAACCTTTGCACGATGCACAAGGCCGTATTGTGGGCATGTTGGGTATGTCGCTTGATATTACCGAAAGAAAGCGTGCTGAAGAAGCACTGTTGAAAGCCAAAGAAATTGCCGAAGCGGCCAGTCGTACCAAAACCGAATTTCTTGCCAACATGAGCCATGATGTAAAAACACCGCTTAGTGGTTTAATTGCAGTTGCGGAATTGCTCGACCAGCGTTTGCAAGGAGAAGATAAAAAGTTGGTGAAAGATTTGCGGCACTGTGGAAAAACATTGATGTCCTTTTTTGAAAACTGCATTGAGCTTTCAAAAATGGATATGATGCAGTTAAAAGAGGTTGAGCAGCCTTTTTCTATGGCGAAAATTGTTGAGTCTATTTATGCGCTGTTCGTGCCTTCTGCGATTGCAAGAAAGCTTATTTTTAATACTCATCAAGATCCCAAGCTTCCCACCGTATTGATGGGGAATCAAATTAATATTTATCGTGTTATTTTAAATCTTGTTGGTAATGCAATTAAGTTTACATCATCAGGCTCGGTTACTTTATCTATTGTGCTGGATCGTAATATTGATGACGAAAATATCATTGTCAAAATTATTGTGCAAGATACTGGCATGGGGATTCCCAAAGACAAACAGAAAATTATTTTTGAAAAATTGCAACGTTTAACGCCTTCTTACTATAACAACCAAGAAGGGCACGGTATTGGGCTGTATATCGTCGATCAATATGTAAAAGCCATGCATGGCAGTATTGAGGTGCTAAGTGACGAAGGTGTTGGTAGTACGTTTACAGTAGCGATTCCGTTAAAAGTAGCATCGTCTGACGAAAAAAATATAGCAGTTCTTCCTGAGCTTTCGGCAAAAGAAATTCCAGCAGCGAGGGTGCCAGAACAATTGGCGCCGCGAAAAGAGATGCAAAATGAATCGGTGTTATTACAAAATGCTCCGCGAGTTTTGTTAGTAGAAGATAATCCTTTGATTCAAACCGTGACCAAGCAAATGCTACAAGCCAGCCATGTGAATGTGGATGTTGCGAGCACAGGCCAAGAAGCCATTGACTTGTTTAAGCCAGAAAAATATAGCGTTGTTTATATGGATATTGGTTTGCCGGATATGGATGGTTACGAAGTCAGTCAACGACTTCGCGCCATTGAGCAAGCTGTTAAAGCTCCGAAAACACCTATTTTAGCATTAACTGCCCATGCAACGGTGGATGTAAAATCCTTTTGTATCGGTGCAGGAATGCAGGGAGTTTTAAATAAGCCGCTTTTATTTAAACAGGCTCAACAAGTATTTGAACGCTATATTCTCAATAACACAGCGATTGCGATTGATGGTTTAACCTTTCTTGAAGCGTTACAACCGACGGTTGAATATCGTACCGAGCATTTGCAGATCATTGACTTACCTGGGTCTGTCGCGATTGTTGAATCAGAAGCGCGCGCAAAAGAAATGCTTGCCATGGTGGTTGAGTTGCTTGATACAACCTTCGTTCCGGAGATTCAAACTGCTTATCAGGCAAATGATGATTTAGAATTGAGAAAAGCGTTACATAAATTTTTGGGGAGTTTGTGCTACATCAGTACCCCAGCGCTTAAACAAGCCACGTTAGATTTTCAGGTGGCAGTTCAAGAAAAATTGACGACCCGTGAATATGCATTTCAAGCATTTTTACGTGAAATTAAACAATTCAAAGCGACTTATTTGGCGCTTCGGCAGGCCGGAATAATATAAAAATTGTTTTATAGCTTTCATTTTATCCTAGAATGGTGTAGAAGACGCTCAAACTAAATACTTGAGAGCTGCTATGAAAATAAATGAGGTTGAGGATCAGTCGCAAGAGCTATCAGAATCGATACAAAAATTATTCAACTATCACATTAAAGAAAACCACCTTTCTTCCGGATACAAAGTCGTTTTAGGCCAAGTTGCCTTGGTAGTGATTGCTGCTGCAGGATTTTTATATTATAGCCCAGCGGCGGCTTTTGCCGATCACGAAAATCTGGGCATTGATAAAAATGTTCAAATTAAGTTGAATGTGGTGAGTACGTGTTATTCAGCATGTATTGTTTTGTGTGCGTCAACGCTTTTTTTCCATCGGTTTCATGTAAAACCTCAGCAAATTCCCAAAGAATTAGAGAATATTATTGAGCCGCCTTTTACCGCGGCTGAATATTGGCGAAAAAATGTGATCATTGGAACTGCGGCAGCGCTTTCTGCCGTGCCTTTTGCAACCATAGCTTATATGGCCTATTCTTCTTCTTTATCCAACGATGAGCTGTACTCTCTTATTGCTTACATATATCCAGCCAATACTTTTTTACATTCATTGCCGACCAAGCTTGTTCTCGATGATCCATTTTATGGTGCTTTATTACGCTATATTACAAAAAAAATGTTACAATTTTTTGGCTGGAATGAGCCTCAAAAAGTGCCTCTAGATCAAAAAACTCAAAATCAGAGTAATGCCTTGGTAAATGCGTTAAATTTACGCTTTATGCAAATGATGAATGATTTGCCAAATTCACAAAAGCATTTAAATAATATAAAAAATTCTTCTTACGAAGAACTTATTAAGAATGCTAATTCTGTCGCTAATCCTGCTTCATTTTCATTAACCGATCAAGAAGCGCAAATAGCGCGTATAGTAGGCGCGACGCTGGTGGTTCTGTCGTGTATCGGTTATTTAGCAAATCCTATTCTCGTGTTTCATCAAGCGGGGCTTGCCTGGTGGCAAGTAGTACTTGTTTCTGCATCGCCCACGATTTTTTTGGGGGTCTTATTTACTTATTTTGGCGACACGATGGGGCAGAAATTATGGATGGATATCAAGTCAGGCGCTCGTTATCTTAATCAGTGTTTTGCGAAAGATTCTGCGCATCCTGCTGTTTTTTTAGAAACGCCTATTTTTAAGCTTTATCCAAAAATAGCATTTGTTTGTATGACGTTGAATGTTTGTCTTGCAATTTTTTCAGCAGCTGCAGCGATGGAAATGATTCATTATGCGTTTGCTAATAAAGTTCCTGAGGCAGCGCTGCTAACACTTTATGTCATCGCCCAAATTGGGGTGAGTATCGTAGGAGTATATGCGCCATTAGATTATCAAAAAATGTTGATGACTTACTATGCGCTTTATCTCGAGAAGGGTGTTGAGCACGATATTATAATGTTTGGTGAAGGTATCAATGGGTTGCAGGGAGATTGTGCTCGTCTTAAGCCGGCTTCGCAAAATCTTAAAAAGGCCTATTTTGATTATGCTGAAGAAGAGATAAAAGCGCCGAGCACAGGGTTGGCGGCATGGTGTGCTTCTTGGTGTTCTAGAGGTCAAGTAGACCAAGCAGAAGCCGCACAACCCTTGCTTTCCTTCTAACCCCGGAGCACAACACTCCGGATATGTCGTACAAATCCGGAGTGCGCTTTGAGGCGATAGGATTGAGAATCGAACTCATTTATAAATGGTTAAACTCTCTACAGGTATAATGTCAGCTTTTAATTAAATTTTGCAACGGTGTTTCTTCCGCAGCTTCTTGATCGCGTCGCAACACTTCACCTGCTAATGCTAAATACGCCACCGCGCCGGTGCTTGTAATATCGTAAGCGATAATCGATTGCGCATGACTCGGTGCTTCAGCGAGACGAATATTTCTTGGAATCGCAGTTCGATAAATGTGATCCGGAAAATGTTCGTGTAATTGTGCTGAAACATCTTGGGTCAATCGGCTGCGATTATCAAACATCGTTCGCAATAAGCCTTCAATTTTCAAATACGGATTCGCGGCTTTTTTGATTTGCTCAATCGTGTTGATTAAACTTGAAAGACCTTCGAGTGCGTAATATTCACATTGAATGGGAATCAACACAGAGTCTGCAGCAACTAATGCATTGGCGGTTAACATATTCAACGAAGGCGGGCAGTCGATGAGAATGTAATCGAATTCTTTTTTGATGATTGAGAGATGTTGTCGTAATTGAATTTCTCGTTTATCGACTTGGACTAAACGAATTTCTGCTTCGGTTAAATCGGCATTCGAAGGAATCAGATAAAAATTTTCAGGCGTGTTAACCATCACGGAGCGAATATCGGTTTCGCCTAATAATAATTCATTGCATGTTTGTGTTAATGCATTGACATCGACGCTGCACGCCATTGATGCATTGCCTTGGGGATCAAGATCAACCAGCAATACCTTGCGGCCCATTTTCGCTAAGGCAGCGGCAAGATTGACGGTTGTCGTTGTTTTCCCGACGCCACCTTTTTGGTTGGCAATTGCAATAATTTTTCCCACGGACTACCTTCTTTTGATAATGACCACGTGCCGTTCGGCATCCAATCCAATAATCGGCAATTTTCGCACATCTGTGACCAAAAAGTCTTGTGGCATTTGCGTCAGTTCATCGGTGGGATAAACGCCTTTCATGGCTAATAATTGACCATTATCAGTCAATAAATGTTGGGTTTTCTCAACAAAGTCATGAATCGAGCTGAAAGCGCGAGAAATAATCGTGTTAAATGTGCCTTTGTTTTCCTCAACGCGTTGATGAATGGCGGTAACATTGGTAATGCCCAATTTGATTAATGTCTGTTGAATAAAAATAATGCGTTTTTGTAGGCTATCGATCAACGTAAAATGGATATCCGGTAAGGCGATGGCCAAAGGAATCCCCGGCAAACCAGGGCCTGTGCCGACGTCGCAGACTTGTGGCCCTGTCACCATGTCTCGAACGCTTAAACTATCAATCAGATGTTTATAGATTTGTTCTTTAGGATCTGTAATTGCGGTGAGACTGTAGACTTTGTTCCAACGATTGAGTTGCTCTAAATACGCAGCGAGCTTTTCAATTTGTTGCTCGCTGAGGGTAATACGATTAGTATCTAGCGCTTGTTGTAGCATAGTCATGACCTATCAAAATGGAGTAGGGGCTACCGGCGGTCGCCCTAAATAAAAATGTCAAAAAAAAATGTTTATCTCGCCAGTATAATCGGTGAAGTCCTAGAATGGTACGACTTTAGCTTGTACAGTTTTTTAACCCCTGTATTTGCGATTCTCTTTTTCCCGAAATCAGATTCGATTGCCGATGTATTAAGCGTCTGGGTAATCTTTGCCGCAGGATTTTTGAGTCGGCCATTGGGTGGTTTGTTATTCGGATGGCTGGGGGATCGACATGGAAGAAAGGTGACTTTTTTTATTTCATTGTTGTTGATGGCGATATCGACTTTTTTAATGGGATGTTTACCGACGTATGAGAGTGTCGGATTTTTAGCGCCGCTGTGTTTGTTGATTTTACGATTAATGCAAGGGTTTTCGTGTGGCGGTGAGTTTAGTATTTCGATGATTTTTTTATCGGAACATGCGACAAAAAGAAATTATTTTTTTTCGGGGAGTTTAACGTGGATGGGAACAATGATCGGCGCATTGATGGCGTCGTTCATCATTATGTTGATTTCATTACATCATGATTTTTTAATGCAATGGGGGTGGAGAATTCCATTTTTCTTGGGCGGTGTGATTGCTCTTGCGGGCATGTATTTGCGATTAAAAACATCTGAAACGCCGGTTTATCTTGAATTAAAAAAGAAAAATGAAATCAAGCAAGATCGTTGGTTGTTTATCAAAAAACATAAAAAAATTATGATAAAAATATTTCTCTTAAATGCACCATTGGCAGCGCTGAGTTATGTTGGTGTTGCTTTTCTGCCGACGTTTTTGTCTAAGTTTGTGGGCATGCTATTAAATACCGCTTTTTTAATTAATACGATTTTAATTATTGCTTTAATTGTGCTGATTCCTTGTTGTGGAAAATTGGCGGATAAAATTGGCGGCGTGTGCATTTATAAGTGGGCTATTATTTTATTGATGATAGTAACTTTTCCTGTTTATGGTTTGTTAAGTTATGGCGGTTCATGGCTTGCGTATGGTCTAGCGATTGTATTGCTTGCGATTCCCGGTGCTTTAATAAAATCAGTCACGCCGGGAATCAGCGTTCAATTAGCGCCGCTTGAAGATCGCGCGGTCGTGATGTCGTTTGCGTATAACATCACGTATTGTTTATTGGGCGGTACCGCGCCATTATTGATGAGTTACCTAATTGGCGTAACTCATGTATTCATGTGGCCAGCTTGTTATATTATTTTTTTTGCGATTAGTTCATGCGCTATGGGTTTGTCAAGGCTACCGCGTGTGCAATAACCGTTTTTTCTGAAGTCTTGAAAAATTGCTGTGACGACTCTTCTGTATAAATGCTTGCGTTGGCGGCGTTACTGTCGCCGCGTGCAGTAGCGATTGCAGGAGAAGCAGGGTGATCTAGGTATTGCTGAAGTTGTTGTGCGCCAAAACAATAGCAATAAGTTGCTATTACAAAAAAAATAAAAGCACTGCCCGTTATTAAAAAGTCGATCCCGTGTTTTTTCAATTGATGATGTCTTTCTTCAGCGTAATCATCGTCATGAGTTTTTGTTGACTGTTCCAAATCACTAGCGCCGAAACTTAAAAACAATATACCTGGAAGACCGCAAAATAGTAGACTTCCGAGAAAATAAGCGCATCGATCGTTGTTATGCGGTTGATTGTGTTGCTCTCCTTCTTCTTCGATATGATCACCAGGCATGATGATAGGATCGAGTAGCGGCGAGTTATGTGGCGCATACATAAGTATTCTCCCATTTTTTCGATATAATAGACGCTATAGCTTAAGATAAGCTTATGTAAAATGTGATTGGTGCAACTCATGCGCTTATGTGGCCTGCATTTTACATTATCTTTTTTGCTCTTATTTCTACAGTGTTTCTGTTGCGCTCCCTGGCACAGGTATCGCCGATACGATAGGGGTAGTCGTTGCATCTGTTGAATTAGCACTAGTGAAGAATGCGCTTGATGATGATTCTCCCGCATATATAATTATTGCCTCTTCTAATAATATATCGGGGTCATCTATCAACGAGCTGGTTTTCCATGGCAATAACCGTAGCTCGTTTCGAAGTTGTGTAATTAGGTCCAATAAATAGATGAGGGCATGGCGTCCCAATATATGGTTTGCCTGAAGTGTCAATCTATTCCACACTGGAATCGTAATAAGGCGCTCAAGGCATTGTCTCATGCTTTCATCAGTGGATTCTCGTAATGCTTGATTAAATTTTTGACCATTGGGTGTCGGCAACTGGTCAAAGTTTCTTAATATATCGGTTAGGATAATATCATTTTTGTCATACCCAGCTTTATCGACGGTTAATTGAGAGACAAATATTTTTTTCGCAAGTTCATTAAAAGATACGGGGGCCGCTTGTGTGTTGTTCTCAAAATCCTCTACAGTTTTTGTAGGTTTGCAATACTCGGAATAAATTTCGGAAACTGCCGTTCTAATGCGCTCGCGAGGCGCTGTAATTGTGGGTGGAATGATCTCAGGATGACGAGCGCGATCTCTGTATTGTTGAAGTAGTTGAGTGCCAAAACGATACAGCAAAGTTAAAATAGGCAAGGCCAAAAGGGCGCCGCCGGCTATGAATAAGTTGTTGCTGTCTTTTTCTAAGCGCTCATTTCTTGCGTCACTGTGATAGTGGTGTTTATCCTGAAGCGTTATTTCCTTTAATCGACGGAGGCCGCCGCCCTGGTCATCGTCGTAATCCCTTTTTGAAAGATCCAAGTCACAACCGCCACAAATTATGAGTATCATGCCGGTGATAAATAGTATCAGCATAATGCAACCCCAAGATTCGCATTGCTCGATGTGAACGTCTCGATGTTGGTGCTGCTGACGAGGGAAAAATGCTAAAAAAGGCTGCGCATATTCATCAAATTGCGTTTGCGAAATACCTTCTCCCGTGTATTCTGCACTATGTGGCGCGATGTGGGTCAATAACGAGAGCAAATGTTGCTTTAAATTAGGTATTTCTTCTGCAGAAAGGGCATGATGATCGACTAATTCTTGTATTGGTCCTGCCATGCTTGTAATGACTTGGGTGAAAGCAGAGCCTTGTGAAACTAGCTCAGGAGTGTTCGCGATGTGTTGCAAAATATCACTAAAATCAATTTGTTCATTGGGCCGCACTCCTCGTTCGATGTCATCAGTGGACAAAATAGGATTGTGTAACTCGTTACGTGGATCAAGCATGCTAACCTCTTATTGTACATTTTTTGACAATATAACAGGCCGAGCTTAAATAAAAATTAAGTATAGAGAATGATTGTTGTCCAGCGGATAGCAATCGTATCGGCGGAACAACAAATCAAGTGGCGAGTTAACTTTAAAGTATGGTTTAATAATCATTCGCTTATTCGGGCGTGATTACAGGGGCGTTTGGTATCTTCCATGAAAAGAAAAATAGCTGTTTT
>JAZKAS010000044.1:9241-22641 GCA_040389005.1 Pseudomonadota bacterium
CTCGCGTTATTAGCCATTGTTTTGCTGTTGGTGTGTGGTTTTAAGATCTGGAATCATCATTCGCTATATTTGTGTGCAAAAACAACGCAGGGTATTGATTTTGACCCCATGCGTAAACACGATACCCAAACTAACGGCCGTTACCCAAGTGCGGCGGATATTGAAAGTGATTTAGCCTTATTAGAAAATAAAGTGCGTTCAGTGCGTACTTACAGTGTTATGAGAGGTTTGGATCAAGTGCCGGCTTTGGCAGAAAAACATCATTTAACCGTGATGTTGGGCGCGTGGCTGGGGGTTGATTTAACGAGAAATCGTCAAGAGCTGGATGTATTGAAAAAGACACTGCAAACGCAACCCACGCCTAATGCTAGTAATATTATTGGTGTTTTAGTTGGTAATGAAGCGTTGATGCGACAAGATTTGTCAGAGCAACAACTGATTGACTATATTCATGAAGTACGGCAATTTGCCACGCAGCCGATCAGCACATCAGAACAATTTAAAGATTGGATGGCGCACCCGAAGCTTGTGACCGAAGTTGATTATATCGCCGTACATCTTACACCGTATTGGTTTGATGTCACGGTCGATGAAGGCGTTGCGCTTGTTTTTGATCAATATGCACAATTACAAAAAGCATATCCGAATAAACCCATCGTGATTACGGAAGTAGGTTGGCCATCGGATGGTGCGCCGGTTGGAAAAAGCATTGCATCGCCTGAAAACCAAACGAAATTTTTATGCCAATTTATGCGCCGCGCCGAAAAAGAAAAAATAAATTATTATATTTTAGAAGCATTTGATCAGCCTTGGAAAGTATTTCTCGAAGGCTCCGCTGGCGCACATTGGGGCGTGTTTGATGCTGATCGAAACGTTAAATATCCTATTCACTTATAAAATATCGAGTGTTCGTCATGAAAAGAAAAGCTAGCGCTACCATTATTTTTGCGCTTCTCATTATTGCGGTGTTGGTCGCGCTTAATTTTAGTATATGGAGTTATGTCAACAATCCATTGCAATTGCAACCGTGGACCAAAACCACCATGGGTTTAACGTTTGATCCGATGCGTAAACAAGATACGCAAACCAGCGGCACTTATCCGAGTTTGGCGAATATCGAAAGTGATTTAGCGTTGCTAGAAAATAAAGTCTATGCGGTGCGTACGTATCGAATGGAAAAAGGTTTAGATCAAGTGCCGCGTTTGGCAGAAAAACATCATCTCAATGTTGCGGTTGGCGCGTGGATTGGCGCGGATTTAGAAAAAAATCGCGAAGAAATGGATTTGCTAATCAAAACATTAAAAGAAGAACATAAAAATATTGTGCGCGTGATTGTTGGTAATGAAGTATTATTGCGTGAAGATCTGAGCGAAGAGCAGCTTATCGATTATATTCGTGAAGTGCGTTCTATGGAAAATCGCCCTGTGAGTACTTCTGAGACGTGGGATCGTTGGTTGAAACATCCTAACTTAGTGAAAGAAGTCGATTTTATTGCCGTGCATTTTCTACCTTATTGGGAAGGTGTTTCAGCCGATGATGCCGTCGATACTATTTTTTATCATTACAATGAATTGAAACAAGCGTATCCCGATAAACCCATTGTCATCACTGAAGTAGGTTGGCCGTCGGATGGGCAGCCGTATGAAAAAGCAACCGCATCACGCGCGAATCAAGCAAAATTTTTACGTGAATTTATTCGGCGCGCTGAACAGGAGCAATTGAGTTATTATATTGTTGAAGCCTTTGATCAACCGTGGAAAAAATCGATTGAAGGATCGGTCGGCGCGTATTGGGGAATTTTTGATTCTGATCGGCATGCGAAATATCCCTTAAATGGTAATGTATTAACCGTGCCGGGATGGAAATATTGGGCGATTGGTGCCTCTGTTGTCAGCGCTGCATTGATGGGCGTGTTTTTATTTGCGCGCCGCAGTATGAAATTACCGGGCTTGTTATTTTTAGGCGTGGTTACCAATTTGGCTGCGTCGACAATTTTTTGGTCGCTCTCCATTGGTGCGCAACGTTATCAAACCAAACTATCTTTATTTTTTTGGGGCTTGATGTTGCTGATGCAAATATTAGCAGCACTTATTTTATTAATCGAAAGTTTAGAAATTGTTGAAGTGATTTGGCATCGTAAAACGCAACGCACGTTTGAGCCTTTAACTCCCGAAGAAAATTTTCGTTTTCCAAAAGTTTCATTGCATCTTCCCATCCACAATGAACCGCCGGAAATGGTACGTTTGACGCTAGAAGCTTTGGCGCGTTTAGATTATCCGCATCTCGAAGTTTTGGTGATGGATAATAACACCAAAGATCCTGCGGTGTGGCAACCGGTGCGTGATGATTGTGAACGATTAGGCCCGATGTTTCGTTTCTTTCATTTAGAAAATTGGCCAGGCTTTAAAGCGGGTGCGATTAATCATGCTTTAGAGCAAACTGCGCCCGATGCAGAAATTATTGCGGTGATTGATAGTGATTATATTGTTGAACCTGGTTGGTTAAAAGCAATGGTGCCTTATTTTGCGAATCAAAAAGTTGCCTTTGTGCAATCACCGCAAGATTATCGTGATGAAAAAGAAAATACATTTAAGAGCTTTTGTTATTGGGAATATGCTGGATTTTTTAATATCGGCATGGTGCAACGTAATGAACATAACGCGATTATTCAACATGGTACGATGACCATGATTCGTAAATCAGCATTTTTAGAATGTGGCAAATGGGCCGAATGGTGTATTTGTGAAGATAGCGAACTCGGTTTGCGTTTGTATGAAGCGGGATATGATTCTATTTATGTCAATAAATCGCAAGGACAAGGGCTCATGCCGGATACTTTTTCAGGGTATCGCGGCCAACGATTCCGTTGGGTATATGGTGCGATGCAAATTATCAAAAGCCATTGGCGCAGTTTTTTACCAACGCGAAAATCGCCTTTAACCGCGGCGCAACGGTATTATTTTTTAGCCGGTTGGTTGCCGTGGTTTTCTGATGCTTTAGCGCTCGTGTTTACTATGACAAGTTTAGTGCTAACGGCAATTTTGTTGTACGACCCGATTCATAGCGAATTACCGACGGGGGCTTTCTTGATGCCGACGATTGGTTTATTCAGCTTTAAATTGTTAAGAGGTTTGTGGTTGTATCGAGCGCGTGTTCCGTGCACCATTTTACAATCATTGGGTGCTTTTTTGGCGGGGTTATCGTTAACACATACCGTGGCGCGTGCGACTTGGAAAGGCTTGTTGACTTCGAATCAACCGTTTTTACGTACGCCAAAGCTTGAAAAGCAAGGGCCTTTGCTTGCGGGCTTGAGCACCATTCGCCAAGAGCTGTTCATTTTAATCGCATTGGGCGCAGCCGTTATTGCAATGAGTTCGATCGAGCATTTTAATAATCTGATTGGCAAACTATGGGTTGCAATTCTTTCCGTGCAAATGGTGCCGTATCTTGCGACGCTGATTGTTTTATTGGTGAGTATCTGGCCACAGAAGAGAAAGTAGTTTGTACTTGCCCTAGACTGCGTTACAATGGCCGCAACTTATAAAAGTCCATTTTATGTACCGCAGGGGGAGGTTTAAGGTTTCTTGGGAACGCACATCCTGTGCTCGGGCTTCCTACCATCCATGGTTCGCGCGTCCCTCAAAATCTTAAATCTCCCCTGCGGTGCTTAGAACAGTTTCAGGAGACAAACCCATGGATACCAGTCATTATTTTTTAGAAGAACATCCTGGCCAAGGCAGTGCTTTTGGTTTAAAAATTAAAGCAAAACTACACGAAGAACAAACCCCTTATCAAAAAATTGAAATTTACGAGACAGAAAATTATGGATATATGATGAGCATTGATGGCTTCATTATGTTAACCAGCCGCGATAATTTTTTGTATCACGAAATGATGTCGCATCCTGCAATTTTTACGCATCCGAATCCCAAAGATGTTGTCATCATCGGCGGCGGTGATTGTGGTACGTTAAAAGAAGTATTAAAGCACAAAGAAATTAATTCTGTTTGGCAGATTGATATCGATGAACGCGTGACGCGTTTGGCAGAAAAATATTTTCCTGAATTATGCGAAGCGAATAATGATCCGCGTGCGCATTTTTATTTTGGTGACGGCGTGAAATGGGTGAAAGATGCGCCTGAAAATTCTGCAGATATTGTGATCGTTGACTCTACTGATCCCTTTGGTCCCGGTGAAAGTTTATTTACCGATAAATTTTACGCCGATTGTTGCCGCATGTTACGCAATAATGGTTTGATCGTTCATCAAAGTGAATCGCCGTTATTTCATTTAGATGCCATCATTAAACCGATGCATAAAAATATGAAAAAAGCGGGTTTCCAAGAAGTGATTACGTTGCAATTCCCACAACCGACGTATCCATCCGGTTGGTGGACAGCGACCATGGCCATCAAAAGCGGGGATATTTCTGTATTTCGTGAGGCAGAGGCCGCATCACGAGAATTTGTCACTAAATATTACAATGAAAATATTCACAAAGCATCACGCGCGATGCCAAATTTGATGGAAGGGTTGTAATGAAGCCCGCGTTTATTGACGAATTATTGGCTAAAATTACCACTGTTTTACCTGAAGATTTGCAGGGATTGAAAGATGATACTTGCAAAAACATGCGTGCGGTATTGCAATCGGTTTTTGAAAAAATGGATTTAGTGACGCGAGAAGATTTTGATGTGCAAAAGAAAATTTTATCTCGCGCACAAGAACAAATTCAACAGCTAACACAAGAAGTTCAAACGTTAGAGAAAAAATTGAATGAAAAGTAGGTCTCTTGTAGGGGCTACCGACGGTCGCCCTCTTAAAATCATTTACCTCCACGGATTTAATAGTTCAGGCAATGCGACTAAATCGCAAATATTACGCGCAGCGGTAGAAGAATATGCGCCACAAATTGAATATTATTCACCTACTTTAATTCACAATCCTGAAAAAGCAATGAGTGAGTTACAGGCTATTCTTGATGTGCAATCTCAGCAATTTCAATTTTGTTTTGTTGGCAGTTCTCTCGGTGGGTTTTTTGCGATCTATCTTGCAAATAGATATGCAGATGCAAAAGCGGTTTTAATTAATCCTGCGATTAATCCATGGGAGACAATGCATCATTATTATGGTCATTATGAAAATGAAGCCACGGGTGAAAAGTTTGAAGTCACGGAAAATTTTGTATCCAGTTTGCAAAATTTTGGTGTTGATAAAATTAAGCATCCAGAGCGATTTTTATTATTATTGCAAACCGATGATAATGTGATTGATTATCGCGTTGCATTAAACGCGTTTCCAAATTCACCGCACCTTATCCGAACAGGCGGCGGGCATACGTTTACGGATTTTCAGGAAGTCATTCCGGAAATTTTACGATTTATTTAAACAGGGAGTAGAGCATGAAAAAATATATAGCTATTATGGGCTTAGTGGTGTTGTTTCCAGCAGCTGTTTTTGCAGCAATTCCAACGGGGCAATATATCTGCCACATTAAGGATGTTGTTGATGGTGATTATACGTCTAAATTAGTCGTGGCGCGCCCTGATGCTACTAGGCCGGATGCTTTTGATTTCCGATGGGCTTTTGAAAATGGTGAAACAACGAATGCAACAGGATTGCTTGTGGGTGATAATCATATCGCGGCTATTTACCGTTATGATGCGACTAAAGAGAAGAAGATTTATGCAGGTGTAGTAGAATTTACTTATAATGAAACGACTCACACGTTGGCAGGTTCTTATGCTCGATTGGGCTCACGTAGTCCACGCGGTACGGAGTCCTGTGTTTTAGCTCAAGATGTGCAATAGAGAGTAGAAAAATTTATTGTCATGTTTGGTAAAAAGCGCACTCTATGACCCCATTGATTGCGGTGAAAATATTCTTAATCAAAGATGAGTTTTTTTGCCGTGCAAACAATTTTTTGAATTAATGATGTTAAATAGGTTTTTTTATGACAAATAAAAATTATAACGCACAATCGATTGAAGTTTTAAGTGGATTGGAGCCGGTGCAAAAGCGTCCCGGAATGTATACCGATACCACGCGGCCGAATCACTTGGCGTGTGAAGCAATTGATAATAGTGTCGATGAGGCGCTCGCGGGCCATGCATCACAAATTGATGTGGTCGTGTATCAAGATGGTTCGATTGAGATTACAGATAACGGTCGCGGCATGCCAACGGATATACATTTAGAAGAAAAAGTCACCGGCGTTGAATTGATTCTCACGCGCTTGCATGCCGGCGCGAAATTTTCCAATGACAGCTATAAATTTTCTGGTGGTTTGCATGGTGTCGGTATTTCCGTCGTGAATGCATTATCTAAATGGTTGGAAGTGACGATTCGCCAACACGGGAAAATTTATCAAATGCGTTTTGAGCATGGCGCAAAAAAATCGGAACTGAAAGAAATCGGCGAAGTGAATAAACGCGATACGGGAACCAGTGTACGATTTTTACCAGAACCAAAATATTTTGACTCGGCGAATTTTTCGATTAGTCGATTAAAACACATTTTACGCGCCAAAGCGGTGTTGTGCCCGAATTTAAAAGTAACATTAGACGATAAGATTCATAATGAAAAGGTTGAATGGCATTTTGAAATGGGGTTGGCGGGTTACTTATTAGATTCGTTGAATGGTTTAGAATTATTACCGACAGAACCCATTTTGGGTCATGCTGAAGGCGGAAATGAAATGGCAGATTGGGCTATTGCTTGGTTGCCAGAGGGCGGCGAATTATTAACAGAAAGTTATGTTAATCTTATTCCAACCGCGCAAGGTGGAACGCATGTCAATGGTTTGCGCACGGGGTCATTAGAGGCATTGCGCGAATTTTGTGAATTCAGAAATCTATTGCCCCGCGGTGTTAAATTAACGGCGGAAGATTTGTGGGAAAATTGTTGTTATATTTTATCTGTTAAATTACATGATCCGCAATTCGCAGGCCAAACTAAAGAGCGTTTATCGTCACGTGAATGCGCGGCGTTTGTTTCGGGGGTGGTCAAAGATTCATTTAGTTTGTGGCTGAATCAACATGTCGCGCTCGGTGAAAAAATTGCAGAACTTACTATTAATAATGCGCAACGACGTTTAAAAAGCGCGATGAAAGTATTGCGTAAAAAAATTACGCAAGGACCTGCGCTTCCTGGAAAATTAGCTGATTGTTCTGCGCAAGATCCACGCCAAACCGAATTATTTTTAGTCGAAGGGGATTCTGCAGGCGGTTCTGCAAAACAAGCGCGCGAAAAAGAATTTCAAGCCGTGATGCCATTGCGTGGGAAAATTCTCAATACCTGGGAAGTAGATTCTTCGCAAGTATTGGCTTCACAAGAAGTGCACGATATTGCGGTGGCGATTGGTGTTGATCCAGGCTCAACGGATTTAACCGGATTGCGTTATGGAAAAGTGTGTATTCTTGCGGATGCGGATTCTGACGGTGCGCATATTGCCGCGTTGCTGTGTGCGTTGTTTGTAAAACATTTTCCTGCGTTAGTTTCTGCGGGGCATGTGTTTGTGGCGATGCCGCCTTTGTATCGAATCGATATTGGCAAAGAAGTGCATTACGCGTTGGATGAATCAGAAAAACAAGGCATATTAGATCGGTTAGAATCCGAAAAGAAAAAAGGTAAACCCAATGTATTGCGATTCAAAGGATTGGGCGAAATGAATCCGTTGCAATTGCGTGAAACCACCATGGCAGTGGATACGCGACGATTAGTTCAGTTAACGATGGAAGATCCGATCATAACGGGTGGCCGAATGGATATGTTATTAGCTAAAAAACGTGCAAGCGATCGAAAGAGTTGGCTGGAAGATAAGGGGAATTTGGCTGAAGCTCAGTCGTGATACCTCGCGGAATCTCTGTTTTTTTTTTATAGATTTCGCGAGATATAATTTATATGTCGCGATTATTAAAGCCCTTGCCACAAGCCATAAAAATTTAACGCTTGATGAGATCATTAAAAAAACAAAAATGAGAAAATCTGTATTTCTTACTATGATAACGCCTTATGTTGTGGTGAAAAATTCTTTTTGTTTGAGTGTTGTCGATCAGCAATTAGATTTTAACGCTGTATTTTTAGCGTCAGAATAAAATAAATGTTTGATTTTATAATTTAATCGCGCTATGTTTTTGAAATCCAAGTTGGATGTTGTTTGATAATTATTTAAAAGGAATCGAATTATGTTGAATAAAATTTTATTAGTGGGCGCAATGGGTTTGGTTGCGTCGAGTGTGGTGTTGGCGGATGGCGCATATCTTGGTGCTGGTGTGGGCTCTTCAGCGCTTTTCACAAAAAACACGAATACAGGTACAATTACTGCTTCAAATGATAGTTTAGTCGTGACGGGCGATAGCACCGACGATAACGGCAATATTGGTTTTAATGGTACGGTATTAGGTGGTTATCGCTGGAGTTTGCCGCATCAGTTTGTTCTTGGCGTGGAAGCGTTTGATAATGTTTCTTCTGCAAAAGCAGCGGCGAATAACAACACAGCCACATCGGTGGAACTGCCGAATGATTTTGGGATTGATATCGGGGTTGATGACATTACAAGCAACTCGACAACAGATACAAAAATCAATAATGTGTATGGTTTAAGATTTTTGCCTGGTTATCAAATTTCACAAGACGTTGAAGTCCATGCGATTTTGGGTTACGCGCGTGCGCATGCTCAAGTCAACACCAGCACGTCATTTTCTTCGAATGATTTAGAAATTGGTACAGGTTCAGGCAGTACTGAAAGTTCGGCTAATTTTAACGGCTATCAACTCGGTATGGGGTCAATCGCTCAATTAACAGAACATTTGTCGTTGCGCGGTGATATTATTTATACAGGATATCGCAGCCAAACAGTGAACGATTCCTTCTCTACAGGCGCAGGTACTGCAACTGGCTCAGTTGATTTAACAATGTCTACATTAGAAGGTAATGTGGATCTTGTTTATAGTTTTAGCTAAAAAATTTAAAAAGGCGTCGATATTTTTTTATGCGGCGCCTTTCCTATTCGACGTTATTCCCTTCTCATGTTAATATTGTCCTAACGTTTCTTTTGTCATATAGAATAGGATAAAAATGTCTCAAGCATTAATGAACCTTCAGGGTGTTGAGCAACAGCCTTTGCATGAATTTACTGAAAAAGCCTATCTCGATTATTCCATGTACGTAATTTTAGATCGTGCATTGCCGCATCTTGCTGATGGTTTAAAACCTGTTCAGCGACGTATTGTTTATGCAATGTCAGAATTAGGCTTAAATGTCCTTGCTAAACATAAAAAATCGGCTCGAACGGTGGGTGACGTGCTCGGTAAATTTCATCCGCATGGCGATAGCGCATGTTACGAAGCGATGGTGTTGATGGCGCAAGATTTTTCGTATCGATATCCTTTGGTGGATGGTCAAGGAAACTGGGGGTCGCCGGATGATCCTAAATCGTTTGCCGCGATGCGTTATACCGAATCGAAATTATCGAAATATGCTGATGTATTATTGAAAGAATTGGATCAAGGTACCACCGATTGGATGCCGAACTTTGATGGTACATTAGAAGAGCCAACGCAGTTGCCTGCGCGATTACCGAATATTTTACTCAATGGTGGAAGCGGTATTGCGGTTGGGATGGCGACCGATATTCCTTCGCATAATTTGCGTGAAGTGGTTAAAGCGTGTGTGTATGTATTAGAAACTCCAAAAGCAACGATAGAAGACGTTCTGCAATTCGTGCCTGCACCGGATTATCCAACGCTTGCGGAAATTATTACGCCACGCGCAGAAATTGCAGAAATATATCGCAAAGGTGGTGGTTCACTGAGAATGCGCGCAACCTATATTAAAGAAGATAATGATATTGTCGTCACAGCACTTCCTTATCAAACTTCAGGTGCGAAAATATTAGAACAAATCGCCGCGCAAATGCGTGCGAAAAAATTACCAATGATTGAAGATTTGCGCGATGAATCCGATCATGAAAATCCAACGCGTTTAGTCATTGTGCCGAAATCGAATCGTATTGATGTCGAAGGCGTGATGGCGCATTTATTTGCATCCACTGATTTAGAGCGCAGCTACAGAATTAATTTAAACATGATTGGTTTAGATGGTCGACCGCGCGTTAAGAATTTATTAGAAATTATTCAAGAATGGTTAGTGTTTCGTCGTGTTACTGTTAAAAGACGTTTGCAACATCGTTTAGATAAAGTGTTGAAACGCCTGCATCTCTTAGAAGGTTTGTTGATCGCTTTTTTAAATATCGATGAAGTGATTCGTATTATTCGTGAAGAAGAATTTCCTAAAATAGCGCTCATAGAAAAATTCAAATTATCGGAAGAACAAGCTGAAGCAATATTAGAAATAAAATTACGTCATCTTGCAAAATTAGAAGAAATGAGGATTCGTGGTGAACAAGATGAATTGGCAAAAGAGCGTGATGAATTAGAAAAAATTCTGGGATCCGATGCGCGATTAACCACGCTTATCAAAAAAGAATTATTAGAAGATGCTGAAAAATATGGCGATGATCGCAAATCAGCATTAGTGGTTCGTGCCGAAGCGCAAGTGATTAAAGAATCAGATTTATTGCCATCAGAACCTGTGACAGTGATTTTGTCAAAAATGGGTTGGGTGCGACAAGCCAAAGGTCACGAAATTGATCCGAAAGTGTTAAACTATAAATCAGGCGATTCATTCTTATCCGCGGTTTATGGTAAAAGCCAAGAGCAAGTGGTTTTCTTGGATAGCACTGGTCGAACTTATTCTCTCGTTGCAAATTCATTGCCTTCCGCGCGCGGGCAAGGTGAGCCGCTATCTGGGCATGTGTCACCGCCAACGGGTGCAACATTTATCGCAGCGATGATGGGCGCAGATAATCAAAATTATCTGATTGCTTCTGATGCGGGATATGGTTTCATTGTCAAACTTCAAGAACTGTATTCACGCAACAAAGCCGGAAAAGTTTTATTGAAATTGCCTACTGCCTCGCAAGTGCTTGTGCCGCAACTCGTTTCAAATCTTGAATCTGCATTAATTGCTTTAATCACTAACGAAGGCCGTATGTTAGTTTTCCCTGTCAAAGAATTGCCAGAGCTTGCCAAAGGCAAAGGCAACAAAATGATTAGCATTAATCCGAAACGCGCGGAAGCTCGTGAAGAGTTTGTCACGGATATGTTGGTCATTAATAAAGATGCCTCGTTAGAATTGTTAGCCGGCAAACGCAAGCTTGTGCTAAAACCAAAAGATCTTGAACATTATTTTGGTGAACGTGGTCGACGTGGAAATAAGTTGCCGAAAGGATTTCAGCGGATTGAAAAGATGTCGGCGGTTTGATCGTTAATGATCAGTCGGTTACAAGCTGTAACCGACTGAGCTTTTTATTATCGCGGGTTCGGAGCGAGAAGCCTATTTTTATAATCAATAATAGCTTCTACCTTCTGAGCGTTAGTACCTCTTAAAGTCCGCCAGTGAGCATGTAACATCTGTTCGTGTGTATTTTTTGCGACTTCGTCGATTGTAACATTGCTAATGTGAGGAGCATAATTTCCTGTAGCCCTGTCGTTAGATGCGGTGGGAAACCGGTATTCATGACCATACCATTTTGCTAAGCTTTCTATGACAAATTGTTTGCTGTTAGAGTATGGAGGAAAAAGTTTCAAAAGCTGCCCAGAAAATGTCTTGCGATTTTGTAACCAACGTTCTAGTAATAAAATGGCATTCTGAAATTGTTTTCTGGTGTCAGTGTTGTGCAGATCTGCTGGTAATACATAACAAATTGCGTGTGCACAACCGATGATACCATCTTCCTTAAGATTCTCGGCGTCAAGTGCTAAACCGCGGGCATACCAGCTGCGAAACGGAGTAAATCCAGCTTCTGCGGGCGCGGCAGCAGGGGCAGGTATGCCGTTAGTGGAAGGCAGGCCTTCATTAATAAGCTCGTTTACTGTAATGGGCGTGCCTACAGCAGTGGGCATGTCGTTATCGATGGGCACGGCTTCCGTCGCTAAAGTAGCCTTAACAAAATACACCATACATTTTTCCGTATTGCTTAATTTAATTGATCTTCATTATAGTATAAAAATGAAAAAGTACCACAGTCGGTGCCTTGAAGTTCTCCTGTTGACAAGATAGACTAAGTTTTACGGCGAAGAATAATAAAATCTATTTTAGATACACATCAGATAAAATCGTTGCAAAATATCCAGGCCCGATTCAGAAAATATAATGCGCTTAAAAAAAATTGTTTTTACAACGAATCAAAATGCTTATCCCAACCTTTGGGACATCGCTGCTTTGCTAGTTGTTTTAGCAATTATTGTTGTTTTAGCGATTGCCGCAAGACAAATGAGTAGCCCGTTTGATTTGGGTGAACCTATCACAATCCATTTATCTGCGTGGTATTTGCCCGATTACGCTTTAAGAACAGTGATGAGAATGTTCATCGCGATGGGGATATCATTATTAATCACGTTTATTTTTGGAGCCTGGGCGGCGAAAAGCCGTCACGCAGAAAGAATCATTATTCCCACTGTCGATATTTTACAATCTGTGCCGATTTTAGGATTTCTATCGATTAGTGTTCCAACGTTTATTGGGCTATTTCCAAAAAGTATGTTGGGCCCTGAATGCGCAGCAATTTTTGCAATTGTGACTTCGCAGGCATGGAATATGTTATTGGGTTTTTATCAATCGTTGAAAATGGTCCCGAGCGATTTAAAAGATGCCTCGCGATTATTTCATTTAAATGCGTGGCAACGTTTTTGGCGGGTGGAGGTGCCGATGACGATTCCGAGTTTATTATGGAATATGATGCTATCGATGTCGGCCGGTTGGTTTTTTGTGGTGGCATCGGAAGCGATTTCTGTTGCAAATCAATCGATCATGTTACCCGGGATTGGATCTTATATTGCGATGGCGATTTCGCAATCGGATATGCACGCAATTTTTTATGCAATTGCGGTAATGTTGGGTGTGATTATGCTCTACGATCAATTATTATTTCGGCCGTTGATGGCATGGGCAGAAAAATTTAGAACCGATTTAGAGCCGAATGATCATATGGCAGAATCGTGGGTCGTGGATATGTTTCGTCAAGGAAAATGGTTTCAACGCATTGGCTATTTTCTCGCAATATTACGCGATATTGTTATTAATATTCGTTTGCTTCCTCGCAGAGAATTTTCTTCACACACTGTGACGAAAAGTAATAATAAACTATTATTAACAATCACCTGGTTTTTTCATATCGCGATTTATTTGGCAATTTTTACAGCGCTTGGAATGTTAATAAAATTTATTGCGCAACAAACCACTTTTAAAGAACTAATGTTAGTGATTGGGCTTGGATTTGCGACGGCGCTTAAAATTTTCGTGCTGATTGTGTTGTGTTCGCTGATCTGGATTCCCAT
>JAZKAS010000044.1:22651-28667 GCA_040389005.1 Pseudomonadota bacterium
TTTGCGACCGAAGGCTGCGGCGATTATTCAACCAATCGCGCAATTTTTTGCAGCGTTTCCCGCAAATTTACTTTATCCAATTTTTGTTATTGGTATTGTGCATTATCATGCAAATATTACTTTTTGGACGGCACCTTTAATGATTCTGGGAACGCAATGGTATATTTTATTTAATGTGATTGCCGGCACCACGACATTGCCAAAAGAATTACTCATGGCCTCAAAACTATTTCGTGTACGTGGTTGGCTAAAATGGAAAAAAGTGATTTTGCCAGTCATTTTTCCGTATTATATTACGGGTGCAGTTGCAGCAGCGGGCGGTGCGTGGAATGCAAGCATTGTCGCTGAGGTGATCAACTGGGGTGGGCATACTTTTAATGCCATTGGATTAGGCGCATATATTTCTGAAATGACCAATGCGGGAAAACCTGCACAAGAAGCATTAGGCATTGTTGTGATGTGTTTATTTGTTGTTATTATTAATCGACTCATTTGGAAGCCGTTGTACGCATTAGCAGAGGAAAGATTTCATGTGGAGTAATCATAATGAGTAAACACGAAGTTTCAAGCATCATCCAAGTTTCGCGTGTGAGTAAATCTTTCCAAAAAGGAAAAAAGCAGCCACTCAAAGTAATTGAAAATATTAATTTTGATATTAAACCCGGTGAGATTGTCGCATTACTTGGAAAATCGGGATCTGGAAAATCGACTCTAATGCGTATTATCTCTGGTTTAATTGAGCCATCAGAAGGCGAGGTTTTTTATCGCGGCCATAAAATTACCGAACCGATGCAAGGCATTTCTATGGTATTTCAATCGTTTGCACTCATGCCGTGGTTGACGGTTTTACAAAATGTAGAATTGGGCTTAGAAGCGCAAGGCGTGAGTATGCAAGAACGGCGCAAACGTGCGTTGCGTGCGATTGATACGATTGGGCTGGATGGATTTGAATCTGCATTTCCCAAAGAACTTTCCGGTGGTATGCGACAACGCGTTGGATTTGCGCGTGCGCTTGTCGTCAATCCCGATATTTTATTGATGGACGAGCCTTTTTCAGCACTTGATGTTTTAACATCAGAAAATTTACGCGGTGACTTGTTGGATCTTTGGTATACCAAAAAAACGCGTTTAAACGGCATTCTTTTAGTCACGCATGATATTGATGAAGCGGTTGAAATGGCGGATCGCATTATTATATTTCATAATAATCCGGGGACTATTAAAGCAGAACTAGCCGTTGATTTGCCGCATCCACGTCATTCGCAATCGAAAGAATTCCGACAAGTCGTCGATAAAATTTATACGTTAATGACGACGCGCGAAGCAGGCAAAGGTTTTGCAGCAGCGCGCATGCAACCCCGCGCGATTGGTTTGGGGTATCGATTGCCCGATGTACAAACATCCGATCTTGCTGGTATTTTAGAAACATTAAACGAGCCTGAAAATAAAGGGCGTATGGATTTACCTGAGCTTTCTGAAAAAGTATTTTTAGATGGTGATGATTTATTTCCCCTCACTGAAGTCTTGGAAATTTTAAATTTTGCACGCGTTTCGCAAGGTGACATTGCTATGACACCTCAAGGGGTTGCTTTTGCAAATGCCGATATGTTGGAAAGAAAAAAATTATTTTCAAAACATGTGTTGAATTATATTCCGCTTGCAAAACATATTCGTGAGCGTTTGGATCAAGAGCATAAACATAGTCTTTCAGAAGAAATTTTCTTGCGCGAATTGGAAGAGCATTTTAGTGAACAAGAAGCGGCGCGTATCTTAACGACGATGATTGATTGGGGTCGGTACGCCGAGTTATTTGCGTATGACTTTAACTCGGGTGTTTTGAGCTTGGAGAATCCGGGGTAGAATTTTTTTTATTTACCATTACAGCTACAACTTGCGGCACATATAATGGCCAATAATCTGCTTGAGCGATGAGGGTCACAAGGCTTTGAAGATTTAAAGTGTTAATGTTGTAAGTAAATACCACTTCATGATTAGAGGACGCTAACTCAGGGTGTACTTTGGCAGCGTAAGTAATAAAAAATTTAGAAGTATCGGTAACGCCGGTTGAATTCCAACGTTTTGGAATAGTATAAATTATGCCTTGATCTACCCACGGGCCCATTAAGTTGGTTGCGGTGTAAAGATGTGCATCATAACTAGTAGCGCTAAGAATTTGTACACAATACCATTTGAAATAATCATTATAGCCAATGGCGGTTTCTGTTGTTCCTGGTAGTCCCTGTATACTTGCGAGAGTGTCGGAAGAAAATGTTTTACTCCATTGATTTTGTTTTAGCCAGTATTCTGTCTTTGACCAGTTTCCTTTCTCGGCATTGGATAAAGTAATGCGCGATACAACAGTATTATAGGGGGCCGATGTGTCATTCGTTGCTTGCGCGCCTAAGATATAGAGCCAGTTTCCTTGTTTGACTGCTGCAGTCGCCCAATTCAAATTGATATCAGTATTGGGTACGCTGTAGATTTGGTAGTGCCAGTCTGCAGGGGGTTGCAGGGGGTTATCGACTAAGAAAAAACTTGTGCCTCCACTACTGGTCGGACTGTCGGCGGTTTCGCTATTAATGTTGTAGCCGCTTATAAAAAGTTTCGAATTCAGCTGACTGCCCGCAGTAGGCCAAAAATATTGATTGGGGTTTTCAAGAGTAAAAACACCGCTGACAGAGTCACTCTGATATTTTTGTATTGTTTGACACGAGGCGTTGGCAGCATTGCAATGGGTGATGCCCACTGAATTATGAAACATCGTATTATAAATACGTGATTTATCAGAGACGCTACCTAGGAGCGTATCGCCGAAAATCCACAGGTATTTATATTCAGTCAGTTTAATTGAAGAGCCCACATCCGCGCCCATCCAGGTAGAAGTGCTAGTGGAATTGCTAGGAGGATTAATGATGGCTTGTAAACTGTGAACGTTATTTTGAGTTTGATAACTGTATCCCTGACTAGCATGTAGCATGGTCACTGGCATTAATATAGAAAAACCAGCAATGGCTAATGGCAGTCGAAATCTTTTTAACATATATACAAACTCCTTTTCTTTTCTAGTTGTAGCATGCGTCTAGTGCAAAATCAAAAAATTTTTAAGATTTAAAATTTGATAAACGTATAATCCCGACTATACTGCCTAAATACTTATCAACTCATGATCCAAGGAGGGGTTATGGCGGTTATCATGCCGGAAGATCTTATTATTCGCGCCTCTACCGTAGAGCATGAGCTTAAGCATGCTTTTGTGAACACGCCACAGCGCTTGGTGCGAATGCAAATCAATGATCATACTACTTCGTTTGCTGTTTCTTTTCAAAAAGATGAGATTTTTCTAAGGCAATTATTTTGTGATTGTTTGTTTTCGAATGGACTTAAATATCATAAAAATGATAAAGGGATTCTGCTGAGTGAAAACAAACACATTGCTTCGTTTTTGAATTCGCTTTATAGCGCTGCAAAAGACTTAAGAAATCAACTGATTCTGATGGAGAACCGCTCAGAGCCGCTGTTGGCTTCATCGAGTGCTTTTTTTGCTGATAATAAGCCTCAGAGTGGAGTGCATTTAAGAGTGCAAGCAGGATTGGGCAGCAATTGATTTTTCGTTACACTTGATGATGCTCGAATGCCTGGGATCGTGAGCATCACGTTCACGGGCTGAAGTCCGGCCTGCTGACAAAGCGTGAAAGCAAGCGCTGTGTTGGGGTCTGTTGCTTGAGTGTTGGTCATGCGTCCTGAAAGTTCGCTGTTATTGAGTGATCCGGTCAGCGTTGTTATTTTTTGTTTATCTTTAAAAATATCACAAGAATAGAGCGTGCTGTAAGCCGATTCGCTATAAAAAAATATCATCGATAAAAGTATGAATGCTATGAATCGCATTATTTATCCATCCCTAAATTGTCTTTTGAGAATATTCGATCGGCACGATAACTTGAGCGTACCATCGGCCCAGAAGCAACTTCAAGAAAACCTTTTTCTAAACCCCATTGACGATATTGTTTAAACTCTTCGGGTGACACGTAACGTGCGACCGGGTAATGATTGCGTGTGGGTTGCAAGTATTGTCCCAGCGTTAAGACATCGACATTAATCGCACGAAGATCGTCCATGGTTTGTAATACTTCTGCTTCTGTTTCGCCAAGCCCTAACATTAAACTGGTTTTGGTGATGACTTCAGGTTTGGCTTTTTTTGCATATTCTAATACTGAGAGTGTTTGCTCATAGCTCGCGCGCGGATCACGCACAGGGTAAGTGAGGCGTTTCACGGTTTCCATGTTTTGTGCATAAACATCCACGCCACTGTCTAAAATGATTTGTACGGATTGATGGTCGCCTTGGAAGTCGCTGGTTAATGCTTCAACTTTTGTCGTTGGACAAAGGGTTTTGATGCATTGAATTGTATTGGCATAATGTTGCGCACCACCGTCGGGCAGGTCATCGCGATCGACGGACGTTAGCACAACATACTGTAATTGCATGGCTTGAACGGTATTGGCAGTGTTTTGCGGCTCATTTTTGTCGAGCCAGCCGCCTGGGTTACCGGTATCGACAGAACAAAATTGGCAGGCGCGCGTACAAACTGAGCCCATCAACATAATGGTTGCGGTCCCATGGCTCCAGCATTCGCTGATATTCGGACATTTGGCCTCTTCGCAAACAGTACTGAGCTTTAAATCGTGTACCCTTTGTTTTACTTGAGAATATTTTGGACTGGTTGTTAAACGAATGCGCAGCCAGTCAGGTTTTTTGACGTGATCGGATTCATTTTCGCGTGTTTTCATGCCGTCTTTAATGGCGCTAAAACCTTGTTCAGTGAGATATTTTTGGCCACTTTCGATAACGATCGGAATGGATTTTAAAGATTGACTCATTCGGTTGCTTCAGGGGTAGAGTTAAGGCATAGTTTACGGTATAACAGCGTGTTTTTCATAGAATTTTTATAGTGTATTGGTCAGGGAGTGATTGTGTCTAAGTGTTGTGCTATCGCCTTTCATCAAACTGGCATTGTTCTTTCTGGCATGGGTCGATCCAAGGTGTTGCAGTTATGTGCGACAACCAGTGAGCTTGAACAATGTGTCAGTCAACAGGGTTTGCGGAGCAAGGCGGTAGTTGGAGTTTTAGGGCCATCGGATTACCAGTTGCTGCGAATCAAGCGACCCACCGTGCAGGCGAATGAAATGATGTCAGCGATTCTTTGGCAAGAGCAAGCAAGATTTTCTTTGTCTGTTGACCAATTGGCAATTGATTATGTCGAATGTCCTTCCATCACGAATGCGGAAAAACGACTCTATGTGGTGGCGGTGGCGAAGCGCACTTTGCGGGATCGTTATCAAGCTCTTCTAGGCGCGCATGTTCAACCGATGAAAATAACCTTGCCTGAGTTTATGTATGCGCATTATAGCGCGAAAAAATACGCATCAGAATCTGTAGTGATTTGGGTGAATTATTTTCAAGATGCACCGCAAGTGTTTGCGTTTTATCAACAAGAACTCATCGCCACATTGAAATTGCCAAAAATAGACAGCGCAGTGATGTCTGAAGCTTGTTTGACAGCGCTGAATTTATTTTATCTTGCAGAAGTGAAAGCTTTTTCAGCGGCTCCTTTGTGGGTCATGAATGGTCTATTTACGATTGAAGCAGCAATGTTGACGCAGTTGAATGGGCGAGTGGCATGGACGATCAGTGAAGCAGAGAGCGATTCATTTTATAGTCAAGCATTGAAACGCTACAATCATTCGACAATCAGTCACGCATATTATGGGATGATGGCCAATGAGTAATGCAGCTACTTTTAATTTGTTAAAATTTGTTGAGCGTCGGCCATTTTTAAGCGCGACAAAAATGCTTGGCCTTTTTATTTTATGCACGATACTTTTACTCGGTTATTTTCTTTATCAAAAAAATCAATTTAAAGTTGTAATAGAAGAGCCGTCAAAAATGGCATTAACGATTAATCAATTGACGCAAACGTTACAACCACTTTTACAGCAAGGAGTTGGTAATCCTTTGG
>JAZKAS010000045.1:0-26992 GCA_040389005.1 Pseudomonadota bacterium
ACTCATTCGTAAGCGTGCCCCAAGGCAGGAGCGCAATTCTATACATTTCCCATCCACTGTCAATCACTTTTTTAAAAAAATTTTAATTTAAATACATTTTGACAGCCTGATCGACATTCGTTAACGTTCACACTATATTATGGGAAATCAAATTATGACCGAAAAGAAAAGTAAAAATTTCGAACACAAGATGGTGGAAATCGAAAAGATCGTCGCCCATCTTGAGCAAAAAGATTTAGAGCTTGAGCAATCTCTCGAGCTTTTTGAAAAAGGCACCGCCCTGATTCGCGAATGTCAAAAAACACTTTCAACTATTGAACAAAAGATTTTAACCCTCACTGACGGAACACAATGACAGACATCACGCCGCTCGACGCAATTCAACGCCATGTTGAAAAAAATATTTTAAGCTACCTCCCCAAAAGAGATGAAAATTATCCGCAGCTAGATGACGCCTTACGTTATGCGATTTTCAATGGCGGCAAACGTTTACGCCCCGCCCTCGTTTACTTTACCGGCGCGATGTTCGGCGCGACTCAAGAGGCGCTCAATCCCGTCGCATGCGCAGTTGAAATGGTGCATTGTTTTTCGCTCGTTCATGACGATCTTCCCGCGATGGATAATTCAGATTATCGCCGCGGAAAATTAAGTTGTCACAAAGTGTTCAATGAAGATGTAGCAATTCTCGCAGGCGATGCATTACTGACTCTATCGTTTGAAATTCTCAGTAATCACCAAAACGCACCTCTCTCACACAGCACACGCCTGGCTTTAATTCATATGCTTTGTAAAGCTACGGGGTCAGAAGGCATGGTTGGCGGACAAATCATGGACATTAAAAACTCAGCAAAATACAACCAACAACAACTTGAAAAACTCCATCGACTTAAAACAGGTGCTTTAATAAAAGCCAGCATCTTGATGGGGGCGTTATGCACACCCTCTCCTTTATTGGCCGAAACACAACACCGTTTAAATGATTTTGCAGACACTTTAGGGTTATTGTATCAAGTATGTGATGACATTTTAGATGTCATTGCGGATGAAAAAACACTAGGCAAAGCCACGGGCACCGATCAACAACTCGGTAAAGGCACTTATGTTGATCTACTCGGGCTGCCTGGCGCCCATATTTACGCCAAAGAACTCTATGAAACCGCAAGCGAGATCATCAAACCCCTTCCTAATAGCGAGCAGTTAACTTATATTGTTTATTATATCTATGCTCGCCTACAGGAAACATTTTAATATGCACTGTCCTTTTTGCCCAGAAACTGACACCAAAGTGATCGACTCGCGACTCAGCAATGATGGCTCACAAGTCAGACGACGTCGCGAATGCTTGGCCTGCTCAGAACGATTTACAACCTTTGAATCAGTCGAATTTGCGATGCCGCGTATTGTAAAAAGCAGCGGCGCCAGGCAGACTTTTGAAGAGCAAAAAATGCGCGCGGGCATTATGCGAGCCCTGGAAAAACGCCCGGTAGATACGGCGCGTATCGAAGAAGCCGTGCAGCGCATTATCCGAAAATTACGTGAAATGAATGAATCCGAAGTCAAAGCTAGTTTCATTGGCGAGCTGGTTATGGCAGAATTGCGCGAACTTGATCAAGTCGCTTTCGTAAGATTCGCGTCTGTTTATCGAAGTTTTCAAGATATTAATGAATTTAAAGATGTCGTCAATCGACTTAACACTGAAGAAAAGAAGTAATGCCCCAACTTATTGATATGAAAGCGCGCCGCAACGCGCGAAAGCACGCTATTCAAGCTGTTTACCAATGGCAACTCACACAATTTAGCATTCGCGAAATTGACCAACAATTTCAAGATGATTATCTGGGAAAGCGTGTTGATACCGCCTATTTTCAAACTTTATTGCATGAAATCCCGACGAACGTCACGCAAATCGACGCAGCGATTTCAACGCATATTTCTCGACCCATGCAAGATATTGACCCAATTGAATTGGCCGTATTACGTTTAGCCACTTATGAGCTGCTATTTCGCATTGAAATCCCACATCAAGTGATCATCAACGAAGCGCTAGAGCTTGCTAAAACCTTTGGCTCACAAGACAGTCATCGATTTGTAAATGGCGTGCTTGATAAAGTCGCACGCGCCGCACGCCCGATTGAATTTTCCGACGCCTTCAAAAACTAATTTGAGTATTTTTTATGTTATTTAAGCAAGCACAATTATTTTCTTTCAACAAAACGATACCCACGCAGCTCAGTTCATTGCTTCCAAAATTAGAATCTTTAACTTTTAAAAGCTGCCCACCGAGCTTTGCATCAAGCCATGGCTGGGTCATTCCAACCAAAGATAAAGACGCGCCGCTCGTTTATAGCATGGGACATTACTTGTTATTGAGTTTACAGTTTGAAGAAAAAGTTTTGCCGGCCGGTGTCATCAAAAAAGAATTAGAAACCAAAATCGATGAGCTGCAACAAAAAGAAGATCGAAAAATTTATTCAAAAGAAAAAAAGAATTTGCGCGACGAAGTAACGATGACATTACTACCAAAAGCATTTACACAAATCTCACAGATTTATGCTTTGGTTGATACAAAACATCAACGCTTAATCACCAATACCTTACAAGCGGATAAAACCAAAACGCTTTTGTCAGCCTTCAAGAAATGTTTTGACATTGACATCACGCCGTTAAAATTAAAGAAAATTCCGTATCTTTTAACACAATGGGTTAAGCAAAATGACGCGCCGGAAGGTATTGAAATTTTAGATCAATGCTTCTTGCAAGATCCCAATGCGGTTAAACGCAATATTCGCGCACAATCACAAAGTTTATCTTCACCCCCATTACAAGCATTGATTGATTCAGGCTTAGAAGTCAAACAATTGTTATTAGGCTGGCAAGATGCCGTTACGTTTACATTGACGGAACACATGCATTTAAAAAATATTCGCCTGGCAGATGAACTGATTAATGACGCCGATGAAGCCGCATCAGAATCGGCACTCGATCGATTCAATACGGATTTTATCTTGATGACAAAAACATTAGAGCCTTTGTTTTTGACGCTGATAGAACAGTTTATTGAGACTTAAAAAAAACCGTATCAAAGTTATTTAATACGGTTTTTTTACATTGGCAGTTAACTATTTTAATGATGGCGCTTCTTGTGAAGATGGCCCTTTCGCCCCCTCTGAAGCGATCAATCCACCACGAGCCATGGAACCTACCAACGAGCTCGATGAAGCCCCAACACCAAAAACACTATCCTGTTGATTGTTCCGAGTCGTATACCAATCGATAGCCGCGCCTGTAGCAAGCTCAACGCCCACTTGTATATTACGACCAAAACCACGTGAACCCAGAAAATCAATAAATGCAAATTGAGTAAATCCACCGGCAACTGCAGGTACAGCTCCTGAAGAATTCACACTTAACCAACCTTTTTCTTTATCTGTTACATTAAGATTGATCACACCTAATGCACGATACTCGATTAAGGCACCCTTTTCTGAACAAGAAAACTGGCTATATTCTTTTGACGTCATGTTAAGAACATCAACATATACCAAACTTTCCATATTCTTATTTTGCTCGTGCCCTGACGGATTGTTCTGCTCTTGCAGCGTCAACGTTGAATCAAGACTTAGCAAAGTGCGAACGTAATTCGTCGCATCTTGCCGATTAATCACTCTTTCCTCAACGAAACGCTGAATATCAACCTGATGGCCGCCAATCTTAGGCGCTAAATCTTTAATTAAATTGCGGCGCATTGCTGCTTGTGACGCCCAATGCATAACAGCATTCGTTTCTGGACGACCACGCTCCGGAAACGAAGAAGGCAAAATACTTGATTGAGCGTTTACAGAAAACACAACGTCGGCAATTTGCTGATGATGAATATTCAAAAGATTTGTTAAATTTTTATCGATATCATCCGTCGACAGTTCATTAAGTTTTTTAGCAAATTCTTCAATACTCTCAGAATCATTTGCTATTTCCATATAAGGCGCTCGCGCTTGAGCGTTTAACTGACTTTGAATCTCCGTCAAATCAAATCCTTCCAGGGTTGCCGTAAGATCTTTGAGCAAAACACTGCCAAATGGCAAGGTATAACCCTCAATCTTCGTAATCATCATAAATCCTTGAGGTTGACTATCAACAACAATTTCAAGAAAGCCGCCGCTGTTAAAAATACGCGCCTCTTTATCTGTATCTAACTGCATCAAACAAACTTCAACCGTGTTGATTATTTTTATGATTTCTTCTTTTAGCTCAGAATAACTTAGGTTAGGTTTTTCTTTGATAACCTTAGTAATTTTTGTCTTCAGGCTATCCGTATTAATCGCCAACCCCAAGTGCTCACTTGCGAAAAAATCGTTATAGACCATTATGCCCGCTCTATCTAATATACGTACTGTCATATTGTTTCCCTCTTAATTTAAAATACTCAACTTAATTTCGCAGCCAAAAAATTGACTATGCAAACAGTATCAGAGAGAAGTTAAGTAAACATTATGTCAAATACATTGAAAATCACTGACAAGGCAAACTTTTGGTACGCAGAATTTAAAGCGGCGCAGAACCCATACTAGGCGGCCTTATACCTTGAGATGTCTCTGGATTAGACACCCCTGAAGGAGACCACATTCCACGGATGTGAGCGGCAGAATGGAGGCAAACGGCAGGATGAACGCCGAGCAAATCCTTCACTGTCTCAGAATCCGTCAAACCGCGATCAGAAATCACCACCCTATCAACAGAAGTAATCGTGATACTAGCTGTTTCTATTTCTACAATTTCTTGCGTTAATTGATTCTGTGTTGCTATTTTTTCATTTTTAGCATTGTGTTTTCTATTTGTATTTGTCGCAGCATTATATAGTTCATTTATATTAACGACGAAATAACCCGAACGCTCACCATAATTGCCAATATACTCACAAAGTGCTGTAAATTTTTCTAAAGCGTCTGCCTGCTGAAACAAGCTTAATACAATGCTTGTCGCTCTAGATACATCAATATTATATCGCGCCGCATGCATTTCCACTTCAGATAACTCTGCTGGCAAAAGTTTTTCGTTTTCTGCAAAAATTTTCTGCAAAAGCATTTTCATGCCTAAAATTGTCCCACCTAAATGCACTCCTTCCATTTGCAAAGACTCTTGCTCTAATTTATTTATGATTAAACGCACTTTCGCCCCTACGATAAGCGCATGCGTTGACTCAAGCATAGAAACATCTGTGCGTTCATCAGGCGTTAATTCTACTCCGTTTTCTAAAGCTTGCGCGGCTGCAACAATGTCAACAACATCAGAGTGGACTTTTGATGACTTTTTCCAATTTTCGAAAGCCTCCTGTTGATAAGCCATCATTTCTTCCGGATGAGTATCTATTTTTTCGTAAATTTTTTTAAAATCTTCTGTCGCTGCTTTTATATGATGGAGCAAAGAAAACAGTTTACCTAAAGCAAACCAATATTTAGCTGTTGGATGCATTTTATTTGCCACAGCTAATTTAAGCTCTGCAAGAGAAATGGTATCGCAAGTCACTTGAAGCGTTAGATACAAAAAGGGATTTTTTTTGGTAAGATTGCCAGAAAAATGTATCCTTGGTTGAAGATGTAATGCTTTTTTTTGCCCATCAAAAAGCAAGAAAAAAACGTTATCCTCGTATTTCAACTGCATAACACCTGCCGTTTCTTGAGAAGATTCTATCTCATGTTGCAAGTAGAGTGCATCCTTCAGATTATCAACTTTTCCGCCATAGGTCACCGAAACCACTTTATTGTCAAATCTAGGACCGATAGCTACATGATTTTCAATCACGATTTGCATGCCAGTACCAATATTTAATGTACCTGCGGCCAACATAGCGGTAAGCAGTTGTCGTTGCTCTTCTGAGCAATCAGGCTCTGATGATATCATTTCAGGCAAGAATTCAGCGACAATGTCTTTCACTGGCATTTTAAACAGCTCAGTCACCGTTAAACCTGATGCAGAGGTATCTGCTAATTTTACCGTATATTCCACCATAACTTTGACCTCTGATTTTCTCGACAACTCCTGGATGCTTACGTCATCATCCTTGAAAATATTATACAGAATATACAGGAAATCGCTGACACAAACTGAGCATTTCTTGTTTAACACGCTTGATGACCGCCTCATCTTGCCAATGCGTTAATACATTAGCAATGGCATTTGCCACCTGTTGCGTTTCGGCTTCTTTAAAGCCGCGCGTTGTAATGGCAGGCGTTCCCAAGCGTAAACCACTAGTCACAAACGGTGATCGCGGATCATTGGGCACCATGTTTTTATTGACCGTAATATTTGCGCGACCCAAAACTGCTTCTGCATCTTTGCCAGAAATTTCTCGTCCGATTAAATCTACTAACATTAAATGATTTTTTGTGCCGCCGGAGACAATTTTAAATCCACGCGTCATTAATGTTTCTGCCATTACTCGCGCATTATTAACAACGTTTTGTTGATACACTTTAAATTCTGGCGATAAAGCTTCTTTGAAAGCAACCGCTTTTGCGGCGATCACATGCATTAAAGGGCCACCTTGGCAGCCTGGAAAAATTGCTGAATTTAATTTCTTCGCAAGTTCTTCATTATGTCGCGCCAAAATAATTCCACCACGCGGACCGCGCAATGTCTTATGTGTTGTGGAAGTCACAACATCAGCAAATGGAATAGGATTTGGGTAAACACCCGCGGCGATTAATCCCGCGACGTGCGCCATATCGACCATAAAATACGCGCCCACTTCATCGGCAATCTCGCGCATACGCGCCCAATCGACAATACCTGAATACGCAGAAAATCCACCAATGATCATTTTGGGTTTATGTTCTCGCGCTTTTTGCAACATATCATCATAATCAATTTCACCTTGTGCATTCACACCATAACTCACGCAGTGATAAAGTTTTCCTGAAAAATTCACCGACGATCCATGCGTTAAATGGCCACCATGGGCCAAATCCATGCCTAAAAAGGTATCACCCGGTTGCATCAACGCCATAAAAACCGCGTAATTAGCTTGCGAGCCTGAGTGTGGTTGCACGTTGACATAATCAGCCCCGAATAATTGCTTTAAGCGATCAATGGCCAAAATTTCCACTTGGTCAACGTATTCACACCCCCCGTAATAACGCTTACCAGGATATCCTTCAGCATATTTATTGGTGAGTTGTGAACCTTGCGCTTCCAACACGCGCGGACTGACATAATTTTCAGACGCAATCAGTTCAATATGTTCTTCTTGACGACGATTCTCTTGTTGTATCGCTTGCCATAAAGCATCATCAAAAGATTGTATACACATAGATTTTTCAAACATTATCGCCCCCATTATCCTGTAAAAGGTTTATTGTACTGAGATTTTTACTTCCTGCAATCGCCTTGCTTCTTGAGAGAACTCGTTAGCAATTATCAGAAACCCTTATGCAGACAATGAATATCTCTAATACGATCTATCCAACGATAAATTTGATTCACTAAATCATTCAATTGCCACGAACAAGCTTCCATCATTGGTGACTTACCATGACAAAGAAAACGCAAGGTATCCGCTAATTTCTTTCTATCAGCACACTGTAAATAATCGTCCAAAGCCTGTCTAAACTTATCACCATCATAACCTTGTTTTTCTAATAACATAATCATAGACTCCAACAAAGCTTTGATGCGAAGATCTTTCAAAATATTTTTACCACAAACAATAAATAATCCCACTGGTTTGCACATAAAAAGCCGCAAATTTAACCAAAAATTATACGGTGCAACTGAGTTGACAGAGTTTATAATTAACCATGCTTCAACGCACTTTTGTAAACGTGCATCATTAAGATCAAACAACTCGGCTATTACAACATATTCTTCACCCATCTGTTGAAAATAAGATTGCAAGCATTGGAGTTGTGTTTCTGTCAAGTATTTCGCCTGCTTTCCAGTAAGCCGTTCTGAAAAAAGCTCATCGGCATTAATGAAGAAAATATTATATTTCTCCTTCATATTAAATAAAGCCGCTCTTACAACAGAACTGTCACTTAATATGTATATATTTTCAGAATAAGCAATAATTTTGGCAGCCTCAATTATTGTTTCAATCTCTCTATAATCAGGGCATATAAATAAAATCGCACGATTAATTTGCATTATTTATGTTTCCTGCACACTGTTAATAAAATGACAATTCTAGCGAGTTTCATCAAAATTTGCAGTAAAACTTACACTAAAGTACACTGGACTTTACCAAGAATAACAAGGGTCTGGCATGAAGCCATTCAAGATCATCGGCGCAGGATTAGGCGTAGGCGGAGCGAATCATCAAAGCAATGATGCGCCTGATTTTCAATATTCAGCCGCGCTAAAACAACTCAAATCGGCTGGTATTAGCTACGATTGGTTAAAAACAATTGATGAGCGTTCTTTTTTTGAGAAACCCATCAAAAGCTTGAACGTAGCAGAACGCCTTGAAGTAGTACATCAAGTGAATACAGAACTGGCACGATTAACTCATCAACAAGTCAAAAATCATCAGCGCTTTTGCGTAATTGGTGGTGATCATTCTTGCGCGATTGGCACATGGAGCGGCGCGGCAAGTGTATTAGAAGGTGATTTAGGTTTAATTTGGGTAGATGCGCATATGGACGCTCATACTTTCGAAACAACCCCAACTCAAAATATGCACGGAATGCCAGTTGCCGCTTTATTGGGTTTCGGCCATGAAAAATTAACACATATTTTGACAAAATTTCCCAAATTAAAACCTGAAAATTTATGCCTAATTGGTATTCGCAGTTTTGAGAATGAAGAATCATTATTATTAAAAAATTTAGGCGTCACTGTTTATACTCAGAAAGAAGTCGAACAGTTGGGTCTCGAAACGGTATTAGTTCGCGCACACGAACAAGTAACACGCAATACCACAGGATTTGGTTTTAGTATTGATCTCGATGGTTTTGATCCAGAATACGCACCAGGCACTGGCACACCGGTTGCGACAGGGATTAATGCGCATGATTTTTGTCGCATCATTTCACGCTGGTCAAACGATTCAAAATTGATTGGTTTTGAAATTGCAGAATTTAATCCGCATTTAGAAAAAGATAAAATCACTGAAAACACGATGGCGGAGATTATCCGCGCATTTCAATCATAAAGGAACACAACCATGATAACAGCAACACATTTAATGGACCTTGAAAAAAAATATGGCGCACATATCTATTCACCCTTGCCACTCGTTTTAACCAAAGCGAAAGGTATTCATGCGTGGGATGATCAAGGCAAACAATATATCGATATGATGAGCGCATATTCCGCCGTCAGTCATGGACATTGCCATCCGCGTTTAGTAAAAATATTACAACAACAGGCTGAAACGCTCGTAATTACATCACGCTCTTATTACAGCGATAAATTAGGTGTATTTTTACAAGCACTTGCAGAATATTCTGGATATGAACAAATCGTTCCAATGAATACGGGCGCTGAAGCGGTTGAAACTGCTCTAAAAGTTGCACATAAATGGGCGTATAAAGTAAAAGGCGTGCCAGAAAACAAAGCAGAAATTATTGTATGTAACGGTAATTTTCATGGAAGAACCACCGCCATTATCGGCTTATCATCCGATGAACAATATCGTGATGGTTTTGGGCCATTCCCTGCGGGCAATAAACTCGTTGAGTACGGCAATCCTGAGGCCCTCGAAAAAGCGATTACCCCAAACACCGCTGCATTTTTAGTGGAACCGATCCAAGGTGAAGCTGGTATTAAAATGCCGCCTGAAGGTTATTTAAGAGCATGCAAAGCGATTTGTGAAAAACACAATGTATTATTTCTTGCCGATGAGATTCAAGCCGGTTTAGGCCGCACGGGAAAACGCTTTGCCTGCGATCATGAAAACGTTCGACCTGATGGTTTGATTTTAGGAAAAGCATTAGGCGGTGGCATGTTGCCTGTTTCTGCATTTTTAGCCGATCATCACATTATGGATGTTCTCCATCCTGGTGATCATGGCAGTACCTTTGGCGGCAATGCATTATCCGCCGCCGTTGCAACCGAAGCGCTTAAGATCTTACAAGAAGAAAAGTTGGCTGAAAATTCAGCAGAACTTGGAAAATATTTTTTAGAACAATTACAGCAACTCAAGCATCCAGCGATTGCCAGTGTTCGCGGCAAAGGATTATTTATTGGGTTAGAAATTAAAGAAAATTCTACCTGGCAAGCGCGTGATTTTTGTTTACAATTAATGGAAAAAGGTTTATTAAGCAAAGAAACGCATGAAACAGTGATTCGATTTGCACCACCGCTAGTCATTACGAAAGCGCAGATTGATGAAGCTTTAAAAATTATTCGCGAGGTATTTCAATAATGTCGCCACGCCCAATTGCTTTAATTATTCTCGATGGCTTCGGCCATAAAGAAACTGATCAATATAACGCAATTAACCAGGCGAATACGCCTAATTTAGATCATTATTTTGCAAACTATGCGCATACGTTTATTTCAGGTTCGGGGCACGATGTCGGTTTACCCGATGGCCAAATGGGCAATTCAGAAGTCGGGCATTTAAACATTGGTTGCGGGCGCATGGTACCACAAGATTTAACGCGTATTGATGATGATATTGCTCACAAAACATTTTATCAAAATACTGTGTTATCAAATGCATTACAAAATGCAAAAAAAACAGGAAATAACATACACATTTTGGGATTACTTTCTGATGGCGGTGTTCATAGCCATATTAATCATATTTTGGCGATGATCAATTGCGCGCATCAACAAGGCTTGGATCAACAACTTTTTTTACATGCTTTTTTAGATGGGCGTGACACCCCGCCACAAAGCGCCCTTCCCTTTCTGCAACAAATCGAAAATCAAGGCTATGCAAAAATCGCATCCATTACAGGACGATATTATGCGATGGATAGAGATAATCGCTGGGAACGTGTTCAAGCAGCGTATGATATGTTGACGCTCGGAAAAGCTGAGTATAACGCTGAAAACGCTGAAGTTGGTTTGATGGCTGCCTATGCGCGTAATGAAAATGATGAGTTCGTTAAACCTACCATTATTAAAAATAATTTCAAACCTATTCAGGATGGCGATATCGTTATCTTCATGAATTTTCGATCTGATCGTGCGCGCCAACTCACACTCGCATTGATGGACCCACACTTTAATCATTTCGTGCGAGAAAAAAAACTTGCATTACAATATTTTATTTCTTTAACAGAATATAAAAAAGAATTTAATGATTTTCAGGTTGAAGTTGCTTATCCACCGATTGATTTAAGCAATAGTTTAGGTGAAGTGTTAAGTCGATTAGGCAAAAAACAATTGCGTATTGCCGAAACAGAAAAATACCCCCATGTGACTTTTTTCTTTAACGGCGGCATTGAAACACCGTTTGAAGGCGAAGATCGCATTTTAGTTCCATCGCCCAAAGTTGCAACGTATGATTTAAAGCCTGAAATGAGCGCGTATGAATTGACTGAAAAACTCGTCGAAGCAATTCAATCACAAAAATACGATGTGATTATCTGTAATTATGCGAATCCCGATATGGTTGGACACACCGGTAATATCCCAGCCACCATAAAAGCAATTGAAGTCATTGACGAGTGTGTTGGTAAAGTCGTCAGCGCATTACAATCTGTTGGCGGGGAAGCTATTATTACAGCAGATCATGGCAACGCAGAATGCATGTATGATGAAACAACGCATCAACCGCATACTGCTCATACGTGTGAACTTGTACCGTTTTTATATATTGGTCGAAAAGCAAAAATTCTTAAACAAGAGGGAGTATTAGCAGATATTGCTCCGACATTACTTGCACTCATGGGGTTAACGCCACCGAAAGAAATGACGGGAACGATACTTGTAAAAACGTAATTATATCTACAGCTGACTTCTCATGCGCGCAGAGAATAAAGCTTCATCGATAATGGCTGTAATTACGCCATATTCCTTGAAGCATGTTCCATGGTCTCCATTGAGATGATAAAGGCTCGTATTTCCTTGAAAAAAAGTACGCCAGTTATTTAAAATCAATTCTGGCGAATGCTCATCAGATGCAAGCAATAAGTGCAATTCACTTTTAAGGCAAACTGGGTTGCCAGAACATAATAGCTGATGATATTTTTTAGTTTTTCTAGGGATATCAACATAATCTCTCAGGCAAACTTCTCTCAATTGACGTCCAATATTTTTAAAAGAATGCTTTTTTAACGTAAGAAAAAACTGCCGTAATTTTCTATAGTAACTTTTTATTTGTGCGACAGGTTTTTCTGAAGTTAATGAAATTTTTTTATTAAAAACTGGTTGGCTATTGATCAGAAAAACAATTCCTGCTGGCTCGCCCTGCTCTTCCGCAAGTTGCTGAAGTTGAATGGCTAGATAACCTCCAAGACATAGGCTAAAAAAATGATAGGGTCCTCTAGGTTGTATTTTTCTAATCGATTTGAATATAGCCTCTGCCTGCTGACGCAATGTATTGGGTACTTTCCAATGAATATCAGAAACTTTTGAATGAATACCATATATGGGACAATTAAATTTTATATGCGTTACGATTGGCATAAACAATGTAAAGTTTTCACCATGCGCGCCTGGAATCATGAATAAAGGTAATTCAGGCCCTCGCTCACGAAGCGGAATAATAAAATCTTCCACCTCATACAAACAACGAGCCTCTTGTAGTGATTGCGCTAATTTCTCAATGGTTCTATTTTGAAATATCACAATAATGGGAAGCTGTCGATCAGTTAATTGCCTTAATTGAAATGCCAACTGCATCGCCATAATAGAGTTTCCACCTAGCTGAAAAAAATCAGCATATATACTGATACTTTCGGCAGGTAAACCAAGTATTTTCGCATAAATATCACGAATTCTATGTTCGGTTTTGTTCCGAGGTGAAACATAAATATCTACATGTTTACATTCAGATTGAGGCAACACCTTTCGATTGATTTTGCCACTCATGGTCACTGGCAATTCTTTTAAAAAAACCAAAGCATTGGGCAACATATACTCTGGCAAATGACTCGATAACTCACTCAAAATATCTGTTTCATTCAAAGGTAGGTCTGCCACATAATATCCTATCAGATATTGATAATGATTATTGTGTCGATGCTTTTGCACCATGACAACAGCTTGTTTAATGCCCGGATATAGACATAACCGATTCTCGATCTCACCTAACTCAATACGAAAACCACGAATTTTTATTTGAAAATCATTGCGCCCTATATATTCAACATTTCCATCTGGTAAATATCGAACTAAATCACCTGTTTTATATAGACGTTCATTTTGTTGAAAAGGATGAGGAATAAATGTTCTATCGGTTAACTCGGGTTGATTCAAATAACCTCGCGCCAAACCAATACCACCAATATATAATTCTCCAATACTCCCTATCGGAACAAGCGTTAAGTCATTATTTAAAATATAGGCCGTGGTATTAGCAATAGGTTTCCCAATCAAATGAACATCATCATGAATCACTTGTTTACCTAAAGCATAAATAGCAGCTTCGGTGGGACCATAATAATTAAATAGCTTACATTGACTCGACCAATAACTTCCCGTCGATGCATCACAAGCTTCTCCTGCATAGATGATGCCTCGCAAATATGGATAGGCAACACGTGGTAAGAGAGACAATACCATCGGTGGTAAATATACATAATGTATCGCGTGAGATTGGATATAGGCGCTAATTAATGCAACATCTTTTCTTATGTCATCACACAATATATGCAATTCTGCACCACTTAATAATGCACTAAAAAACTCTGCAACGGAAACATCAAACGTATAATGTGTAAAAGCAACTGATTTTTCACCTAGACTAAGTTCATAAACATTTTTTAACGCCCATAATGTATTGCCAACACTACGATGCTCTATCATGACCCCCTTGGGATTGCCTGTTGTACCACTCGTATAAATGACATACATAAGACTTCGACTCGTTATATCAAGAGCAAGATTTATGACAGGTTGTTTATTCAACATTTCACGCGTTGATGGAGAATCCACAATAAGCGTAGGAATAGATTTTATGAGCCCATCATGAGCAGCGTCATAACCTTGGTGGATAATTACTAATTTAGGCTGGGTATCATGTAATATATAGCGCGCACGCTCTTCTGGACCATCAAAATCAATCGGCACATAGGCTGCGCCTGATTTTAAAACGCCTAAAATACTAATTAACATTTCAGCGGAACGTTTTACACACAATGCAATTAAATCATCCTCTGCAATTGCATAAGTTTCATGCAAATAATGTGCTAATTGATTAGCTTTTTCATTTAAACTTTTATAAGTCAATTGAATATTTTTATATACAACCGCCACATGATCTGGCGTACGTTGGGCTTGTTCTTCAAATAATTGATGAATTGTTTTATGCTCTGGATAAATTTTTCTTGTTCGATTCCAATCATAAATAATTTCTCTATATTCCTCCACACTGAGCACTTGATACATTTTCAATGGCTTATATGTCTCATTCATCATCTGAGTGAGAATATTTTTATAGTGCTCGATCCATCGCCGCATTGTCGATTCTGCAAAAAGATTTGTCGCATAAGTAATCTTACCATGCAAAGTTGATTGCGAATCGTCAATCAAAAATTCAATATCAAAATGTGTCGCTGCATGAAATTTACTTATATCAATCACATCATAATAGTTTTCAAATTTTTTTTCTTTTTGACTAAAATTCTGTACTGCAAATATAACTTGAAACAAAGGATGACGACTCGTATCCCGCTCAACCTTTAATGCTTGAATTAACTTTTCAAAAGGAATGTCTTGATATTGCTGCGCTTCAATAAGGTGCTGATGAATTTGAGCGATTAGATGGGTAATTGGTTGATCCAACGCTAGCTGTTCGCGTTGCGCTAACATATTGATAAAAAAACCAATCAAATGCTCAATAGATTCATAATGTCGATTCGCTATCGGGCTACCAATTACGATATCTTCTTGCCCGCTATAAATACTTAAGAGTAAATTATATCCACTCAAAAGAATAGTATATAAGCTACATCCATAAGCTTGTGCAAAAGCTCTTAGTTGCTCTGACAATTCCGCAGCTATACAAAAATTAACACCCGTGCCAGCATAGCTCATGTTTGGCGGTCTTGGCTTATCATGTGCAAGATGAAGCGTTTCATGATGCCTTAAACGCTTACACCAATAATTCAGCTGCGTGTCAAATTCATGACTTGATAAATGATTTTTTTGCCATATAGCAAAATCTTTATATTGAATTGAAAGCATTGGCAAAGAAAGCGCTTTATTGCACTGGTAATATTCATAATAAGCGATCAACTCTTGCTGAAAAATTCCTGTAGACCATCCATCACTAGCAACATGATGCATCGTGACTAATAAATAATTGTCTTCAGTTTTGGCTATTTCATATAGACACACACGTATTGGATATTCGCGTCTTAAGCAAAATGGATGAATGAGATCTTTTTTAAGGCATTGTTGATATTCATCAAACGTTTTGCAGCAACGAATCTTTATCTTTAAGGGTGCTTTTCGAACACATTGAAATTCTTGACCAAGAGCATTTCGAACGAATACTGTGCGCAAAATTTCATGTCGCTTAACAATGGCCTGCAATGCTCGTTTTAAATTATTTATAGAAACATTTTTCTTTAATTTAACAAGCATTGGAATATGATAAGCAGTAACGCCTTGTTCATATTGCTCAATAAACCATAACCGCTCTTGAGCAAAAGACAATGGATAATGCGTTAATTTTTCAGTGATAGGAATAACTTGATTTTTTGTTTTTATCGTTGCAATCAACTCCGCTAATTGCCTGATCGTTTTTGTGCGAAAAATGTCGACAATTGGCAAGTAAATGGCGAAAAGCCGACTTAAGCGATGAGCCACTTGAATTGCTAAAATAGAATTGCCACCTAAACGAAAAAAATTTGTTTGCACGCTGATACTGTTAACTGATATTCCTAATAATTCTGCGTAAATATCACAAATACTTTGTTCTATTTTATTCCGTGGCGCCACATAAATATTAATACTTTTCCAGTCAGGTTGAGGTAGAGACTTTCTATCTAATTTTCCATTGGTATTTAAAGGAAATTTCTCCATAAACACCAACAGAGACGGCAGCATATAATCGGGCAGATGATTTGACAAATCATTTAAAATAGCTTCTTCATCTAAAATATGATCTGCAATGTAATAAGCCACCAAATATTGATAATGACCCTCTTGTTGAGTTTTTTTTGCCAACACAACCGCTTGTTTAATGCCAGAATATTGAAGCAATCGCTGTTCAATTTCTCCAAGCTCAACGCGAAATCCACGTATTTTTACTTGAAAATCATCGCGCCCAATATATTCAATGTTACCATCAGCTAAATATCGAACTAAATCCCCCGTTTTGTAGAGACGCGTATTTTCTTGAAAGGGGTTAACAATGAATCTTGTTGCCGTTAACTCCGCTTGATTTAAATAACCTCGCGCTAAACCAGCACCACCAATATAAAGTTCTCCTACAACTCCCATCGGTACAGGTTGTCGCTCTGCATCTAAAATATAAAGAGTAGCATCAACGGGTTTGCCAATTAAAACAGCTGCCTGAGGTTGATTACAGCGTTGATAAGCCGTATATGGTGCTTCTGCAAGACCGTAAAAATTATATAAATATGCCGACAAACAAGAAAAAAATCGTTTTTGTAGTTCAACCGATAGAATTTCACCGGCACAAAAAACATGTTTTACACAAGCGCTTTCTGTTTGATCGATGCAATCTAATAAAACACCTAAAAAAGATGGCGTAACATTAACAACGCTTATTTTATTTTTTATAACAGCCTGAACAAATAGAGCTGGATCTTTTTCAGCATCTGATGGTGCAATGACTAAGGTCGCACCGATAAAAAGCGGAAACAAAAATTCTTCTGGGGCACGCATTGATTTAAACAAAAATCTATCCGCAGAGGTAAAACAAAAAATGTCCTTTGCCCAAAATTCACATCGAGAAAAAACACGATGCGGCAACATAACACCTTTTGGAACACCTGTAGAACCTGAGGTGTAAACCAAAAAAGCCAAATGCTCAACCCCATGTTGCTTGCAAAAGATATTGTCATTCGGCTCTAAAAAATCTTGCGTAACGTCTAAAAAAATCAACCGCGAATGAAAATTAGTTAATTGATCTTTAGATTTTTTATCCCCTAATATAATCGATAGCTTTGTATCATCGATTATTTTTAATAATCGCTCTGAAGGTTCCGCCATATCCAAAGGCACACAAGTACCTCCTGATTTTAATATGCTTAAAATAGCAATGATGGTATCAACAGAGCGTTTCATGAAAACACCTATCGGCGTTTCTCTTGTGACACCAGATTTCTTTAGATAATGTGCTAATCGATTTGTCTTTTCATTCAAATCTCTATAAGTCAAAAAACCAGACTCATATACAACCGCGGTATTATTCGGCGTTTGCTTTACTTGCTTTTCAAAAAGCTGATCAATTGTTTTATCAACACTAAACAAACTTAAAATATCCTTATCAAAATCAGGCAACATCACCCCGCAACGAATATGGATGCGCGCCTACAATTTTCATCGTAATCATTTGTCCGACCATAGCCGGCTCTCCTTTGAAATTCACAATGCGATTATTATCAGTTCTACCCTGCAACTCTGATTGACTCTTCTTTGATGTACCAGTGACAAGAACACGCTGTTCGCTTCCTACCATGGCTTCGCTAATTCTAAATGTTTGTAATTTAATGCGATCTTGCAAAATTTTAAGCCTTTCTTTTTTAACGGACATTGGCGTATCATCTTTTAAATTAGCTGCCGGTGTTCCTGGTCGCGGGCTAAAAATAAAACTATACGAGTTATCAAAATTCATTTCATGAATTAAATTCATTGTATCTTCAAAATCTTTTTCGGTTTCGCCAGGAAAGCCAACAATAAAATCAGATGACAAACAAATGTTTGGTCGAATTTTTTTCAACTTGCGAATTTTAGATTTATATTCTAAGACCGTGTAATCACGCTTCATGGCTGCTAAAATTCTATCAGAACCACTTTGCACGGGAAGATGTAAATGGTCGACTAATTGGGGCACTTCGGCATATGCATTAATTAAATTTTGTGAAAACGCGGTCGGATGAGAGGTTGTATAACGAATACGTTCAACACCATCAATAGCCGCAACAAAATTAATCAACAAGGCAAGATCTGACATATCACCCGAATGCATCGAGCCACGATAATCATTGACGTTTTGACCTAACAAATGAATTTCTTTAACCCCCTGTTTCGTCAACCCTGCGACTTCGGCAATAATATCATCGAACGGTCGACTGAGTTCTTCACCACGCGTGTACGGCACAACGCAATAACTACAATATTTGCTACAACCTTCCATGATGGACACAAATGCCATCGGACCATCCGCTTTCGCCTCAGGTAATTTATCAAATTTTTCAATTTCAGGAAAACTGATATCGACAACCGCTGGCTGCCCCGCTTTCACTTGCGAAACCATTTCTGGCAAACGATGCAAAGTTTGTGGACCAAATACGATATCCACATACGGCGCACGTAAACGAATATTTTCACCTTCTTGGCTGGCAACACAACCACCAACGCCAATAATCAAATTCGGCTTCGCCTTTTTCATATCGCGATAACGACCTAACTCAGAAAATACTTTTTCTTGCGCTTTTTCACGAATTGAGCATGTATTGAACAACAAAACATCGGCTTCTTCGGGATTATCAGTCTTTTCCAAACCATGCGAAACCCGCAATGCATCGAGCATTCGCGATGAATCGTACTCATTCATTTGACAACCGTGCGTTTTGATAAAAACTTTACCGGACATAATCCCACCTAATCTAAAAGAGAGCCAAATTTTAGGCAGTATCATACGATTTTTTGCCTCCATTTACTAGATTCTATGCATCTGGCACACTGAGCGCATAATTCACAAAATAGTTGATGCTTTCATGCTGGACACTCTAACTTATCAATTGCTTACATTACCCTCTATTTCACCTGACGATCATGGCTGTCAAAAATTGCTTGCCGAAGCATTAGCGCCGCTAAATTTTAAAATACAACAACTTGACTTTGGTGATGTCAAAAACTTGTGGGCAAAGCTCGGTGATAAGCAAAAAACATTATTGTTTGTTGGCCATACTGACGTTGTTCCTCCAGGCCCTATTGATCAATGGAAATTTGACCCTTTCATACCGACAATCGAAAATGGAAAACTCTACGCACGCGGCGCGGCGGATATGAAAATCGCCATTGCGTGTATGGTTGAAGCTTGTCGGCGATTTTTAAAAGAAAACCCTGAACCGAACTTTAATATCGCTTTTTTAATTACGAGCTGTGAAGAAGCGAATACGGATGATGGCACCGAAAAAGCCATCAAAGTATTAATCGAAGAAAATCATGAACGCATTGATTGGTGTATCGTCGGCGAACCAAGCTCCGATAGAATATTAGGCGATCAAATTAAAGTGGGACGACGCGGCTCGCTTCATGGCGAATTAACCATTCACGGTAAACAAGGCCATATCGCTTATCCGCATTTAGCACAAAACCCGATTCATTTAATTGCATCCGCATTAAAAGAACTCACAGAAGCACAATGGGATAATGGCACAGAATATTTTCAACCAACATCGTTTCAAATTTCTAACATTCATAGTGGCACAGGCGCAACCAATGTGATTCCCAATGATTTACAATTAGTGTTTAATTTTCGCTATTCGCCCGCAAGCACAGTTGAAAATTTACAAAAAACCGTTGAAGCCTTACTAGAAAAACATCATTTAAATTACACGATCACTTGGCAACACACATCAAAATGTTTTATGTCATCGCTTGATATTTTACATGACGCACTACAAAAATCGATTGAAGCCATAACAGGATCGCGCGCAAAAACCAGCACCACCGGCGGCACATCCGATGGACGTTTTATCGCACCGCATGGCATTGAAACGATTGAGTGCGGATTTCCGAATGGAACGATCCATCAAGTGAATGAATGTATTGAAGTAGATGATATTGAAATATTGACGCAGATTTATTATGCGACATTGATTAATTTACTCTGACATCATCGGCCTCTAGATAATAAGAGATCGCTTAGAGTCTTGATTAAGCGATCCCTTATTTGCAAGCATGGCCCAATATAATCAGTGACTTACATGCATAATAACATCGATTATTGTGGCATCACATATATTAGAGCATACGACTTATTTTGCCCCTGCCCTTAAAAAACAAACCAACGCTGCTTTAAAAACAGTGGATGAAATCGAGAAAAGTGCTGAAAAAATAATAGAGGGCGTTTTCAGTCAAATTTTCCCTGAAGAAAAAAATCATTTAAAAAACCAAGTAGAGCAATTAACTCTGGATGAGAGAATGATCTTGCTCAATAAAACCCAAGGGCGAGACTATGTCGTTCAACCATTTACCAACACAGGTTCTCAAACAATAGCTTGGCGGTTTTTTAAGAACATGGGCCGGCAAGCAGGTGAAAATGCGTGGATAAACGCTAAGCAAGATTATCAATCCACATTACAACAACTTACCAATAGATTTAATGATTTATGCAATATAATACGAGCTCAAAAAATGGATATTTTGAATACGTTTCCAGATTACCAAAATAGCTTAGCTTTCATATTGGCTTCACACATGAATCTTAGCACTCAAGTAGATGCAATATATCAAGAGCTAGAAGCGTTAGAGAAGCTCATTAATTGCGCAAACCCCGTCCTTAATTATAAATTTGTAAATGTACGAAACAAAATAGATGACTTTAAAGATGACTACAAGCATTTTAAAAATAGCCAAAAAGTGTATAATGAGATGTCAGATAATATGACTTATTTGAAACACGTGAGATGAGGCTCTCCTTTATCATGCTTAACCAAATGAATATTGACCTATTTTTACGTAAAGATAAGGTACCCGAAAAAGACTCTGATCTGCGAAAAGAACTTAAGGACAACCCAAAACTTTTAGTAGGAAAAGTATGCCAATCATTCCACCCAGCATTTTCAGTCATTTTTTTGGCAATATCTCTTGGCAGTTTAAATCTAGCTGATTGCATATTAAAACCAGAAGATAATCAATTTGGACTAGATGTTGATCCTTTTTATTTAGCAAAGGATAGCTTAAATTTAGATGCTCTACCTGAGTCTTCGGGCGTTAATTTTTATTTAGCTCTGATTACTCTGCAATATTATTCTCAAAAAAATCAATTGCCTGAATTAACAAATAAAACTTACTACGACAAGCTTTATTGGGAAAATGAACATAACGAGGTTTTTTATATAAGCAAACAACCAAATACAATTGAGTGTAGTACGTTTATGCGCACTCAAGCAGAATGGTTTATGCAATTTTCTTATGAAGTTTTTCAGCTAGAAGAAGAGTTAAAAAAACTTTTACAAGAAGCTGAAACACCATGGAATAAATTTTCAAACTGGCTGCTCCCTCACAAACCTAATAAAATTCAAGAGATCTATGCAAAACTTGCTGACTATTATTTGCATATTGCTTATATGGAAATACGCACTGAAAACGCATTTTTTTATTTTATTAAAAAAGCTAATGATTACTATGCCCTCTCCTCTAATGAGGATCTCGATACTCATTATAATTTATCAAAATTAATGGAATCTGATCGTGGCAACTTGTGGCGTCATGCACAGCAATATGAACCACTCAAAGACTGCGGCATTGCGACAAGAGACTACTCTACCGACGCAGCTAATGCTTGGCGAAAAGCGTTTAACTTTGCGCACGAAAAAATATTAAGCGAAGGCATTCCTTCATTTTTGCATTTTATGGACACAGATTCCACCAGAACATCTTCAACAGAACGGAATTCTCATAGCTCTGGCGAACTGCGCGAAGAAAAAAAAATTGATAGTCAATTTGATCATGTTGGATTACATAGACGATGCAAGGGATCAAATGAATCAACTGTGATAGCGAGTCCTTTGTTGCAGTCACATATTTAATTTGGTGTTTTAATTCAAAAAAATTTTCTGAAATGCCGAAGCGTAATTTGAACGGGCGATCGCCGATAGCCCCTACATTGTCAAGCAAACCGTCATGCTATAAAATTAGGTCAATATATTTCAGGGGCGAAAATGCATTACGAAACAAAAAAAACAACTCTTTCACAATATAAAATACATACTGGTCAAAAATTTTTTAATACACCTGCATGTTATACTTTATATGGCGATCTTAACAACCATAAATCGCTCGCGCTTTTCTTTCATGCCTTCTCAACAAATACTGAACTACATGCTTGGTGGAAGAAATTTGATATTCTAGAAATTCTCAAAAATTTCAATATTATTTGCATTAATTCGCCTGGTTCATCACATGGATCTTTTGGCCCAGAAACTATCGACGAGTCTACAGGAAAACCTTATCATGAGAACTTTCCAGAACTTACCATTCAAGACACTGTTGATTTTATTGTAACAGCACTGAAAAAACTTAAGTTAACCACACTCGATTTAGTGTTTGGATGCTCTTTAGGCGGTATGCAAGCACTAGATATGTATTTACGTTATCCAGAAATGAGTAAAAAATTTATTTCAGTCGCTGGCGTACCTGTTCCTTATATGACAAAACTAACTAATCTAGCTCAAGCTGGCCTTATTGATCAATCAATCAACGCGTGGCAGGGAAAAGAACTGAAAACAATGTTGGGGTTATCCCGTTTTTTCTTTAGATTATCATGCACTGCTGAATCAGCACTAGAAATCTTGCACAATAAGCTTAGTCAAGAAAATTCAAATGACAATCTCAAAGCATTGGAACAATTTTTCGTAGAAGATAACTTAGAGTTTCAACACCGTTTTTCTGCCTATTCTAATAGCCTATTGCTAAAAATGATTGCTAATTTTGAAATCAATTTTGATGAGAATTCTTCAAAACATAACTCCAATCTGCTCATGGTCACAATGGAAAATGATTTATTCACACCAGAAAAATATGTTGAAAAAATATTTCTTACTCTAAAGAAAAAAGGACATAACTGCATATTGCGCGATTTTAAAACACAATATGGCCATGAAGCATGGATTCTGGATGGCGAGAGATTCTATGAGTTTATAAAAATTCACCTAGATGAAGCAGCAGAATGAAAGCAAATGGACTTCTCATTATCTGATCAACTAATTCTGGCCGTATATTATAAAAATTAATTTTTATAATATACGGCCATTGCGCTTTTATGATATCTATTTCACCACTACCCTCGGTGATTTCATAACCACTACATCATTTAACTCAATCCCCAATCCCGGCGCATCGGATACCTGAAAATAACCATTCACCGGCTGAAGATCTTGTATACAAAGCTCACGGTTAAATGTTTTCAATGAATAAGTATGATGTTCATGAATAATAAAATTTGGAATCGTAGTTTCTAAATGCAACGCTGCGGCTGTTGCAACAGGCCCACCACAAATATGCGCTTGAATTTGCACGTCATACATATCGGCATAATCGCAAATCTTTTTAGCTTCGGTTAAACCACCACATAAACCAATATCCGGCTGTAAAATATCAATCGTTTGATCTTCCAAATAAGGACGAATACCATGACGTAAATACAAACGCTCACCTGCCGCTAAAGGGATATTTAATTTCTCTCTTAAAGGTCGATGAAGTTTAGAGTTCAAGTAATTAACCGGCTCTTCTAAACACATACAATTAAATTCTTCAGCGAGTCTACCAATTTGCAATGCTGGCGCTAAACCTGTAAGACTATGACATTCATAAATAATATCTCCCTCATCGCCAAGTACATCACGAATAGCCTGCATTCTTGCACGAATCATATCAAGGTATTTTTTAGAAAATAATTGGGTACAATCAAATTGCGTATTCCCATTTTCATCAAACATCATTGGATCGACTTTGACAGCGGTATACCCTTCTGCAACTGCTTTCTCGGTCGCCTTTGCATAATCATCTGGATTAGTTAGTTTTTTACGCTCTTTTGTATCCCAGTCAAATTGTAACTGACTCGCATAAGTACGTAATTTTTCATTCACTTTGCCGCCTAACAATTGATAAACCGGCACACCTAACGCTTTGCCTCTAATATCCCATAAAGCTGTATCAATCGCACTCATTGCAGAAAACACGACCGGCCCTCCACCAACCGCCCAAAAACTTTCACGAAACATACGCGACCATAATTTTTCAGTGCGCATAGGATCCCAGCCAATCAACATTGCCTCTGCAAATTCTTTAATCATTGCAGCAGCAGCCGAATGACCTAAATCATATGCCAAGCCTGCTTCACCAACACCGCTAATGCCTTCATCTGTATGAATACGTACAAAGATAGGATGCCAAGTAGGACGTTCTGAACAAAAAATATCGAAGATTTCTACGCTTGTGATTTTCATAAAGTCACCTTTTAATTGAGTTTAAGCAAAATTAGTCATTGTTCTTATGGAAAAAAAATAAGGGCGGGAAAAGCATTAGCGAAATAAAATCTAGCAAGTTTTTCCACACTGATCAAATCTTTACTGCGTTGTATATCCTCCATCAATCGGAAATAATGCGCCGGTAATAAAATCAGCCTCAGAAGAACAAAGAAACGCTACTAAACTCGCGACTTCATCTGGACGGCCAACTCGATTCACTAATTGCGTTTCTGCTTCGCTTTTTTCAATATCTTCCATCGATATACCTGATCTTTTTTGATAGCGCTCAATCGCTTTACGATATAAAGGGGTGTCAATGGTACCCGGGCAAACGACGTTGCAGTAAATACCAAATTGCGCATAATCAATTGCGATATTTTTTGCTAATTGTGCAAGAGCTGCTTTTGTCGCACCGTAAATGGCTGATCGAGGTTTTGCAACGAAAGCTTGCTCAGAAGAAATCACGATAATTTTTCCATGGTTTTGTTGCTTCATCGCAGGAATAACTGCTTGCAAAAGAAAAAATGCGCCTTTAAAATTTAAACTCATTACCTGGTTAAACAGTTCTTCTGTTGTGTTCTCAATCGTCTCTGATAGATGCATTCCCGCATTACTGACCAAAATATCAATACGACCTTCTTTTTCAAGAATTTCATTAATACATGCGGTAATTTCTACATTTTTAGTCACATCACAAATTAATGAAAATGGATCATTATCTTGTGCATGTATATCTAAAGAATAAGCCGTTATACCTTGTGATCTAAACCTCTGAATAACTGCTTCGCCAATTCCAGAAAATCCACCTGATACAATCGCAACTTTTTTTGACATATTCTTTCCCTATAACTTATAAAATCTTTTTGCGGTGTCGTGAAATATTTTATTTCTATCTTGATAAAAAAAGGCATCAACAATCTGAAGATAACTATTTACAAGTTTAGAATAACTGCCATATAACTTGTCCACGGGGAAATTGCTAGCAAACATGCATCTATCTGGACCAAAGCACTGAATAACGTACTTGATATATTCAGTGACAGAGTCTTTAGACCACTGGTGATCAAACATTCCAAAACCTGAAATCTTAACAAAAACATTCGGACATTTTGACAAATTCAGAATACCCGCTTCCCAAAGATTCCCGTATTCAGAAATCGGCATCCCTGCATGATCAATGACAATTGAAATATCAGGACACAAATGAGCTAACTTTATAGCATCAACCATTTGCTCAGGGCAAATTTGCATATCAAACGATAAATTATATTTTTGTAATAATCCGAAATTTTTTATCCATAATTCATTCGTTAAATCATCTGGCCTTGCACCGGCGGTATATTTTGGATTTTCACTCCAATTTAAAATTTGCCGAATACCTTTAACTAATCGATGGCCTCCATAAAACCGTAGAAGATCTTCTATATTAGCATCTAATAAATCAGCTCCAGCCACAATTCCGCCCAGAAAAGCATCTTGCCCATAAAGCTGATCTAGCCACTCAACTTCGTCTTTGACAAATCTAGTGGCAACGGCTTCTACATGAATTACTTTTTCAACATCAAAAGCTTCGCTATCTTCTAAATAATCTTTTTTTAGATAATTTTTATTAATCGGCGCTAATGGCCCCAGAAGATCACTAGTTCTATCTGAAAGCCAAGTGTTGCGACCAAATGACAGATCCCACAAATGAATGTGTGGGTCGATAATTTTTAGTTTATTATTTTGCGTCATAAATTAACTCTTATAATCTACTCGAGAACGCCCTGCGATCCTACGCGTCAATGTTTCAAACTCGAATTCAGGCGAGAGAATAGAATCAAACTGCAACTTTGTTTTTTCGCTGAGCTCTTTACTCGGGTAAACTATTGTTTCACCTGAAGATAAAGTCTTAATTTGTATTTTGCATACTACTTCTAAATAATGCAGCAAATACATGGCCACCTCTATTGATCGACCTGTCGTCAATAATCCATGATTACGTAAAATCATCACTTTTTTATTGCCAAGAGATTTTACAATTTCTTCGCCCTCATTTCGCAAGGCTAATCCGTCAAAAGGATGATAGGCCACATCATTATAAAATCGCAGTGATTGCTGATTCATAAACAATAAGCCGGCTTCTAAAGAAGACACTGCTACGCCATAAATACTATGTGTATGCATTGCGCTCATGATTGTGGAACTATGCTTATAAATTTCGCCATGAATATTAATGGCCTGTGGCATTAATTTTTGACCGTTATCTGAAATTATTTTTCCGTTAAAATCGCATTTAATTAAATTGGAAGCACAGACTTCTTCAAATGGCACATTCATGGGAGTAATGAGAAGATGCTCTGTGTTAGGAATTCTTGCGCTTAAGTGCGTCGCCAAAAGGTCATCCCAGTTGGAATAATGCACAACATGATGTGCGGCGGCTAATTTCTCTCGCAGCATTGCTTCAACACTCATAAACACTCGCCCCTAGATCATAAAAAAGACAG
>JAZKAS010000045.1:27002-32767 GCA_040389005.1 Pseudomonadota bacterium
TTACAGGCATAGGGCACACACCCTATCCCCACCGACAATTCAATCATTCTTTTTCTCTTTTCTCAAACCTAATTTGCTTTTTATTGCTCATTGATAATAACTCACCAACGCCTCATAAAAAATTCTCGCCCGCCTCGGTAATCCATTTTTCTGATATTCCAACATCTGCTTTTGCACCGCACTTTTGAATTGTTCGTAATCTTCCACCGGCGCATTCAAATTATCAAAACTACATTCAAATTTTGATCCGGCAGCTTGTGAAAAAATCCACTCCAACGCTTGTGGCTTTACTTCTACTTGTTGAAACAGAGTTTGTTGTTCGGCGTTGCGTCCATCCGGTTCGTACCAATAACCATAATCTTCTAATTGTCGTCGCTCTTTGCCTGCGATCATCCAATGCGCACATTCATGCAAAGCTGAATTAAAAAAACCGTGCGCAAAATAAATGACATTATGAGGTCGAGCTTCGTTCGCGGGCAAATAAAGCGGTTCGTCTTTCCCATAAGCCAAAATGGTATTATGGCTTTTCAAAAAAATATGGTTAAACAAATAAACAAGACCATTTGGATGATGAAAATCACTCATCTTCAATCACGACATGGCTTAATCATATCAATATGCAAAATACCATCTTCATCGTAAGGGTCGCCCATGATTTCAAAACCAAAGCCTTGGTAAAATTCTATTAAATAGTGTTGCGCTGAAATTTTAATTGGCTGCGTTGTTTCTCCTTTTATCCATCGAATGATTTCTTGAACCAACTCTTTAGCCAGACCTTTTCCACGTTGATTTTTCCGAATAACAATACGACCAAAACGCGCATTTGCATCCTCTTGTGTTGGTAAAAAAATTCTTCCATAGGCAATGAGTTCACTTTTGTTTTTATCATAATGTAAAACATGTATCGCCTCAAAATCTTTGCCGTCAACATCTTGGTAAACACATCGCTGCTCAAGCACAAATACTTCAGCGCGCAACTGATAGAGATCATGGACTTCTGTCGCGCTCAACTCACTAAACCGCCTAATATCCCACATATTTTCCCTCAAAATTCTGATGTCACGTACGGTAAATTAGTCGTATACTATACCGACTATCTTATCGCGAATCAAAATGATGTTACCTTTTTTCATTATTAGCTTTGGCATTTTAACCAGACTCATCCCGCATCTTCCTAATTTCTCTCCTGAAATTATCTTTGCCCTATATTTAGGAATGAAAAATACGCCACTACGCGCAAGTGCGTTTATTATTTTAATGGCCGTCATCTCTGATCTTTTACTGGGATTTGGCATTGGCAGCTGGGCCCTGTTGACTTATAGCGCTTTACTCATAACAGGCGGGGTCGGTTTCTGGATACGAAAAAAAGGATTTAGCGCTACATTCATGGGAACTTCTTGCGCAGTAACTCTGGGCTATTGGATTTGGACGAATTTTGGCACTTGGTTCATAACCGCATTATACCCTCATAACGCAGCAGGATTAGTGAAATGTTACACACTCGCCCTGCCGTTTTTAGCGAATTCTCTTGCGGCAAGTTTTGCGTGGTGTGCTATAATTGTGGTTTGCGAAAATTACTTCTCAAAAAAATATGTTATAGAGGCCGTATGAAACTCCCTAAATCTGCCCTCGCGTTTATTTTTTATTTCGCCCGCAAGCAATGGCTAAAGTTTTCCATCATTATCTTTTCATTTATCGTGTGGGCAGTCAGCGACGCCATTTTCCCTTATTTTCTTAAAAAAATTGTTAATACACTGCAAAATTATCAAGGCGAAAGAAGCGGCATTTATGTCGCGATCGGCAGCACGTTATTACTCTTAATTGTTTTTTGGTTTGCGGCTGAATTTTTTATGCGCGTTCAAGGCATTACGCAAATTTATACTTTTCCACGCTTTCGAGCCAATATTCGTGAGGCGGTATTTAAATATGCCACCTCACATTCACACGAATACTTTTCCAGTAACTTCGCCGGCAACCTTGCTAAAAAATTAGCAGATTTATCGACGAGCTGCCAAACGATTCTGGAAATTATTTGCTTCAACGGTATCACTGCGCTCACTGGCACGATCATTGTTTTAGTCATGATGTGGCAAACCAGTCCTGTTTTTGCTGCTATATTAGCTGCATGGATTTGCTTGCACTTCTGTATTATTTTTCTATTTTTTCAGCGGGGAAATAAATTATCTGCCATTCATTCTGAGGCAGTTTCTGCACTCAGCGGCAAGATTGTCGATGTTTTTTCCAACATGCTCAATGCGCGTTTGTTTGCGCGATCACGTTTTGAAGCAGAATACTTAAAAAAATTTCAAGATGATGAAATTAACAAAGCAAAAGCAGCCACCTGGGTCGTTGAAAAAATGCGAATCTGTTTAGGCTTTAATGGATTAGCCATGATGTTTGGCATGATTTATGGATTATTGTATGGCTGGGTGCATCACTGGGTGACGCTCGGCGATTTTACGCAAGTACTCATGCAAGCGTTTTGGTTATTGGGATGGATGTGGTATATCAGCTTTCAAATGACGATGTTTTCACGCGAATTGGGAACGGTCAGTAATGCATTAGCGCTGGTCAATCAAGCGCATGATCTTGTTGATAAGCCTGATGCGCCTTCACTCGTCATTCAAAACGGTAATATTACATTTAATGCGGTTGCTTTTGCTTATAATAAAAACGGCAATGTTTTCAAAAACTTGAATGTAAAAATTCCTGCAGGAGAAAAAATCGGATTGGTTGGTTTTTCAGGTTCAGGCAAAACGACTTTTGTGAATTTGATTTTACGATTTTACGATATTCAATCAGGCAGCATTACGATTGATGATCAAAATATTGCAAACGTCACTCAAGATTCATTGCGATCACAAATTGCCATGATTCCACAAGATCCTGCGTTATTTCATCGCACGCTTATGGAAAATATTCGTTATGGGCGTTTAGATGCCACGGATGAAGAAGTTATACAAGCCTCTAAGCTCGCACATTGTGATGAATTCATTGAAAAATTAGACGATCAATACGAAGCGCTGGTCGGCGAACGCGGTATAAAATTATCGGGCGGGCAACGACAACGCATTGCGATTGCACGTGCGATGCTCAAAAACGCACCGATTTTAATTTTGGACGAAGCCACTTCTGCCCTAGATTCAGTGACAGAAAAATTGATTCAACAAAGTTTGCATGCACTCATGCAAGGAAAAACGACGATCGTCATCGCACATCGCTTATCAACCCTTGCAGATATGGATAGAATTTTGGTGTTTGATAAAGGCGAAATTATCGAAGAAGGCACAAAAGATAGTTTGCTGAAAACCGGCGGGCATTTTGCTAAGTTGTGGGCAATGCAAACCGATGGGTTTTTACCGGAATCTTAAGGCGCTAAAACCAATGAAACCCTTTGGCCAACATACCGCCCAATGTAACAATAACGCTGACGCTGGCCCATGCTACGAATCTTAATGTCTCATAACGAAGCTTTTCAATCGCAAGCTCAAGGTCTTTTTTTGTGGCCAGCTCATTTTTTACTTCTGTGACAACCTGTTCCATATGACGCGCCTGAACCTCAGACTGTTTATCCGTAAAGCCAGCTTCTTTTAATTCATGCATGTAATTAACAATAGATATCGCCATTGCGCTCATTATGCCCTCGAAATAGATTGATAAATCTTAAGCTTAAACAAGAAAATCGTCAATGTGACAGATAAAGAAGGAAAGGAATAAAAACTTAAACGCCATATCGGAGAAATATGGCGTCCCCAAGGGGGTTCGAACCCCTGTTACCGCCGTGAAAGGGCAGTGTCCTAGGCCACTAGACGATGGGGACATTTATCAATATTCCTGGTGGAGCTAAGCGGGTTCGAACCGCTGACCCCTAACATGCCATGCTAGTGCTCTACCAGCTGAGCTATAGCCCCATATTCAGGAGGGGAGATTTTAAGCAGACGATAGGAGGTTGTCAACAAAATTCCACTAAAATCATCCCCAAAAGGATACAATTACCTAAGAAACAAGCGCCGATGTATATTGAGCGACACAAAAATATCCAAGCCCCGTAACACCTTGAACCTGCTTAGTCTTTAAATCCATTGTACTAACGACTTCATAACGCACTTTTTGACGCCCAATGCTGGCAGAACCAAAATCCACCAACGCTTCACCTTGGAAAAGTCTTTGCGCATATTGATTAGAAAACGCATGAAAACCACGCCCTTCTAACGATACAATTTTTAGAGTATTCGTGATGCTGATAGGCTGATCCGCTGTAATGATCGGTTTTTTCCCGTGTATTTGGTCAAAAGACGGATCAGGCACCACGGTATCGGCAAACAAAGACTGGCACTGAGCCTGAGTAATGATAGGCGATATTGATTCTATGTTAGAAAACTTTAACAAACGGTGTGATAATTCTGCCGCTTCGACAGTGCCCGCAAACGACACACCCAACATCATAATTAACATACTTTTTTTATACAGATTCATGACTTACTCCTTTTAACTATCCACTATATACAATACAAATAAATTAAACACTAAGCAACGTTCGTCGCGCTTGATTAATTCTATGAAGCACTTCTTCTTTCATAAAAAGCGCTAACGTCACATCCACCCCCGGCGATACGACATTTCCTGTCAATGCAATCCGTAATGGTTGCGCCACTTGTGGAAACTTGACCCCCAATGCCACAACTACACTTTGAATGACACCATGAATCGCTTCTTTGTTCCAATCAGACAATCCACTTAATTGATCATGCACCCGTGCAAATCCGGCATCCGCATCCGTATTAATAAACTTAGCGACGGCTACTTCATCATATTTTTCAACAGGTTCGAACCAAAAACGACTCGCTTGAGCCATTTCTTTTAAGGTCTTGGCGCGATCTTTCATCACTTCAAAAACTTCAGCCAATGCAGGACCTTTTGAAACATCAATATTCAAATAGTCAAATTGTTTTTTAAGCGCAGTGAGCACTTTTTCAATCGGCAATGTGTTCATATAATGATGATTAAGCCATTGTAATTTTTCGATATTAAACATGGCTGGGCTTTTACTAACTTTTGTTAAATCAAATGCTTCGATCATTTCGCTTAATGAAAAAATTTCTTGATCGCCATGCGCCCAACCTAATCGCACTAAATAATTTAAAAGTGCTTCGGGCAAATAACCTTCTTGCTCGTAATCCGTAACGCTTTCCGCGCCATGACGTTTTGAAAGCTTTTTACCATCTTCGCCTAAAATCATCGGTACGTGCGCATAATGCGGCGCAGGATAATTTAATGCTTGAAACATATTGATTTGTCGCGGCGTATTATTGACATGATCATTGCCACGGATAACATGCGTGATCTTCATTTCCATATCATCTACAACGACTGTGAAATTATACGTCGGCGAACCATCTGTGCGCGCAATAATTAAATCATCGAGCTCTTGGTTAGAAAATTTAATTTCACCCAAAATTAAATCGTTAAAAATAACATCGCCCGCTTCTGGATTTTTAAAACGCACAACAAAAGGTTTATCTATTGGCGAAGTGAGATGGCGACAATGGCCATCATAGCGCGGCTTTTCTTTATTTTGTGTTTGTTGTTCACGCATTTTTTCTAAGCGTTCTTTATCGCAATAGCACTTGTAGGCTTTGCCTTCTTGCAACAAAACAAGTTCAAGAACAGATTATTTTTTCATGAAATACAAAATTGTTGCTTGGCAATATAAGGTTGGATAAGTGTCATTAGCCCACGTATAAATTTAAATTTTTGCATATAAT
>JAZKAS010000045.1:32777-49987 GCA_040389005.1 Pseudomonadota bacterium
TCCATGCCGTCAAAAATGGCTTGCACCGCTTCAGGTGTTGAGCGCTCTAAATCGGTATCTTCAATACGCAACAAAAACTTACCTGCATTCTTTTTTGCAAATAAATACGAATATAACGCAGTTCTAGCACCGCCTACATGCAGAAAGCCGGTGGGACTGGGGGCAAAACGGGTAATGACCATGAAATTCTCCTTAGTTGATCTTATATGTGATTTACGACAAAATGCGCGCACTTCATCTTGTTTCTTGGGGACTATTATGATGCTTTGTCTCGATGTCGGCAATACACACATTTACGGCGGTTTGTTAGATCAAAAAGAAATTTGTTTGCGCTTCCGATTTCCTTCCTCGCAATCATTTACCTCAGATACATTTGGGCTTTTCCTCAAAGAAGTGATACGAGAAAATCACTTTGATCCAGATAACATCAAAGCGATTAGCATTAGCTCTGTTGTTCCTGCGTTGAATTATTCCATTGCTTCTGCATGTGAAAAATATTTTTCGATCACCCCCATAACTATTAAACCTGGCACAAAAACCGGTTTAACTTTAGCCATTGACAACCCAACTGAATTAGGGGCAGATCGTATCGCCAATGCCGCTGGAGCACTGGCTCACTATCCGGGCAGAAATCTCGCTATTTTCGATTTCGGCACAGCAACAACCGCATGCGCCATTACTAAAGAAAGTGTCTATATTGGCGGCGCTATTTGGCCCGGATTAAAATCATCGATGGCCGCGCTTTCTTCTAAGACAGCTTTATTATCGGATGTGGAAATTTTAAAACCTAACACAATGTTAGGCATCAACACCAATACGCAACTACAAATTGGTTTATATTATTCTCAGCTAGGGGCTGTTAAAGAAATTTTGCAACACTGGCAAAATACTGTATTTAAAACAGAACCCGCTGTGGTCATTGCGACCGGCGGCTATGCCCGCCTATTGATGGCAGAACCTATATTTGATGTCAATTTACCGGATTTAGTGCTTGATGGATTAAGAATCATTTGGAATAAAAATCAATAAATTATGTGGCATCCGTCACCGGAGCGATATTTTTTTCTTCTGGTTTTTTTTCTGCCTCTAAATCTAAACTAATCAATTGCGGTTTTGCCCACGGTCCGCGCAGTAGATACTTATAAGACGTAAATTTAGCAATACTGCCTGCGGCGATTTTATCAAACGCATACGTTGCAACACCCGCGATGGGCCCACCTGCAAGGGTCGCAATAAGCGGCAATGACGAAGTCACATAAGGCGTAACGACCAAGTAAAGATCATAGTCTTGCTTGACCAAGCCTAAGCGGCCCGTGAAGCCAATTTTCGCTTCAGGCCCATCAAAGGCACCTTTTTCTACCTTGGCATCACCGTTTTGAAAATGCATAACACTGATCAACGAGTTAAAACTATAGCCATTTTCGCCCAAATCGCTAAAGTTCAATTGTAAACGACGCTGAATACTTTGCGCACTAAATAACGTCAGTACTTTGCCCAAGCCATTTTTCGCCGCATCGCCACTTAACGGGATGACGCCATTCTTCACATCGATCGACGCATCACCTTCAAGCGTTTGCAATTGAAACTTCATGGGCGAGCCTAGCCAACGAAGATTAAATGTAACCGCGCCCTCTTGCGCTTCAAAATTCTGTGTAATATCACTAGCACTTAAAAATTTCCCCAGGTTTTTTGTGGCAAACTCGCCCTCTAAATAAGTCGTATCTTTCGCCCCTTCATTGACCCAGCGACCATGTGCAGAAATGTTATGGTATTTATTTTGCAAATAGATTTTGTCAAATTTAACACCATTAGTAATCGGTGTCGTTTGCACGATAGTGTGACCCCAATTCAATTTTCCTTTTTTAAATCGCTCAATCTCAAGATAAAAAGGTGGCCACGTTGCCGCAGTTTTTGCAGATAAATCGGACGTTGATACTTCAACAGGTGGCGGCGTTACTTTTTTCTCATCTTTCAACGTCACATAACTGAAATTCGCATTAATCGGCTGCTTAGCATCAAACGGTAAAACCACTTTACCTTCTGCTTCATTCGATTGTATTTTCCATAAAAAATTATCGGCATTTCGCACTCCTGAAATCAACACACTAGAAAAATCATTTTTATAAAGCGCTAAATGACTCACATGCACAGTTAACGCTGTTAATGACTGCCACAGTGATGGTGAATCCGATGTAGATGTTTTAGGTGTTGCAATTGTTAATGGCCAGGAAAAAGCAACTGCATGCGCGTCCACTTGTAACGTTCTTATTTTTTCCTGTGAATAATGCTGCACATCAACAATGGCATTCATATTTTTCGTATAACTTAACATTAACCGCGCAATATCGGCAGTAGGATTCAATGAAATCTGCGCAGAAAACGGTACGGCACTTTTCGTTTCTTTACCTAAATCTTCAGGGAGATTAATTTTTATTCCGCGTAAATCCGTATCAAAAGAAAATAAATATTCTGGAGCGCTCATAGGCACACGTAAATGGGCATGAAATTGTGAACGACCCGCTAAATAAAAAGAAAGCCAATCTATTTGAGAAAGCGTTTTGAGTTCAGAAACAGAAAAAGCACCTTGCGCGTCAACACCAATTGCCGTCATAACACCTTTTTGTTTCTCTGTGTTAATACTAAATTGCAAAGGCTCACTTTCTAGCGTAGCGTTAACATGATCTGCAAAAACGCTGTCTTGCGTAAAGTGAATGGCCCCTTTGATATTTTTCACAATATCATTACTCAATGATTTCAATGAAAAGCTATCGCTTTGCGCGAGCCATTGCCCACTCACTTGAATATGATCATTATCAAGATGTGCGATCGGCAAACCGAGGTGCAAAGAAAGCGCGCCTGGTCCCGTTAAGTTAAACGGACTTAACCATTGACCCAACGTTTTATTAAGCGGTGTTTTTTGAATATATTTTAAATAATTGGGAATTTCTCCTGCCGCGTTGAGATCGACATTCACAATAGAATCATCCGCTTCATAATCTGGCACAGAAACACTGGCTTCACTGATTTTTACACCATCTGCAACCACGCCGCTCGTAATTTTCATATTAAAGGCTTGATTATGCAGCATTAAATGGCCTGCTATATTTTTTACGGTTGGCCATTCAGGAGAAAAAGTAACATCCATTGGTTTTATTGATCCATCGACAATAAACACCCCTTCTTTTTTAGGATAAGGAAAATCATCAATCGCACCTCGAATTAACACCTTGCCTTCACTTCCCAAACCTTGTCCTATAGCCGCCGTCAACCACTTCGCAAAATCAGGATCAAATTGTTTCATCGGTAAAAATTTTGTAGCCTCTTGGCTTTGCTTTAAATGATATTGACCAATTAATGACAGCATGACAGAAGCTGATGAGTTAAACGGGATTTCTAATTTCATGGCCCCTTGAGCTTCTGCGGTTACAGCGTTTGCGCGCATCGAACTGAAGAGTAATGAAAGCGTATGATCTGCAAATTGCCATTGACCATTCGCTGTTAAATTCTTGATCGAAAGGGGTTGATCAAAATAATGCGGAAAATATAACGTATCATTCTGATCAAGCAACATAAAAGTGCCTTGCGAAAGACTGCCTGAAACTGCACCGGAAAGAGAGTGCATTTCCGGAAACTCCTGATACGCCACACTACTAAGATTGTGCAGCACAGCAGAAAAACGATAATCGTTAATGGCTGAAACATCCTGTGGAATTATGAGATCAATATCCTTTATTACACCACCTACCTGGGCTTTCTCAACATTGAAATAGCCGGGTATTAAATTGAAAAAGTCGCCAATAATCGTAACATCCAACAAATTTAATGAATTAAGATGCGCTGCATAATGATCCGAGAATCGCCATAACTCAAATGAGTAATCACTTGCTTCATGAGATGTTTTTGTGAGCGTCACTTTTTTTCCTTGCAGCACCCAATTATCACCATCGCTGCCCTTAACAGGTTGCCAAACAAAAACACCTGCAAAACTTGGAAAATGATGCTGCATATTTTCTTCTTGAAGCACGATATTACGATTCAACAATTCAACTTCTGCAAACGTTAATTTTTGTTGAAACAAATGAACCCAGGCTGAAAGTGTGACATCACTTTTAAAAAGCTTAGTTTTGTGTGAAGAATCAACGGTTTCACCTGACGCTTTTCCGTCAATAAAAATAGCAAGTTCTTTGCTAGATTGATCTTTATCAGAGAGATAAACATTAGCCGCATTAAATTGAAGAGAAGCGGCGCTTTTATCAAGCTGCTGTAATGCAACATGAATTTTGTTGAGACGAATATGTTTTTGAGTCACTAACCATGCAAGAAATTCAGGTAATTGCGAATTTGTTTGATCAGACAAATCTACAGAAAATGTTTCATTGATAAGATAATGCTGTGCCGTAATTTCACGAATAGAAATTTCAGATCCCGATAATGATAAAGAACGAAAATAAACAGATTGCCTCCAAATGGTTCTGAAAACTCCAATGTGCATCGTCAAATCATCTGCATTTATAAACGCTTTGTCGGCATGATACTCAGAAAGTGAAATGCCTTTAAAATGAACTTCAGGACCAAATCGCGCCCAATTGGCTTCAATACTTTTGATATGAACCTCTGCATGTAACAAACTTGAGGCATATTGTTCAATTACAGATTTATGTTTGTTAATAACAGGGGTAAATTCTTTTAATGCCACTCCAAAAATTGCCACTGAGATAATCACGCACGCAAGCGTATATAACAATAAAAGGATGATTTTTCTTAGCCAATAACGCACGTTATGCTAACCCCTTATAAGGTGAAATTTTTGCCCCAATAAACAATAGAAGGGCCAACATAACATACTCGTAATAACACTTAACATCACAGACCAATCGATTAAGTTGTCTGTCAATATATGTTTTACCGAAATAATTATCACAAAATTACACGCAATCAATATTCCAATGACCAAGCTTTGCTGCAAAACATGAAACATATGAAAGCGTCGATAAAAAAGATCAAACAAAAAAACCACACTAACATACGCAAAGACATGCAGCCCCAATAAAGAACCGGACAAGCCATCAACAAGAATTCCAACACACCCAGCGATGCCCACATTAACTCTGTGCGGATAATGATACGTCCAAAACAATAATGTCAACAAACACCATGATGGATTTAATTCAAGCAATCCTTCAGATAACGGCAAAAGACTCAACATCAAAGACAATAAAAAGCTAAGTATTATCATGGGTAGGACAATTTTAGTCATGATTTTCCTCAACGAGCAACACAAAACGTTCGCGATTCAATTGCGCCATCGGCGTCACGCTGATAGATAAAAATTGATCGCCTGAGCGATTGATAACTTTAGCGATCTTACCCACCGGATAGCCTTTTGGAAATCGGTTACCCGCTCCTGAAGAAACTAGCACATCTCCGATAATCACTTTTTCTGTTTTAGGGATAAATACTAAAGAAAGAGGACGATCAACACCATCACCTTCCAACATCGACCGCAAGCCGGTTGTTAAACTTTCCACAGGAATACTGCTTCTTGAATCACTCACTAACATTACTCGACTTGTTTTGGGCCCGACCATAATTACTTGCCCCAAAACCCCTTGAGCATCTAAAACGGCTTGCCCCACGGTGACGCCCTCTTGACTGCCTTTATTTAGTATCCATTCTCCAGAACGCGCACTTGCGGCTACAAATAACACTTCCGCTACTTTTACGCTGATTTGTGATTCTTCTGAAGCATGCAACAGCGCGTGTAATTGTCGGTTTTCATTTTCAAGATTGAGAAAACGCTGTTGATGCAGCTTTAATAAAATTAATTGCGCTTTTAACGCTTGATTTTCTTTCAATAACGTTTCTTGCGTAGTCAATGCGGTCAATATTTTATGAAACAGATCGCTTGGAAAACTCACGGTATACTGTAACGGTGAAACAATTGCTTGCAGCCAATAGCGAAGATTTTTTTCTAAATACCCGCGAGAGTCTAATAAAAGCAATGCCATCGATAAAAGAACGAGCATAAAAGCTCGTTGTAATATCGGAGGTCGTTTACTAAATATGGCTCTGATTTTTTTATCCTATTCTTGACTGAGAAAATCCCCGCCCATTTTATCGGACATCTCTAACGCCCGACCACCACCACGCGCGACGCAAGTTAATGGATCATCTGCAATAATAACCGGCAAACCCGTTTCCTCAGAAAGTAGCTTATCAATATTACGCAACAAGGCACCGCCGCCGGTTAAAATCATGCCACGCTCTGCGATATCTGCCGCGAGCTCCGGAGGTGTTTGTTCTAATGCCGTTAATACTGCGCCCACAATTCCCGATAGAGGCTCTTGCAGCGCTTCGAGAATTTCATCACTGTTTAATACAAAGCTTCTAGGAACACCCTCGGCCAAATTGCGTCCACGCACTTCCATTTTAAGCACGTCTTTACCTGGAAATGCCGATCCGATTTCATGCTTGATTCTTTCAGCCGTGCTTTCGCCAATCAGGGTTCCATAATTACGACGCACATAATTGATAATGGCCTCATCAAATCGATCACCGCCAATGCGGACTGAAGAAGAGTACACGATACCACTGAGAGAAATAATCGCGACTTCTGTTGTTCCTCCGCCAATATCCACGACCATTGAGCCACTCGCCTCATGTACCGGCATGCCCGAGCCAATCGCTGCTGCCATCGGTTCATCGATGAGATAAACTTCTCGAGCACCCGCACTTAGCGCGGACTCACGAATTGCCCGACGCTCAACTTGTGTCGAACCGCAAGGGACACACACTAGGACACGTGGACTGGGACGCAAAAATCTATTCTCATGCACTTTATGGATAAAATGCTGCAGCATTTTTTCTGTCACAAAGAAATCGGCAATCACGCCATCTTTCATCGGGCGTATTGCAGAAATATTGCCGGGTGTACGGCCTAACATGCGTTTTGCCTCAAGACCCACCGCCGCGACACGTTTCTGTCCCCCAAACTGATCTTGTCGAATTGCCACTACCGAAGGCTCATCCAACACAATGCCTTTACCTCGCACATAGATCAATGTATTCGCTGTTCCAAGATCAATAGATAGATCATTAGAAAAATATCCCCGTAATTTCTTGAAAATGGCCACGACAAACCTCTCCTAAACAGAGCCAAACTGGTGGATTAATGTAGCAGCGGGGGCCAATTTCATCAAGGAAATTGTGCGCTAGTTTGTAAATCTTAAACAAATATTAAAATTGAGTTGAAAAATGAAAACTTCATAGCTATATTCAGTAAGTCAATTTTATTAATTCACACGGAGAGTTCAAATGAAAAAATTATTATCTTTATCAATTCTAGCAGCTACTTTGGCTTCAACAGCAGCTTTTGCAGGTCCTGGCCAAGCAGCAGCTGTAGCAAATGCAGCGGGTGGCAAAGATGCCCCAACAGCATTGTTAGTTTCAAAACATGCAGCCGGACCAACAATTGAAGGCTTCCAAATTGCACAAACATTGGTAGATAGCACATCTCATAACGGCAACCATGCTACAGCAATTAAGATTGATCTTAAAAACAGCGGTGGTTTCGATAAGCTTACAGTTGAGCTTGTTAAAACTCTTGAAAGCAAAGATTATGATGCTGTTCAAGCAGCATTAATGTCATCTGCTCGTTCTACGAACAAAAATCTTGGATGGACAGCGATTGTTGTTGAAACAGGCAATGGCGCAACAGTTGCAACTATTTCTACAATCGACAACCGTCAAGGTGTTGATAAAGTACATGCTTATGTTGTACACACAGAACGTAACCAAGTTACAGTGTCTGAAGTTCAAGCTAAGCAAGCAGTTGTTGAACAGTTAACAAGCAACAAAACTAAAGCTAAACTAGTTGCAGTGTCTTCACTATAAACTAAGTTAGTTAAGGAAAGGCGACAAAGCAATTTGTCGCCTTTTTTTATGCCTTGTTTTTTTTGTTAGCCTAGTGCTAGTATTCAAAGACTTTTTTTCCGCTAGCTATGTATCATGCAAGTTGATTTTTATCTATTAAGCACCGAAGACGAACATCGTCGCGACAGTTTTGTTTGTAAGCTTGTAGAAAAAATAGTTCGTCAACACAATCGCCATACAATCCATATTCATTGTAAAGATCGTCAAGAAACGCATCGCTTAGATGAGTTACTCTGGACATTTAATGATATTAGCTTTATACCACATAATATTTTAGGTGAAGGCCCCGACGCCCCTCCGCCCGTTCAATTAGGATTTGATGGCACACCAAAACATCGCGATATATTGATTAACCTCTGCACAACTATTCCGATTTTTTATACCTCATTTCAACGCATACTCGAAATCGTCCCGCAAGATGACGCATTACAAGCTGTCGCACGCGAGCGCTATCAATTTTATAAAACACAAAACTGTGCTCTTAATACGCATAAAATTCAAAACTGAAAAAATTAAAGGTAAGTCATGGAAAAAACATTTAATCCTAATGCCATCGAACAACAGTGTTATCAACATTGGGAAGCACAAGGCTATTTTTCACCCACAGGCACGGGCCAAGCATTTTCTATTATGCTGCCACCCCCCAATGTAACGGGTTACTTACACATGGGTCACGGTTTTCAGCAAACGCTCATGGATATATTGATTCGAAAACATCGGATGCAAGGTGATAATACATTATGGCAAGGCGGCACAGACCATGCAGGCATTGCGACACAAATGGTGGTTGAACGTCAATTACAAGAAAAAGGGCAATCTCGACATGATCTTGGCCGCGAAGCATTTGTCGACAAAGTTTACGAATGGAAGGACACTTCTGGCGGACACATCACTGGCCAGATTCGCCGATTGGGCGCCTCCATTGATTGGACACGTGAACGTTTTACGATGGATGAAGGCATGTCGGAAGCGGTGCTCGAAGTCTTTGTCCGACTTTATGAAGACGGATTAATTTATCGCGGCAATCGTTTAGTGAATTGGGATCCAAAACTCCAAACAGCGATTTCAGATTTAGAAGTGCTGAATGAAGAAGAAGACGGATTTTTATATCATATTGCTTATTCTAAAGAAATTATTGTCGCAACCACACGACCAGAAACTTTATTTGGCGATGTCGTGGTGGCTGTTCATCCAGAAGACGAACGTTATAAGCATTTAATCGGTCAATCATTACAACTCCCCCTAACCACTCGAACCATTTCTGTTATTGCAGATGACTATGTTGACCCAAGTTTTGGAAGCGGTTGCGTAAAAATCACTCCAGCACATGATTTCAATGATTATGACGTTGGTGCGCGTCATCAATTACCTCTCATTAATATTTTAACAAAAACAGCGCTACTAAATGAAAATGTTCCTGAAGCTTATCGTGGATTAAATACCCAAGATGCTCGTAAAAAAGTAGTTGCGGATTTAGAAGCGCACGGGCTACTTATCAAAAAAGAAGCGCACAAAATGAAAGTGCCACGCGGCGACCGTTCTGGCGTTGTGATTGAACCGTATTTAACAGAACAGTGGTACGTTAAAATGGAATCTCTCGCTCAACCAGCCATTGATGCCGTTCGCGAAGGCAAAATTAAAATCGTGCCGGAACATTGGTCGAAAACGTATTATCAATGGCTGGAAAATATTCAAGATTGGTGTATCAGCCGACAACTTTGGTGGGGGCATCGTATTCCCGCTTGGTATGATGAAAATAATAAAATTTATGTTGGACGCAATGAAGAAGAAATTCGAAAAAAATATAATCTTTCAAGCACAATTATTTTGCGACAAGACGAAGATGTTTTAGATACCTGGTTTTCCTCTGCACTTTGGCCGTTTTCAACCTTAGGTTGGCCGCAAAAGACGCCTGAGTTAGAGGCATTTTATCCGTCACAAGTACTCATGACCGGCTTTGATATTTTATTTTTCTGGGTCGCACGCATGATCATGATGGGCTTAAAATTTATGGGCGGCGTACCTTTTGAAACTATCTACATTACCGGCTTAATTCGCGATGCCGAAGGCCAGAAGATGTCAAAATCAAAAGGTAACGTACTTGATCCCATTGATTTGATTGACGGCATTTCGCTAGAAGATTTACTGCAAAAACGCACCGGCGCAATGATGCAACCGCAACTAGCGGAAAAAATTGCGAAACAAACACGGCAACATTTTCCCGATGGCATTCCAACATCGGGATGTGATGCGTTACGTTTTACATTTTGCGCACTCGCATCGAATACCAATAATATTCGTTTTGATATGCAACGACTTGAAGGCTATCGTAATTTTTGTAACAAATTATGGAATGCGTCTCGATATGTTTTAATGAATACAGAAGCGCATAATTTAGGCAATAATTCAAGCAGCAGAAAATTGAGTTTAATTGACGATTGGATTATCACGCGTTTGCAATATTTAATTCAAGAAACAAACCGTCATTACGAACAATTACGCTTTGATTTATTAGCACAATGTTTATATGATTTTGTATGGAATGAATTTTGTGATTGGTATTTAGAATTATCCAAACCCATTTTGTATCAAGAACAATTTAGCGAAGCAGAAAAAAACGGTACGCGTTATACATTGATTAGCGTGTTAGAAACATTATTGAAATTATTGCACCCGATTATGCCATTTATCACTGAAACGATTTGGCAATCTTTAAAGCCACTGTTAAATCGCAGCGATGAAAGCATCATGATCATTCAATACCCGATTTATAATGCTTCAGCCATTAATTCTGAAGCACAAGCTGATGTTGAATGGATGAAACAAATTATTGTTGGCATCAGAACCATTCGTTCTGAAATGGGACTTTCACCTGCATTAAACATTCCCGTGTTATTGCGCCAGGGAACCGAAGAAGATCAAGCGCGATTTATTCGCAATAAAACATTGTTATTGTCACTTGCAAAATTAAGCGAAATCACCTGGTTAGAAAAAAACAACGAACCGCCACCGGCATCAACGGCATTGGCAGGACAACTCGAAATTTTAATTCCGCTGGCAGGTCTTATTAATAAAACCGCAGAAATTGCGCGCTTAGAAAAAGAGCTCGCCAAAGTGCAACTTGAAATCAATAAAGCGACGCAAAAACTCAGCAATCCAACGTTTGTAGATAAAGCACCACAAGCCGTTGTCGCACAAGAGAAAGAGCGATTGAATGATTTTGAGAGAAGCTTTAAACAACTCTCAGAGCAAAAAGAAAAAATAATGCACTTATAATGTTTGCACAATTTTTTTATTTAAAATAAGCGGCGGTAATGCTATGACATCAAAGCCTAAATCAATTAGATTTTGATGCATGGCTTTTCCCGCTGTTTTCCATTCCATGAAAAAGTGCAACCCGTATTTTCGTAACAGATCGACACGATACATCGCACAAGATGTATCTAAATGATGATGAACATGATCAGCCTCTTCAGTAGAAGCTTTATTGAATAAGGCTATCAAGCGGCTCCATATTGAACGTCTTCCAATATTTGCAGCTCCAACGCCGGCAATCATTGGGTTCGCTTCAATATTTTCAATTAAATAATTCAACCAATCTTCTTGCAGTACCCGACTATTTGCATGCAACGTTAACACATACGGCGTATTCACATTTTGCAAACCCAAATCAAATGCACGCGCTTGCGCTTGATCGCTTTTTTCACCTGGAATTGTTTTTCGTTCAAGCAACGTAATCCATGGCAACGTACGTAAGTACGCGAGTGATTCGTCTTGTGAATCATTATCAATCACAATAACTTTATATAAATTTTCCGGAGTTTTTTGACGAATCAATTCTAAACATGATTTTGTTAATGCGAATGTTTGATAATTTGGGATTAAAATCGTGACTTTAGGTGACATTAATATTCCTGTGCTAATTTATTTTTAAACAGGGCAGGCACAAGGCGCAGCCCCTACAATTCTAATTTTACTAGGTCGGCGAGTTTTTGTACCTGCAATTTAGAAAGATAATCCCACCGACCACGATGCATATCACGCGGTAAAAGGATGTTTCCAAATCGTATGCGTGTTAATCGTGATACTTGAATACCTTCTTCTGATTCCCAAATACGTCGTACTTCACGATTTTTACCTTCCTTTAACATAACGGTAAACCACTGATTCGTGCCATCACCGCCTGCTGCAGTCACTGTATCAAACTTCGCTATTCCGTCTTCGAGTTGCACACCAGTGCGTAATCGCGTCAACATAGAATTGGTGACATGGCCCCGCACACGAACAGCATATTCACGTTCAATTTCATATTTCGGATGCATTAAACGATTCGCCAATTCTCCATTCGTCGTAAACAAGAGAATGCCCATGGTATTTACGTCTAAACGCCCAACCATTACCCAGCGCTTACCACGTAAACGCGGTAATGCTTGAAAAACTGTTTTGCGACCTTCAGGATCATCCATTGTGCAGATTTCCCCTTCAGGTTTGTAATACAACAATACTTTTGGAAACGGTTCAGCAGCTCTTCCAGAAGGCGCACGTAACGGTTGACCATCGACTGAAATACGCGAAAGTACCGATACTTTTTGACCTAACGTCGCCACTTGCCCGTCTACTGCAATGCGCCCTGCAGCAATCCATGCTTCGATTTCACGTCGTGAACCTAAGCCCAGTGCGGCCAAGTATTTCTGCAACCGCTCTCCTTCCGATCCCCCCCTTTGCAAAAGGGGGGTGGGGGGGATTTTATTCTTCTTCATTAAAAACCTGCTCTTCTTCTAAATATTCAACCAAAGGATCCGATGCCTCTTCTTCTAACAATAATTCCAATTGTTCACCGGCATTTTCTAAATTCATAAAATCTTCTAAAGGCGGTAAATCTTTCAAGGCTTTTAAATTAAAATAATCCAAAAATGCACGTGTCGTAGCGAGTAAGGCAGGCTTTCCAGGCACATCTTTATGCCCTACGACCTTCACCCATTCACGATCAATCAACGTACGTAAAATATGCGAACTCACTGCCACACCACGGACCTCTTCAATTTCTGCGCGTGTCACGGGTTGACGGTATACAATCAGCGCTAATGTTTCGAGTAACGCACGGCTATAACGCTGCGGACGCTCTTCCGTTAATTTTGCGAGCCAAGGCGCATATTGGGGTTTAACGCGATACTGATATCCCGACGCAACTTCCACTAGATCAATTGATCGCCCTTCACAAGCACTTTGCAACTGAGTCAACGCCTCTTTTAGCATTGTTCGATCAACGGCAGGCTCGCCTTCTTCTTGCAATACCTCTTCGAGCTGCCCCAGGGAAACAGGCTGCGATGACGCAAAAATAATTGCCTCGATAATCGGTAAATAATATTCTTGTGCTTTGGGCTCGTTCATAAGCTGCCTTGAAAAATCTTCATACGCGCGATTGTTACACACAATCACAAAATAGTCGAAAAAAAACTAACCTTAAGATAGACTTAAACTATACTTGGCCGAGCCAACCTTAAAGAGAGAGCTAGTTATGCGCAGCCCCATTCAGTTCAAGCAAGTTTCAGGGTATTTTTGGTTCATATTTATTTTAGGGCTGTGTGCTTTTTTTCCAACCATAACGCATGCGCAAGGCGTGGCGTTACAAGCCTCAGGTAACTCGGGTTTTTTCACCCCCGCTTCAAACGATCAATCTATCATTTATTTAGGTGAATTGTTTGGTAATATTCCTCCTGTTCTAGCAGGCACCGGTTCTGGCCTCATGGGCAAATTGTTTGGCATATTTAATACCGCTGTCATGTCTTTAGGAATATTGTTTGCGGGATATACAACATTTGTGGGTATTTTAAATACTGCGGGCGAGGGTGAAATGCTTGGCAAAGGCTGGAGCTCCATTTGGGTGCCTATCCGTACAGTTGCGGGTATCGCTTTATTAATTCCAACAGCCTCTGGATATTGCGTCATTCAAATCTTTATGATGTGGCTGCTTGTACAAGGTATTGGCGCGGCAGATTCTCTCACCAGCGGCATTATTGATTACATGGAAAGCGGTCAGAAAGTGTATGTGCCGGGCAATGTACCCAACCCATCAGGCGGCACGACTGTGATAAAAACATGGGATGGTGCAATTACTAATGTGTATGAAGGTTTAAGCTGTATGCAAGCCTTGCAAAAAAATTATCCTTTGGTCAATGCCGCATATGTTCCGCCTCCCGTTGCCGTAGACAGCTCTGATCCAGCCAAAGCTAAACCAGCAAAAAGCACAACTGACCCCATCTACTATAATTTCGTTGCAAACAAGTACACGAGTTCGGACGTCAATCCGACCACTGGTACTTATGACGCTACTCAGGTTTCTTGCGGAAGCATGAAGTTTGATAATAACACGGATGAACAGAAAAAAATTAATCCCTACCTCCAGCAAGGTCTAGAGGCCATTATGCCTAGCTTAAACGCCGCAGCTTATTTTATGGTCAATGATACTGGCGCAGACGAAGAAACCGTCATGCAAAATACTTTCAATTTCGTTGGTTCTGATTTTATGAACCAAGTGGCGAATACTTATAACTCCTATGTCATTCAAGCCCGTAATGCTCTCAGTGATAGTTACAAGAATGGCGAATATCTCGAAAACATTCGCTCGTACGGCTGGATTTCAATCGGCAATCTTTATTGGGATATGGCAAAAATGAGCAGCGGTAACGAAGTCGATGCAGGTGGAGTTGTGGGTACCCCGGCGAAACTTCCCTGGATAAGCACAGATCCTGACTCAAGTATTTATTACGCACCTAGTGAAGGCAGTAAATACGACATACAGACTGAAAAAAATCTCAGCGTATTTACATACGGCAATGAATATGGCGGTCAATTTATGGCAGACTTAGAATCCTCACGCGATGCTGATAATAACGATGGTAATGGTAAATTCCACACAGCAGACAGTGCCAAAGATTACTCAACAACAGCCAATGGCCTGATGAGCGCCATGACGCTCGCCGTCTTAAATAACATGGTAGATAGGTTGAGTGATAGCACTGAAAGCCCCATGATCGCCGCACAAGGCCTGGGACATCATATTTTGTATGACGTTGAGGCACTGATAACTGCCTTTATGATTCTTCAAACATTGATACCCGTTGCTTTCCTCGCAATCGCATCTGCATTTGCCGCTGGCTGGGGCTTTACATATACTGTCTTGCCTCTTATGGCTATGTTAGCCGTTCAGTTCACTCTTTTGCTGGTTATGCCATTAGTATTTGTCTTGTATGGAACGCTCATGACCTTAGGAGGCATTTTGGCTGTGATTATCCCACTCATTCCTGCGCTGGCGTTCTTTCTTGCTGCGGTTGCTTGGATGGTGGCCACTGTAGAAACCATTGTTGCAGCACCTATTGTGGCAATTGGGCTGATACACCCTGAAGGTCATCAGGTTATGGGAAAAGCAGAGCCAGCACTCATGTTAATGACGAACATGTTTTTACGCCCAAGCTTAATGGTCATGGGTATGGCCGCCGGGGTTCTTTTAAGTTTTATCTCGGTACAGTTTGTTAATTTTGGTTACTCGCAAGCACTAGCCTCCATACTCGGCGATGCAACTATGGATCGTAATAGCAGCGTCACCTGGATAGAAGCCACCATGTTTCTCATCACTTATGTGGGCTTGATCCTTGCTTGTGTAAACAAATCTTTCTCAACTATTGATGCATTGCCCGATACTGTCATGCGCTGGATCCAAGGCGGAGAAGGCTCTAAGTTTGGTGGCGGTCAAGAAGCAATGCAAAAACTTCAAGGTTCGCAAGAAAGTGCGGGTCAAAAAGCTTCTGGAGATACTGCATCTTCTAGCCAAGAAGCTGGACAAGCCACTGATAAAACATTGGATAAAGCAGAAAAAGCAGCTAAACAAATTCACGACAATAGCGATAAAGATGGTAGTGGCAGCTTTAAACTCGGCGGCGGGTTAAAATAAAAACTCAATTTTGTCTGCTATCAATCAATGGAGCTGATTAATTCCATGCGTGAAAATAGCGACTGAAAAAGCCCTCTTTGTAAAAGGGGGCCGATCGCGTAGCGAGCGGGAGGATTTTTCGAGAGATCTACTGCTCAAAATCCCCCCGTCAAACGTTGTTTGCCGACCCCCTTTTACAAAGTGGGTTTTCAGTCGCTACTGACAATGAGGGAGCCAAATGCTGAATTAGCGAGCTAGCTACCCCGCCGCTCGCAAATAAATCTGGCTCATCGGTTCGGCTTGCACAATTTCAATCGCAGCATTTCTGAGCAATTCTAAAATCGCCAAGAAACTAACGACCACACCCGCACGCCCTTCTGCCACACTAAATAAGGTATGAAACGGCACAAGTTCGACGCCTAATGCTTGCAAAATATTACTCATACGTTCACGAACCGATAATGGCTCCATTTGTACTAAATGTTTTTGTGTCAGCGTAGCGCGTTGTAATACTTCTTGAAAAGCAAATAATAATTCCTTGAGATCCACCGTGGGCAATGGTCGCGTGTGAGTAAGTTCGGGTAATTCTACCCATGCTTTTGTTATATCACGCTCCATGCGCGGTAAAGCATCGATATTTTCAGCAGCTTTTTTATAACGTTCGTATTCTTGTAAACGACGCACCAGCTCTGCGCGTGGATCATCGACTTCTTCTTCGGCAGTTTCAGGACGGGGCAACAACATGCGGGATTTAATTTCCGCAAGACTCGCCGCCATGACTAAATATTCTGCCGCAAGCTCAAAGCGCAATCCTTCCATCAACGCAATATATTCCAGATATTGTGCGGTAATTTTTGCGATGGGAATATCAAGAATATCGAGATTCTGCTTTTTAATAAGATACAATAAAAAATCCAAAGGCCCTTCAAAGGCTTCAAGAAATACTTCCAGGGCATCTGGCGGAATATAAAGATCTTGCGGCATTTCTAGCCATTGTTTACCTAGCACAGTGGCAAGGGGCAGTTGTTCGCTTGGACTTGGATGAGTATCTTCTGGTAGCATATCGTTCATGTTCTCTTAAAAATTACCTTAGTCTACTATGCCCTCACTGATTAGCCAAATTCAAATTGAACAAGCCGTTGAATGCCTTAAAAATGGTGGCCTGGTGGCTATTCCGACAGAAACCGTTTACGGCCTCGCTGCGGATGCGAGCAATGAAGCTGCCGTTAAAAAAATCTTTGCGGCGAAAGGTCGACCAGCGGATCACCCACTCATCGTTCATATTGCCAATATTCATGACTTATCGCATTGGGCACGAGATATTCCTGACTATGCTTTCAAACTCGCT
>JAZKAS010000046.1:0-4572 GCA_040389005.1 Pseudomonadota bacterium
TGATTTTACCATTTTTTTTAGCTCCTAATAATTTGAGACTTTGCCAGTATATACTAAATACACTTTCTTTCAACTTTTTCGCTTTTCTCGAAAAAATTCTTTTAATAATAGGCTGCTTTCATTCGCCAATAATCCTTTTTCTACACAACAAGCATGATTAAGCTTTTCCGTGTTTAAAAGATTAAATACAGTGCCTGCCGCACCTGCACGCGGATCCTGTGTCGCAAACACCACGCGTTTAATTCGCGCATGCACAATGGCGCCGGCGCACATGCAACACGGTTCGAGCGTTGTATACAGTGTCGTATCGACCAAACGATAATTGCCGATTTTTTTTGCGGCTGATCGCAAGGCGACTATTTCAGCATGTGCGGTTGGATCATGTTGAGCAATTGATTGGTTATAACCTCCTGCGATGACTTGATCGTTTAACGTCAAAACTGCGCCTATAGGAACCTCGCCCGTTTCTTTGGCAGTGCTTGCTAATTCAAGCGCACGCATCATGCATTGATGATCAAAGGTTGTAAACATGTCTATCTCTCATTAGAATCAACTTACAGCATGTTAACAAAAAAATCATGGCAAACGAACCCATCTACACCGTCAGCGAGCTCAATGAAGCTGCAAAAATGCTTTTAGAGCACAATTTTTCAAATCTTTTACTCGAAGGTGAAATTTCTAATTTTTCTTGCCCAACGTCGGGTCATTGGTATTTCACGTTAAAAGATGAAGCTGCACAGATTCGCTGCGCGATGTTTCGTATGAATAATAGCACGCTGCCTTTTTATCCCAAAGATGGCATGCACGTGGTGATTCGCGCCAAAGCAAGCTTGTATATCCAACGCGGCGAATATCAACTCATTGCTTCGCATATGGAAGAAGCCGGCACGGGCATATTACAAAAACGCTTTGAGATATTAAAAGAAAAATTATTTAAAGAAGGTTTATTTGACAGTGCACATAAAGTTGCCCTGCCACAATATCCGAATAAAATCGGCATTATTACATCGATTACAGGCGCTGCGATTCAAGATGTTTTAATTGTATTAAAACGTCGTTACCCTATCGCTGAAATTGTGATTTATCCGACACTCGTACAAGGTAATCAAGCGGCTGATGCCATTATCAAAATGATTCAGCGTGCAGATAAAGAAAAAAGTTGCGATGTATTATTACTCACACGCGGCGGTGGTTCGCTCGAAGATTTATGGTGCTTCAATGAAGAAAAACTCGCGTATGCGATTTATGATTGCCAATTACCCATCATTACCGGTATTGGGCATGAAATTGATTTTACGATTGCTGATTTTGTCGCTGACGTACGAGCACCCACTCCCTCTGCTGCCGCTGAGACATTAACGCCTGACAAAACAGAATTGCTCACTTGGTTAAAGCAAAAAGAAAAGCAATTGCAACATCTGGCTCAATCAGCAGCGCATCGAAAATCATTAACGCTTTCGCAATTGAGTCATCGCTTACAGCAACAACATCCAAAAACACAGCTTGAAATGCAACAACAGAAACTTGCGCAATACCAACATCGATTACCGATGCTCATGAACAATTTATTACTTCATAAAAAGCAACATTTAAGCGCGCTGGGAAAACAGTTGCATCAACTCAGTCCATTGAATGTTTTGGATAGAGGTTATGCAATTCTTTCTCATGACAAAGAAACAATAACCTCAATTAAAAACATTCAAATAGGTGAAGAATTTAACGCTCGACTTAAAGACGGCTCCATTCTAGCCACGGTGACAAATATTTGCATCCCCTGAGACTTTCCTCGATAATTACTTCTTTTGGAGGTCTTCATGAAATTTGCTTGTATGGTCGCGCTCGTTACGCCAATGCATGAAAATGGGCAAGTTGATTATTCAGCGCTCACTGTTTTACTTGATTGGCATCTTGAATCTGGCACCGAAGCGATTGTGATTTTAGGGACAACAGGAGAATCTCCGACGCTTTCCCATGAAGAGCGCACCGCTATTATCAAAGCCACTGTTACCCAAGTGAGTCACCGCATACCTATTTTTGTCGGCACGGGTACTTATGATACACGCAGCACGATTGAACTCTCTCAAGAAGCAGAAATGTTGGGCGCAGATGGTTTATTAATTATTAATCCTTATTACAATAAACCGACACAAAAAGGTTTGTTTTTGCATTTTAAAGCAGTGAATGATGCCGTGAAAATTCCTATTATCATTTACAATCATCCAGGACGCACGGGCGGCTGTTTAGATGAAGAAACGATACACCAACTTAGCCAACTAAAGAATATTCTTGGCCTGAAAGAAGTCAGTGGCGATATGAAGCGTATTGCCAATATTCGCGCAACATGCAGCCCATCATTTTTACTCTGGTCAGGGTGCGATGACAATATTCTAGATTTTATTAAAGCGGGTGGTCACGGAGTTATTTCTGTCACGGCGAATATTGTTCCTGCTTTGATGCGACAACTGACGCAATATACGCTGGCACAACAATGGGTTGAAGCACGGAATTTACAAGAAAAACTGATGCCATTGCATGATGCAACATGTATCGAAACCAATCCCATTCCGGTAAAATATGCGCTTTATTTAATGAAAAAAATTCCGATAGGCATTCGATTACCACTGACTGTTTTAGAAAAAAATCATCAAATTACTTTAGAAAATGTATTAAGGACGTTCTCATTATGAAATCAACACTCGCTTTAATTTCTCTCGCAGTTTTAACATTAGCATTGAGCGCGTGCCATAATCGCACCGATGATTATGTGAATGCACAAAACAAAGCGCCATTAAAAACACCCCCCGGCGTCACTAATTCAACATTTACGGATCACAATCCGATTCCTAAAAAATCAACACCCAATGTTGTGGCAGCGCCCAGTCTTGTGCCACCTGGTTTAACCGAAGATGAAGCAGCCGCGAAAATAGCTTTGGCTGAGAAAAAGAAACAACCTGATCCTGTTGTAAACAATCAGGATACTAATAATACAGAACAATAATAATGATTGCCATTTCGTGATTATAATCACATAACTGGTTGATGAAACGTGGTTTTAATCACGAAACATCAACCAAAAACGTGAAAGCTAGAATATACGATGGCTTTCTATAATCCGCTAAAGCTGAGGCCCTGCGCCTTGAATGGCATTAGACACGCTAAATTTCTTGAAATTATCTTGAAATTTTTGCACAAGCTCAGAAAGATTTTGTTGATACAATGCAGTTGATGTATATGATTTTCTTGGATCCAATAAAGCATCATCAACGCCTTCAATATGCGTTGGAATTTGCACATTGAATCCTGGCAAAGTTGTAAATGTTGCCTTTTTTAATTCCCCACTGGTCACTGCTTTAACCACAGCGCGCGTGACTGGAATATTAAAACGCTCACCGCCTTTGCCATACGCACCACCGCTCCAACCGGTATTGACTAAATACGCTTCTGCGCCGGTTTCTTCTAATCGTTTCATCAATAAATCCGCATATACTTGCGCAGCGCGTGGAAAAAACGGTGCACCAAAACATTGGCTAAATGTCGTTTTAATACCGGAACCTTGCCCAACTTCCGTACTTCCTACAAGCGCGGTATAACCACTTAAAAAATAATACGCCGCTTGTTCTTTAGTTAACTTAGCAACAGGTGGCAAAACACCGTATAAATCGCACGTTAAAAAAATCACTGCATTCGGATGACCCGCTTGATTTTCTAGCACGCACTTTTCAATATGCGAACGCGGATAAGCACAGCGTGAATTTTCAGTGTAACTGGTATCGGTATAATCCGGCTCACCCTGTTCGTTAAGTTTTACATTTTCCATGATCGCACCGGATTTAATCGCTTTAAAAATCACCGGCTCGTGCTTTTCAGATAAATTAATACATTTTGCGTAACAACCACCTTCAAAATTCAATACACCACTGGCACTCCAACCGTGCTCATCATCACCTATCAGTTTTCTTTCTGGATCTGCGGAAAGCGTGGTTTTTCCTGTGCCCGATAATCCAAAAAATAACGCAACGCTACCATCATCGCCTTGATTTGCAGCACAATGCATCGGCAAGACATCTTGTGCGGGCATTAAAAAATTCATGACAGAAAACATCGCTTTTTTCATTTCACCGGCATAACGCAAACCACACAACAAAATTTTTCGTTCGCTAAAATTAATAATTAACGTTGCATTACTATTTACACCATCATTTTCTGGGGAGGTTTCAAGCGATGGAACACCCAATAATTGCCAACCTTTTGTTTCATCAAACGGTTTATTCAATTCAATAAAAAGATTCTTAACAAATAAATTTTGCCACGCATCTTCTGTCGTCACACGTACTTGCAAAGAATGTTTATCGCCTGCGCCGACTTGAAAATCAGACACAAATTTTTCAGCGTGATGACTCATGTGCGCCTGCGCTTTTTCCCAAAGCTTATGAAAAATTTCTAAAGAAATCGGTTGATTGATCACACCCCAATCGATGGCTGTCTCAGTAGACGCATCTTTGACAATAAATCGATCTTTTGGCGAGCGACCTGTTCGACTGCCAGTTAGAACAGTTAATGCACCATTCTTTG
>JAZKAS010000046.1:4582-4807 GCA_040389005.1 Pseudomonadota bacterium
CGTCTTAAGGCATGGCTAACTAATTCATTTCGATTGAGTTGAGAATGGACGTGACTCATGTGATTCCTTTTTTATCTTTGCAGAATGAAAGAAGTGACTTATCTTATCAAATTCAAATAGAGATTTCACCACAACCCCCAAAAAAGAAAATTTAAATATTAGCGATCTGGAGTCGATGTTTCTTCGGTATAGAGTCATTGCTTGAGTAACTTTGTGCCGGACAAT